>NZ_JBHWIW010000057.1:0-48644 GCF_042731955.1 Streptomyces sp. NPDC059828 | reverse complement strand
CCGATCTTCGACCTCGTCGACTACGGCGTCGTCGGCGACCTCTTCAACGTCGTCCCCCAGCTCACCGAGGACATCAACACCCGCAAGGGCTGATCCGTGGTCACGGGGCGGACGGAGTCCGGGGCGGTCTGACCGGTCCCGGCCCGTCCGCCCCGGTGTTTTTCGTGCCGACAGTGCTGTCCTGGGCCAGGAACTCCACCACCGCCATGGCCAGCAGCAGCACCAGCGCGATGGCGATGACGACCCAGCCCGTGGGGTAGCTCCACAGGATGAACACCAGCAGCGCCACGGCCACCAGCACCCAGGTGATCCAGGACCGGTATCGCCGGACGAACGGACCCACGGGCCCGGTGCGCATGCCCCAGTGGTCGGCCGTGGCACGTACCGCGGCGATTCCCGAGATCCACAGCTGCCGTACGAGGGTGGCGTACCGCCCGGGGCCGCTCAGCCAGGCGGCGAGGGCCACCACCACGCCCAGCGCGATGGTCACCCGGACCATGGTGCGCAGATAGCGCGTCATGGTGTCGTAGATCGTGCCCGCCGCGGGCTGCGAGACGCTGTCGGGCAGCGCGTTGAGATACACCACCCGGAACACGGTGAGCGCGACGCCGAGTACCACCGCGGCGAAGGCGAGGCCGAGCGCGCCGGCGACGAGGGCCCGGCGCCGGTGCCTGGACAGCAGCACACCGGCGATGACCAGCACCACCGCGATGACCGGCAGCCAGACCCCGGCGATCTGCAGCAGCCGGAAGTAGGTCTTCACGCGGCCGATGTCGTCGGAGCGCAGCACGGTGAAGTCGGTGTGCACCTCGGGGATCTTCGACGCGATGGTCAGCCCGTCGTCCACGAGGCGCTGCTTGACCCTGTCGATCACCGGTGCGAGGTCGACGGTGACCGAGTTGTTGTGGATCGTCACGGTGCTGTCCGCGCTGCCCGTGAGGGCCTTGACCAGTGCGGCGTGGGCGTCGCGGTTGGCGTCGATCCAGATGGTCCTGAAGACGTCCGAGGCGAGGATCTCCTGGGTCTTGTCCTGGACGAAGCTGCGCACGGCGCCTTCCAGGGAGTTGCCCACCTGGCCGATGAGCTTGTCCAGCAAGGGCCGGTCCGCCGGGGCGGCTTCCTCCAGCAGTGCGCCCAGATCGATGTGTTCCATCACCGCGTTGGTGACACGGGCCGCGGCCGCCTGCTGGACGTCCGCGTCGGAGGCGAGCGGGGCGACGGTGGCCACATAGCGGTCGGTGTCGCCGATCTCGTCCGCCGTCCATGCGGCGACGACGCCGAACGGCGCGAGTACGCAGCCGAGCACGATGAGCAGCGCGGCGAAGAAGGACCTCGTGCGGTGCCGGGGGGTTCGCTTCTCCTGCTGGGACTCGAGTGCCGCGACACGGTCGCGCAGTCGGTTCAGATCGGCCGAGCCGGGGTCCGGCACTCGGTCGTCCGGCGCTCCGTTGCCCGGAACTCCGTTGTCCGGCATGGCAGGACCTCCCGGTATGAATGGGTGGTCCCAGCAGAACCCGGGGGCGGGGGGTGCGCGAGCGCTGCGAGCCATCCGGGTGCCGCGGTCGACCTGTTCGGGTGCCTCCTCTGCGCGCGCCGCCTCCGCGGCTCAGCCCCGGTAGGTCTCGAGCAGCCGCAGCCAGACCTCGCTGATGGTCGGGTAGGAGGGTACGGCGTGCCACAGGCGGTCGATCGGCACCTCGCCCGCGACGGCGATCGTGGCCGAGTGGAGCAGCTCACCCACGCCGGGTCCGACGAAGGTGACCCCGAGCAGGATCTCCCTGTCCAGGTCGACGACCATACGGGCACGTCCGCGGTAGCCGTCCAGGTACAGCCCCGCTCCGGAGACCGCGCCGAGGTCGTAGTCGACCGCCCGTACCCGGCGGCCAGAGGCCTCCGCCTGGGCGAGGGTCAGGCCGACGGCCGCCGCCTCGGGATCGGTGAAGACGACCTGGGGTACGGCGTCGTGGTCGGCGGTGGCGGAATGCGCTCCCCAGCGGTCGGTTTCGAGCAGGGGGACGTGCTGGGCCCGGGCTCCGATCGCGGCTCCCGCGATGCGTCCCTGGTACTTGCCCTGATGGGTCAGCAGGGCACGGTGGTTGACGTCGCCGACGCCGTAGAGCCAGTCGGTGCCCTCGACCCGGCAGGTGTCGTCGACCGTCAGCCAGGATCCCGGTTCCAGGCCGACCGTCTCCAGGCCGATGTCCTCGGTGCGGGGAGCGCGTCCGGTGGCGAAGAGGACCTCGTCGGCGTCGATCAGTTCGCCGCCTTCGAGGATCACGGTGACCGGTCCTTCGCCTCCGTCACGGCGCAGGGCTTCGACGGACGACCCGGTGCGGACCGTGGCACCGCCCTCGGTGAGGGCGTCCACGATGTAGTCGCTGACGAAGGGCTCCATCCGCGGCAGCACCCCTTTGCCCCGGACGAGCAGGGTGACCTGGGAGCCGAGTGCCTGCCATGCGGTGGCCATCTCGGTGCCCACCACTCCCCCGCCGACCACCACCAGGCGGCCCGGCGCGGCCTTGGCGCTGGTGGCCTCGCGGCTGGTCCATGCCCTGGCGCCGGCCACCCCGGGCAGTTCGGGCAGCACGGCCCTGGTGCCGGTGCACACGGCGACGGCATGCCGGGCGGTGAGCACATGGTGTTCGCCTTCGGGTCCGGTGACGACGACCTTCCTGGGGCGGTGCAGTCTGCCGTGGCCGCGGTAGAGACGGGCGCCGGTCGAGTCGAGCCAGGCGACCTGGCCGTCGTCCTTCCAGTGCGAGGTGTACTCGTCGCGGTGGGCGAGCACCGCCGGGGTGTCCAGCGAGCCGTGCACCACCTCGCGGACTCCCGGGACGCGTCGGGCGTCGGAGTGGGTGATCGCCGGCCTCAGGAGCGCCTTGCTCGGCATGCACGCCCAGTACGAGCATTCGCCGCCGACCAACTCGCTCTCCACCAGCGCCGTACTCAACCCTGCGGCCCTTGCCCGCTCCGCCACGTTCTCCCCGGTGGGACCCCCGCCCAGCACCACCACGTCGTACTCCACGGCTTCGGTCATATGGACAAGTCTGGAGCCACGTGTGCGGCGGGGCCACATGGGCAGGCGGAATACGGCCCGCCCGGCACACGGTTGTGCTGGGCGTCCCCCACTACGGACAGCAGGAAGAGGTTGGAACACATGAGCACCATCGAGCTCACCAAGGAAAACTTCGATCAGGTTGTAGCTGACAGTGAATTCGTCCTGATCGACTTCTGGGCTTCTTGGTGTGGCCCGTGCCGCCAGTTCGCCCCCGTCTACGAGCAGGCGTCCGAGCGGCACGCCGACCTTGTCTTCGCGAAGGTGGACACGGAGGCGCAGCAGGAACTCGCCGCGGCGTTCGAGATCCAGTCGATTCCGACCCTGATGATCATCCGGGACAACGTGGCCGTCTTCGCGCAGCCCGGTGCACTGCCGGAGTCGGCGCTGGAGGATGTGATCGGGCAGGCGAGGGGGCTGGACATGGACGAGGTCCGCAAGTCCATCGCCGACGCCCAGGCAGCCCAGCAGGCCCAGGGCGGCGGGCAGCAGGCGCAGTAGGCCCGGCGACGGCACCAACGGCAGTCGCGGCGGATCGCGGTGCGGCAGCCGCGGCGGACAGCGGTACGGACGGGCCCGGGCATGCGCCGTGAGGGCGCACCGCCCGGGCCGGTCCGTACCGTCGCTCAGGCCCTCGGGTAGTCCGACACCAGCGCGGTCAGGCCGTAGTCCAGCTCCGCACCGTCCACCAGCAGCGCCTCCACGGTGCGCGTCGCCGTATCGATGTCGGCGATGACGCCGTGCCCTGAATAGCGCGGATAGCCGGAGGCGCCGGTCTCACCCGTGTACTCCACGGTCGCCGACCGCACCGCGCTGTCCTCCACGGCCGCACCGGAACGGTCCACCACGTGTGACGGCACCAGCAGGATCTGGAAGTGCCGCGGAAGGGTACTCATGCCTTGACGCTAGCGACGCACCGCCGACGCCGCACGCTCACGTGGACTCGCGGCCGATCGTCCGCGCGCCCAGCAGATCGTGCCGCTCGGGAGCACCGCCCGGATCGCGGACCACCCGGTCGACCAGCTCCGCGAGATGCTGTCCGGTGACCATGTCGATCCGGACCGTGCTGAGCCGTGGCCGCAGCAGCCGCCCGAGGAGCAGATCGTCCGCGCCGATCACCGCGGTCTCGTCGGGGACGCCGATCCCGGCGTCCTGGAGCGCTCGCATCAGCAGCATGGCGTACTCGTCGTTGTACGCGTACACGGCGTCCAGTCCGAGTTCGCGCCAGCGTCCCGCGAGGGCGTCCGCGGCTGACTCGTCGTATCCGAGTGGCAGCGGTGTGACGGTCGCGCCGAGGGGTTCGGCGGTCTGTCGCAGCCCGGCGAGGCGTGGCTCACGGAAGAGTGCCAGCCCCGGCTCTTCAGGCATGATCATGCCAATCCGTCGCCGACCGCGTTCCAGCAGGTGCTGCGCCGCCCGGACCCCCACCTCGCGCTGGTCCATGACCAGCGAGTGGGCCCCCCGCACCTGCTGCGGGCCCAGCGTGATCACCGCTCGCGCTCCGGAGCGCTTGAGCACGTCCACCCCCTGCGGGGTGAGTGCGACCTCGCCGAGGGACACCACCGCGACGGGCCGCAGTTCGGCCCACGCCCTGGCGGCGGCGTCGCCGTCCAGGCCGAGACTGCCGTACTGCACGACGGTGTAGTCCAGGCGCCGCAGCGCCCACTGGAGTTCGCCGATGAAGTGCCCGTCGAGTGGGCCTCGCGCCACATGCGCGGTGGGCAGCAGCACGATACGCGTGTGCCCCGCTCGCAGGCTGCGGGCCGCCGCGTGCGGCACATAGCCCAGCTCTTCGGCCGCCTCGCGCACCCGCCGACGGGTGGGCTCGCTGATCCGCACCGCCGAGGTGTTGTTGAGTACGTACGAGACGGTGGCCCGGGAGACGCCTGCCAGCCGCGCGACGTCGGCGCTGGTCGGGACGGTCCGGTCGGCCATGAGGGAGCGTTCTGCCGGCTGTCTGGGTGTCTGGGTCATCGCCCTGGGTGTCTGACTCATCGCTCTGGGATACTTCCAGAGCGATCAGGCCCGGAAATCGGTGAGTGGCCTGAAGTGTTCGCCGCGCCCTGACCACCGGCGCCGTTGACGCGGCGGCGCCCGGCGGCTTCGGCTCGCACCCCGCCGACCCCCCGCAACCATGCCGTTCACGGCATGATCCGCTGCAAGGAGCTACCGATCGATCACGCTCCGGCGCCGGTATGCGCGGTGGCGGCCCTCGTATCGGTGCATGCGCTTTCGGCGCGATCGCGGCGGTCGTCGCGATCGCGAAGCTCACCGCTGTGGTGGTGCGCCCTGTGGACCCAGAGCAGGGCTCCCGCCGCCAGGAGCAGCGCACCCGGCAGCCAGGGCAGGGGCCCCTGCGGCAACGCACCGGCGACCAGACCGGTCGCGGCGCCCAGCGCTTGCAGCGCGAGGGACTGCACCGACAAGGCGGTGGCCCGGTGCGCGCCGCTGACGCGGCCGTGCAGCAGCTCGTTCTCGCTGGGGCCGGTGGCGCCGAGGGCGAGATAGATCAGTCCGTAGCCGAACGCGGCGAGCGCCGGCACGAAGGGACCCGACCAGGCGGCGGTGGCTGCGAGGACCAGCAGGCCGGCCGCCATCGCACCGAGACCGGCGAGCACAGCGCGCTGGGCGCCGCCCGTGACCCGGGCCACGAACGGCGCGAGGTGACTGCCGGCGGCCGTGCAGAGGAAGCCCCCGCAGGCGAGGAGTGCGAAGACGACCGCACCGGATGCGGTTGCACCGGTCAGCGCGGCGGTCCGGCCGGGCATGAGGAGTTCGATGGTGCCCAACGCACCGCCGGTCGCACATGCGGTGAGCAGCAGCCGTCGGACCAGCCGGTCACTCGCGCCCAGCCGCAGTCCGCCGAGCACCGTCGCCGGGACTCCCGCGACGACATCGCGCAGTGTGGCGGGGGGCCGGGGTGGTTCGGGCAGTCTGGTCAGCACATAGGTGACGAAGACGAGTACGACTGCCGCGCCCAGCAACCCCGGTACGGAGAGCGGCAGCACGACCCCGGAGGTGACCTCGGCAAGCCGCGCCCCGGGGTCGGATCCCAGGCCCAGCAGCCAGGGCAGTGCCCCGCCGGTCAGGGTGCCGACGGCCAGCGCGGTGGCGGAAGCGGTGCCGGCCCGGGACAGTCCGGTGCGCAGTTCGGCATCCGGGCCGGAGTGCGCCTGCACGGTGTCGACGTACCAGGCCTCGGCCGGTCCGCTGGACAGGGCTCGCCCCGAGCCCAGCAGGAGCATCGCGGACGTGAGCACCCAGGCGCTGGTGCCGAGGGCGAACAGCACGAGAGCGGTCAGATTGAGCACACCCGCCGCCGCCAGTACGGGGCGGCGGCCGATGACATCGCTGAGCCCGCCCGTGGGGAGTTCCAGCACGGCGACGGTCAGCGAGTGCACAGCGAACAGTCCGGCGACGGCCGCCACGCTGAAGCCGCGCTCGGTGAGCAGCAGTACGAGCGACGGCAGGTAGAGCCCCACGGGCAGCCAGAAGAGAAAGGTGACGGCGGTGAAGCGGCGGCGGGCGGTGCGCGGGTCGAGGCGCGGGGTCACCGCACCTCCCCGGCGGTCCCGACCGCCTCCGCAGCCCGGAAACCGCGCCCACGGGTCTCTGCGACCCGCCCGGAGCCGCCCTCGGGGAACGCCACCCGGAAAGCCTCCAGCGTCCGCTGCCCCTGGCCGCGGTCAAGCACCGCGAACACGACCTCGTCGAAGTGACCGCAGAACCGGCCGCCGTCCCGCAGCAGCCCCCGGAAGGCCCCCGCCACCTGCGCCGGATCGTTGCGGAAGACCCCGCAGCCCCAGGCCCCGAGGACCAGTCGCCGGTAGCCGGCCACTGCGGCCGTCTCCAGAACGCGCTCGGCGCGGGAGGCGAGCGCGGCGGAAATCCGGGCGGCCTCGTCCGGCGTGCGGCTGAGGATCACGCCGGCGTTCGGGGCGGGGGACGTGAGGAAGCCGACCGTGTACGGCGTGTCCAGCAGCCGGCCCCGCTCGTCGCGGAAGACCGGGACTCCGGGCGAGTGGATCACCCGGTCGGAGTAGAAGGGGCTCCGGTCCGCTCGGTGGTGCTCGTAGAACTGCGGGACCCGCAGCAGCGTGGTGTAGAGCCCGGAGGCCCGGCACAGGGCCTCCTCCTGGGCCTGGGCGCCGTTGAGATAGCCGCCACCGGGATTGCGGGCCGACGCGAAGGTGAGCACCGCCACCGTGCCCGGCGCCCGGGAGGTGAGCCGGCGGGCAGCGTCCAGGCTGCTCTCTCCGGTGACCTCGCATACGCTGGAACGGTCCGTGTCGGGCACCACCGGCACGGGTCCGGGCCCGTACATCCGAGTTCCTTCGACAGCCGCGGACAGTTCTCCGCCGATCGTCACCCCATGGCCGCCCGGCGCCCGGTAGCGACCTGCTTCGACGATCTCCTGGGTCTGTCTCGCGATCCCCCGTAGACGTGCACTCATGCCCGGAATCCTCAGTGATCCCACAGGGCGCCGGCAAACCTATTACGGCCTTCTTACCCCCACATGATCTCCCTTGTGCGAATGGACGGCTGTGACTTCTGGTGGACGGAGCGCTTGCGACAGGAGGATCCGATCATGGCCGCACGCGATGTCGGGGGCGGCGAACCGCTGCTCAGCGAAGGCGCCGCCGAAGAGTTGCTGCGTTGCATCTGTTTCAAGACCGGTCCGCCCCGCATGGTCGGGATCGAGCTCGAGTGGCTCGTACACGAACCGGACCACCCCGACAGACCCGTCGAGCCGTCGCGGCTGGAGCGGGTGTACTCCGGGGTGCGGGAGCTACCGCTCCGCTCGGCACTGACCTTCGAACCCGGCGGGCAGCTGGAGCTCAGCTCGCAGCCCGCCACGTCGCTGATGGAGTGCATCGACTCCATGGCGGCCGACCTCGACACCGTCCGTAACGCGCTGCGTGCGTCCGGGCTCAGCCTCGACGGCCACGGCCACGATCCGTGGAATCCCCCGCGCAGACTGCTGCACGAGCCCCGGTATGACGCGATGGAGCGGTATCTGAACCGGACCGGGCCGGCCGGCCGCTCGATGATGTGTTCATCCGCGTCCGTCCAGGTGTGCCTGGACGCGGGGTTCGAGGAACCGGGACCTCTCGGACTCGGCAGGCGATGGCAGCTGGCGCACCTGCTCGGCGCGGTGCTGGTGGCGGCGTTCGCCAACTCACCTGCGGGCGAGGGCCGTCCGACCGGCTGGCGGTCGACCCGTCAGGCCCTGTGGGCGGACCTGGACCCGGTACGGGCGCTCGCGCCCGACCCCGGTGCGCAGCCGCGCACGGGTTGGGCGGCCCATGTGCTGGACACGCCGGTGATGTGCGTCAGGGCCGCCGAAGGCCCCTGGCCGTCGCCCGAGGGGCTGACTTTCCGGCAGTGGATACGGACCGGACTGCCGAGGCCCCCCACACGCGCCGATCTCGAGTACCACATGACCACGCTGTTCCCCCCGGTACGCCCGCGTGGCCATCTCGAACTGCGCATGATCGACGCGCAGTCGGGCGAGGACGGCTGGAAGGTGCCGGTGGCGGTCACCACCGCGCTCTTCGACGACCCCGAGGCCGCGGAGATCGCGTACCGCATGGTCAAACCGCTGGCCGAGCTGGCCGGACCACTGCCCGCACCGCGCAACCCCCTGTGGACCGCCGCCGCCCGCGACGGACTCACCGACCCGGAACTGCACGGCGCCGCCGTCAGCTGCTTCGGTGTCGCCCTGGAGGCGCTGCCCAGGCTGGGTGCTTCCAGCGCCGTCGAGAAAGCGGTCGTGGAGTTCTTCGACCGCTATGTGCTGCCGGGCCGCTGCCCGGCCGACGACTTCGCGTTCCACCGGGGCGAGCAGCGGAACGTGCACCACGGCAAGGAGATCCACTCATGAACGAGTCCCAGGTGGCGTCCGACGAGGAGGCGCTCAGGCTGCGCGCCCTGGACGCGCTGACCGCTGCCCGGGCCCGCACCGCCCTCCTCACCACCTGCGTCGACGACCACGAGCTCACCGCACAGCACTCGCCGTTGATGTCGCCGCTGGTCTGGGACCTGGCGCACATCGGCAATCAGGAGGAGCAGTGGCTGCTTCGGGCCGTCGCCGGGCGTGAGGCCATACGCCCCGAGATCGACCCGGTGTACGACGCCTTCGAGCACCCGCGGGCCGAGCGGCCGTCGCTGCCGCTGCTCTCCCCCGCCGAATCCCGTGCCTATGCCTCCGACGTACGGGGCAGGGTGCTCGAGGTCCTCGATCAGCATCCGCTGTGCGGCGGGCCGCTCGTGGACTCCGGCTTCGCCTTCGGCATGATCGCCCAGCACGAACAGCAGCACGACGAAACCATGCTGATCACCCATCAGCTGCGGCACGGTCCGGCAGCGCTGGACGCACCCGAGCCGCCCCCCGGCGGCATGGCCGGACTGCCGTCCGAAGTGCTGGTCCCCGCAGGCCCGTTCACCATGGGCACCTCTGCGGAACCCTGGGCGCTGGACAACGAACGACCCGCGCACCAGCGCGAACTCCCGGCGTACTTCCTGGACACCGCGCCCGTCACCAACGGCGCCTTCCTGGCCTTCGTCGACGACGGCGGCTACGCCGACGAGCGCTGGTGGGCGGACGGGGGCTGGGACCAGATCCGCAGGCACGACATCGAAGCGCCGCTCTTCTGGCGGCGCGAGGCCGGCCAGTGGTTGCGGCGCAGGTTCGGGGTGACCGAACCGGTGCCGCCGGAAGAGCCCGTGCTGCACGTGAGCTGGTACGAGGCGGACGCATACGCCCGCTGGGCGGGGCGGCGGCTGCCGACGGAGGCCGAGTGGGAGAAGGCGGCCCGGCACGACCCCGGGTCCGGGCGCTCCCGGCGCTATCCCTGGGGCGACGGCGATCCGGCTCCCGACCGGGCCAATCTCGGCCAGCGCCATCTGCGTCCCGCCCCGGCCGGGGCGTATCCCGAAGGCGCGTCGCCGCTCGGGATCCGGCAGCTCATCGGTGACGTCTGGGAGTGGACGTCGAGCGACTTCCTCCCGTATCCCGGGTTCGTGGCGTTCCCCTACCGGGAGTACTCGGAGGTGTTCTTCGGGACCGACTACAAGGTGCTGCGGGGCGGCTCGTTCGCCGTGGATCAGGTGGCCTGCCGCGGTACGTTCCGCAACTGGGACCTTCCGGTGCGCCGCCAGATCTTCTCCGGGTTCCGCACGGCGAGGGACGCGTGATGTGCCGCCATATCGCCTTCGTCGGTCCGCAGACCGTGCTCGGTGAGCTGCTGGTGGCGCCACCGCACGGGCTCCTGCGGCAGTCCTGGGCGCCGCGCCGCCAGCGGTACGGGACGGTGAACGCGGACGGCTTCGGGGTCGGCTGGTACGCCGCGGACGACCCGGTCCCGGCCCGCTACCGCCGGGCCGGGCCGCTGTGGGCCGACCAGTCCTTCGCCGATCTGGCGCGCGTGGTGCGCGGCGGGGCCATGCTCGCGGCCGTGAGGGACGCGACCGAGGCCGGCGCGGACGGGGAGGCGGCGGCGGCGCCGTTCGCCGCCGGGCCGTGGCTGTTCAGTCACAACGGTGCCGTTGAGGGCTGGCCGCACTCGGTCGCGCCGCTGGCCGCGGCGCTGCCCGCGGCCGAGTTGCTCTCGATGGAGGCGCGTTGTGACTCCGCGCTGGTGTGGGCGCTGGTGCTGCACCGGCTGCGCGACGGCGACGGGCTCGGGGAGGCACTGGCCGAGACGGTGCAGGAGGTCGCCCGAGCGGCCCCTGGATCACGGCTCAACCTGCTGCTCACGGACGGGGTGACGGTCGCGGCGACCGCCTGGGGCGACACGCTCTGGTATCGCGCCGAGCCCGGGCGCCCTCGTTGCCCCAGCGGCCGCACGGTCGTGGCGTCCGAGCCGTATGACGACCATCCCCACTGGTGCGAGGTGCCCGACCGCACCCTGCTCGTGGCCACTCGCACCGATGTCCTGCTGACCCCGCTGAAGGAGCCACCTGCGTGAGCCCGTTCCAGCTGACCCGCACCCTGCCCGACGACGCGGCCGGCGCCGCTCTGCGCGCCGACGTGCTGCGCGGGCTGACCCGTACCCCCAAGGAACTGCCGCCCAAGTGGTTCTACGACGCACGCGGCAGCGAGCTGTTCGAGGACATCACCCGGCTGCCTGAGTACTACCCGACCCGTGCCGAGCGGGAGATCCTCATCGACCGCGCGGACGAGATCGCGGCGGTCACCGGCGCCCGCACCCTCGTGGAGCTGGGCTCCGGCTCGTCCGAGAAGACCCGGCATCTGCTGGAGGCCCTGACGGGGCTGCGCAGTTACGTGCCCGTCGACGTGAGCGAAAGCGCACTGAAAGGTGCTGCCGACGCACTGCTCCGTGAGCATCCGGCCCTGGACATCCATGCGATGACCGCCGACTTCACCCAGGCGCTGGAGCTACCGGCCACGCCGGGGCCCCGGCTCGTCGCGTTCCTCGGTGGCACGATCGGCAACCTCCTGCCGGGCGAGCGCGACGCGTTCCTGCGTGCGGTGCGGTCGATGCTGTCGCCCGGGGACGCCCTGCTGCTCGGCACGGACCTGGTGAAGGAGGAGGACGTACTGGTGGCGGCGTACGACGACACCGCCGGGGTCACCGCGGAGTTCAACCGGAATGTGCTCGCCGTCATCGACCGCGAGCTCGGGGCCGACTTCGATCCGGACGCCTTTGCCCATGTGGCGCTGTGGAACAGGGAGGAGGAGTGGGTCGAGATGCGGCTGCGGGCCCGGCAGGCGCTCAAGGTGACGATCCGGGCGCTCGACCTGGTCGTGCCGTTCGAAGCCGGTGAGGACATCCGCACCGAGGTGTCGGCCAAGTTCCGTCAGGAGGGTGTGCGCACCGAACTGGCTGATGCCGGGCTGAAGTTGTCCGAGTGGTGGACGGACTCGGCGGGGCGGTTCGCGCTGTCGCTGTCGACGGCCGTGTAGGCCGGGCCGCCGCCCGTCACGGCGTTGTGCGCCGCGCGGGCCAGTGACCGGCGGTCGGTGTGGCGTCCCGCGGGGATCGGGGGAAGGATCCTGATCTCCGCGGTGAGACCGGCGGTCGTCACGACCCGCCACAGCGACGCCGTGAGCGGGTCGTCGCCCACGAACGCGGCGGCACCGGTGGGCCGGTAGGTGATCCGTACCGGCTGCACGCCGGCTCCCGCGTCGAGTGCCGCCTGGAACGCCGCGTTGCGAAAGCGCCCCCGGGTCCGGCCGCACCAGGTCGAGCCCTCGGGGAACACGATCACGCGCGCTCCGTCCCTGAGGGCGTCCGCCATGACCGCGACAAGGTGGGGCAGTGCTCTCAGCCGGTCCCGGTCCACGAAGAGCGTTCCGCCGAACCGGGCGAGCGGGCCCAGCACGGGCCACCTCCGTACCTCCTTCTTGGCGAGCATCCGCCCGGGCAGCACGGCGGCGACGAGGGGAATGTCCAGCCAGGAGATGTGATTGGGGACGACCAGGCCCTGTCCGGGTGTTCTTCGGGGATCGGCCCGCGGCGTCGGGTGCGTGCGGTGTCCCCCGGCCCGGGGTGCCGGCCGGGGGCCGGGGATCGGCCCGGGGGCGGCCGAGTGCGCGCGGCCGGGTCTGCCGTGCTCCTCCGGGCCGATGACGCGGACCCGTACACCGAAGGCCCTGATCACGGTGCGGCACCACAGCCCCACCAGCCGGGCCCTGCCCTGCGGGCCGAGCGGGACCGTCACGGGAGCGACGACAAGGCCCGCGAGCACGGCGGCGGCTCCCGCCAGCAGCCGGACGACCGCCCTGAGGCGGCCGACGGTCGGCCACTGGACCGTGGCACAACCGACGGGGGTGCAGGGCGCGGTGGGGAGCCAGGCGCTCATTTCACCGGTGCCAGGGAGAGGAAGTGCCGCAGGTAGCGCGGGTTGGTGCGGCGCAGCGACAGGAGTACGTACAGGTCGGCGACGCCGAAATCGGGATCGTGGGCGGGCGCGCCGCACACCCAGGCGCCGAGCCGGAGGTAGCCGCGCAGCAGCGGGGGCAGCTCGGTGCGGCCCGCGGGCCGTGCGACGCCCTCGGCGTTCCAGAGCTTGTGCGGGGTGACCCAGTACTCCTCGGGCGCCAGGTGTTTGGCCTTGACGGTGTCCCAGGTTCCGGCGGCGAGGGTGCCTCCGTCGGCGAGCGGGATCGAGCAGCAGCCGGACAGCCAGGTGTGGCCGGTGCGGGTCATGTAGCGGGCGAGCCCGGCCCAGATGAGGGCGATGACGGCGCCGTTGCGATGCGCGGGGTGGACGCAGGAGCGGCCGACCTCGACCAGGTCGTCGCGGATGGGCTGGAGCCGCGCGAGGTCGAACTCGCTCTCGGCGTACAGCCGTCCGGCGATCCTCGCCCGCTCGGGCGGCAGTACCCGGTAGGTGCCGACGACCTCGCCGGTCTCCTCATGGCGTACGAGGATGTGGTCGCAGTACGCGTCGAAGGCGTCGGAGTCGAGCCCGGGCTCCGGGCCGTCGAGCCGGGCACCCATCTCTCCGGCGAACACCTGGTGCCGCAGCCGTTGTGCGGCGCGCACCTCCTCCTGGGTACGGGCGAGGGAGACGACGTAGCGTGGCTCGGCGGACACGACCGGGGCGGGGGCGACTGCGGGCGAAGCGGGCATGGCGGCTCTCCTCTGCCGTACGGATGCACCGGACAGCGCCTGCGGCAGCCCGGCCCCTAACTAATTCCGTGACCGGCTGGATTCGACGTGACGGGTGTGCGGAGCGGGGATGTGCGCCGTCTGAATGCCGGGCGACTCCGGGCGGCTCCGCTCAGCGCATCGGGTACGAAGGCCTCGGGGAGCGGACCGCCCCCCGCTGGGGCACCGTGGAGGGGAACGCCGGCACGGCGCAAAGGAGAGGACGACCCCATGTCCCACCACACCTATCGGGTCACCGAGATCGTCGGCACCTCGCACGAGGGGGTCGACCAGGCCATCCGCAATGGCCTCTCCCGGGCCAAGCAGACCATCCGGGGCCTCGACTGGTTCGAGGTGACACAGATCCGCGGCAACATCCTGGACGGCGAGGTCGAGCACTATCAGGTCGGCCTGAAGGTCGGGTTCCGCCTGGAGGACTGACGCGGGCGCCCGGAGGCAGGGGCGGCACCGTCATCCGTTCGGCCCAAGCACCGTCCGGTGATGGGGACGGGGCACGCGTCTCCGTGGACGCGCGCGTCGCCATCCGTCGGGCGGAGCGAGGAGTCGCGCTCCGCGTGCGGCGGCGCCGTGAACCGGCGAGCGGGAGGAGGCCGGGAGCGGGTCAGGTGCGGCCCTGACGCTCCTGGGCGTCCCGCATCGCCGCCGAAGTGCTCGCCCAGTTCGCCCGTACGACGGTGTAGCCCGCGCGTCGCGCCGACTCGCAGACGAGTTCGTCGTCGTCGACGAGCATCCGGATCGCGCGGTTGCGACCGAGGCGCTTGAGGATCTCCAGCTTGGTGGTGCGCGCGGGGCGCCGGTCGTGGTTGCGTCGCATGAAGATGCGGCCGCTCGGCAGCTCGTACCGCTCCAGCCACTCGACGGTGGCGATACGGCAGCGCTCGGGGCGGCCGGTGAGGTAGACGATCTCGCAGTCGGCGGCGGCCTCGGCGACCAGACTCAGGCCCTCGGCGAGCGGAGTGTCATCGGGAGCGGCGGCGAAGAAGGCGTCCCAGGCACGGGGCCTGCGCTCCAGGAAGTGCTGGCGGTGGCCGGTCTCGGCGAGGGTGCCGTCCAGGTCGAAGACGGCGAGGGGTCGGGGGTGCGGGTTCTGCTGGGTCACCTGCTCAAGGGTAGGTGCCACCGGCACCCGGGCCCCGGTGGGAAGTGTTTCCCACCGGGGCCCGGGGCCGGTCCGGCGTTGCCTACGCTGCCGGGGCGGGCGCGTCGTAGGTGTAGTGGCGCGTGTGGTCCAGCATGTCGGCGGGAGTCACGTTGTTCCAGGGACGCATGGTGTCGCGCAGGTCGACGACGTTGGGGGTCCCGGCCGCGGGGAGGTACGGCGAGTCGGGGTGGCGGGTCTGCCACTGCGACCAGAGCTTGTCGATGAACGCGTGGTGCATCCAGAACACCGGGTCGTTCGGGGAGGCTCCGGTGGTCATCTGGCCACCGACCCAGACATGGACGCGGTTGTGGAGGTTCACACCGCGCCAGCCCTCCAGGTGGTTGCGGAAACCTTCGGACGAGCTGTTCCACGGGGCGGCGTCGTAGGTGGACATGGCGAGCACGGTGTCGACCTCGGACTTGGTGGGCAGCTGCCGACCGCTCGCGCCGAGGTCGCGCCGCAGGAAGTTGCGGCCGTCGACGCGCACATTGATCGGCCAGGCACCGCGCGCGGCGGAGAACGGGCCGTCCATGACCTGTCCGTCCCGGGAGCGGCCGGTGCCGCCCATGAAGTCGGCCGCCCAGATGGAGGACGCCGTGGTGCGGTCGGCGGTCCAGTCCCAGTAGGGCAGCGCCACGCTGGCGTCCACGGACTGGAGCGCCTGCTCGAACTCGATGAGGAATCGGCGGTGCCACGGCAGGAACGAGGGTGAGCGGTGGCCGACCCGGTCCCCGTTGTCCGTGTCGCTCATGATGAACGCGTTGTGCGTGGTGACGAAGGTGTCGTAACGGCCGTTGCGCTTGAGCGCGAGGAGGGCGTTGACGAAGCGGCGCTTCTCGTCGGAGCCGAGCTGGGCCTGGTTCTTGCGTACGGTCATCGCTGGTGTGCTCCGGATCAGGAAAGGGCGAGCGGGACGAGGGCGGCGCCCTGGAGTTCCACAACGGCGGCACGGGCCACGGCGCGGGGCGTGGGGTGCGGCTCGTAGTGGTTGATGACACTGATCCAGGTGCCGTCGGCGTTCTGCATCACGTGCAGTTCCTTGCCGTCCACCTGCACGGTGTAGCCGCCGTGGCCGCCCCCGTGGCCGTGGTGACCGCCGCCGTGCGACGGTCTGCCCTGTATCCGGCGGCCCAGGTAGACCTCGTCGAAAGAGCCCGGGGTCGCGGTCGCGGCCGCGCGGCCGGTGCTGTGGTGACCGGCGCTGCTGTGACCGGTGCCATGGTCGGCACCGTGTCCTTCGGTACGTGCGGGCAGGGCCTGGGCCGCACCGGTGGCCGCGACGACCGCTGCGACGCCGGCTGCGGCGCCCAGGGCCTGACGGCGGGTGAGTCGGGACATACGTAACCCCCTGAAACGAACTGTGGTCGGGAGGCAGCCCGCTGGTCGGGCGGACTGCCAGGAGCATGCCTACAGTTCGGTGCTGATCAGGCGGTAAACGCCGGGGTCCTGCTGATCGTTAAACGGACATGTCGCCATACGAAGTGCAGCAGCGAAACAAAGTTGATCTTGCTGTGCGAGCCACCCCCGGAGAGAGGGAACGCAAAATCTTCACATGAGATGCAAGATGTGTGAAGAATTTGCGGTTGACGTGGTCAGAGTGTGCCGGGCCTCACAGGGGGAAACTGTCCGGAAACATGTGCGCAACATGATCTGGAGGCCGTCGGCTAGACCATCACATGCTTGACCTGCGTGTAGTCCAGCAGACCCGCCAGGGAGAGATCGCTGCCATAACCGGAGTGCTTCACTCCGCCGTGTGGCATCTCCGACACCGTTGTGCCGTGGGTGTTCACCCAGACGATCCCGGTGTGCAGGGCGCGGGTGGCCCGCATGGCGCGGTCGTGGTCCCTGGTCCACACACTGGCCGCGAGACCGAACCGCACGTCATTGGCAAGGCGCAGGGCCTCCTTCTCGTCCGCGAAGCGCTGCACCGTGACGACCGGTCCGAAGATCTCCTCCTGCACGATCGCGTCGCTCTGCCGGACCCCGGCGACGACGGTCGGCTCGTGGTAATAGCCCGGCCGCTCGATACGGGAACCGCCCGTGACCACCTCGGCATGTCCGGGCAGCCGGTCCAGCAGGGCTTGGACGGAGGCGAGTTGGGCCGCGCTGTTGAGCGGGCCGAAGTCCACGCCCGGCCGTTGTGCCGCCGCATGGGCGGCGAACGCGGAGACGAAGGCCTCGTACACCCGCTCGTGTACGAGATAGCGGCTGGGAGCGGTGCAGTCCTGACTCGCGTTGTAGTAGGCCACAGCGGCGAGTTCGGCCGCACAGGAGCCGGCGTCCACATCCTCGTGCACGATCACCGGCGCGTTGCCGCCGAGTTCGAGGTGGACGCGCTTGAGGTCATCGGCGGCCGCGACCGCGATCTCCCGGCCCGCCCTGACGCTACCGGTGACGGCGATCAACCGGACCCGCGGATCCACGACGAGTGCCCGCCCGGTGTCCCGGTCGCCGCAGACCACGTTGAGCACACCGGGCGGCAGATGCCGCGCGGCGATCCCGGCGAGCAGGGCCGTGGACGACGGGGTGGTGTCGGCCGGTTTCAGCACGACGGTGTTCCCGGCCGCCAGAGCCGGTGCGATCTTCCACACCGCCATCATCAAGGGGTAGTTCCACGGGGTGATCTGCCCGCAGACACCCACCGGTTCACGGCGCAGCAGCGAGGTGCGGCCTTCCGTGTACTCGGCCGCAGCCGCGCCCGGCAGAGCGCGGGCGGCCCCGGCGAAGAAGCGCACGGTGTCCGCGATGGCGGGCAGTTCATCGGCCCGGAAGAGCTCGGCGGGCTTGCCGGTGTCCACGACTTCGGCGGCCACGAACTCGTCGGCGTGCGACTCGATGGCGTCGGCCAGGCGCAGCAGGGCCCGCTGCCGTTCCATCGGGGTGGTGACGGCCCAGCGCTCAAGTGCCTCGTCGGCCGCGGCGCAGGCAGCGGTCACATCGATCGCGGATGACCGCGGGGCGCTTCCGCTGACCCGGCCGGTCGTGGGGTCGACGAGGTCCATCGACTCACCGCCGACGGCGGCCCGGTCGGTTCCGGCGATGTGGTTGTGCACCTGCCGCAGGGCCGGCTCCGGGGTTCGAGGGGACTCAGCCATGGCGCAGCACCTCGTCGGCGGCTGCCCGGCCGGTGCGCACCGCGCCCTC
The DNA here is from genome assembly GCF_042731955.1 of Streptomyces sp. NPDC059828. Lineage (NCBI taxonomy): Bacteria > Bacillati > Actinomycetota > Actinomycetes > Kitasatosporales > Streptomycetaceae > Streptomyces > Streptomyces sp. NPDC059828. The sequence goes on along the minus strand of NZ_JBHWIW010000057.1, from coordinate 30,664 downwards.
CATGTATCCGGCCACCCACTGGTCCGATCCGCAGACGTAGAACGGTGGTTCATGGGTACCGTGCAGTGGACCGACGGCCATCACGTCGCCGGGGGTCCACTGGGTGACGTACCCCTGGGTCCAGGGATCGGTGCCCCACATCCGGATCCAGGTGCGCAGCGGACGGTGCGCCTCGTCACCGTAGAGCCGGGCGATGTCGGCGAGCAGCTCCGTGTCGCGCCGCCCCGGCGGCATGCCGAGCAGCACCCCGTACCGTTCCGGCGGCACCAGCGCGGAGAGGATTCCCTCGTTCTGCGGCCAGGTGCTGCCGAGCACGCCCTCGGATTCGGACAGGCCGTTCAGCCCGCTGTCGCGCCAGAACGGTTTGTCGTACGCAGCGGCGAACTTGGCGGCGACCGCCTGCCGCTGGCGGTGCAGCGAGGCCAGGCGCTCGCCGGAGACCCCGGTGACGGACACCGAGCGCAGTGGGCCGACCGGCAGTGCGCTGACGACCGCCCGTGCGGTGAGGGTCTCCCCCGAGGCGAGCCGAACGGTGCAGCCGGAGCGGCTGATGCCGACGGTCTCGACGGGTGCGCCGTACCGGACGCGCTCGCCGAGTGCCGCGGCCATGCGCAGGGCCACGGTGGCTGAGCCCTCCGCGACCCGCAGTCCCTCCCAGTCCTCGTAGTCGTAGTGGCCGGTGGTCCCGTCGCCCGGCACGGCTGCGTGTTTGCGCAGCGCGGCCAGCAGTGAGGTGCGTTCGTACGCGCCGTCGGCGAGGGCGAGCTGGCCGATCTCCCACAGGCGTACGACGGCCGGGCTCGCCCCTTCCGAGCGCAGCCAGTCCGCCACGGACAGGGAGTCGAGTGCCTCGGCCCCGGAATGGCTCCAGGGGTCGTCAGGATCGACGGATGCGGCGAGTGCGGCGAAGGCGGCGGTGACGCGCCGGTGCACGGCGTCGTCACCCGGGCCGAACCAGTGCGGTGGGTCTCCCGCCGAGACGCCCTCGGGTGTGGCGCGGGCCATGACCCCCGGCTCGGCCACATAGCTGGGTACCAGGGTGAGGCCGAGCTCGGCGGCGAGTGCGAGGTAGGCGGTGTGGGCCCGGCCGACCACCTCGCCGCCGAGCTGGACGAGCCGGCCGTCGGGCAGGGCGATCTGCTCCACCCGCCCACCCGCCCGGCCGCGCGCCTCGACGACCAGCACATCGGAGCCGGCTGCGGCCAGGTCCCGTGCGGCGGCCAGACCGGCGAGTCCGGCACCGAGCACGATGACGTCGTGGTTCATGAGCACGTTCTTTCTGGTGTGCGGACGGGCCTAGTGGTGTGCGGAGGGCTGGGCAGCGTTTGAGAACTGGCGTCGTCCGCCCGAAGGGCGGGGCTCGCGGCGTCCGGTGCGCGCCATCGCGAGGCGGTGGGGGTTCCCCCGCCGGAGGCAGGGGGAGGCCGTCCTCATACGGGGCGTACTCGGACGACGCGACAACGCAGCGAGTGCGCGTGCCAGACGCCGCGAGCCAGGCGGGAGCTCTCACACACGGCCTAGTCGGGAGCTCAGTCCAGGACCAGGCAGTGTTCGGGCTTCCAGCCGACCTCGACGGTCTCACCACCGCTCCAGCGGTCCTCCATACGGGAGCGGTCGGTGTTCTGTTCCAGCACGGACACCGTGACTCCGGGAGCGAGTTCGATGAGGTACGTGGTGGTGGCGCCGGAGTAGACGGTCTCGCGGACGACTCCGCTCACCCGGGCCATGTCCGGCAGGAAGTCGGAGAGCCAGATCTTCTCGGGCCGGATGGACAGGCTGACCCTGGTGCCGTCGGCGACATCGGTGCGGGTGCCGACGGGCAGCGCCGGGCCGTCGTCCATGACGACCTGGCCGGCGCGGTAGGTACCGGGGACCAGGTTGGAGGTGCCCATGAAGGAGGCGACGAATCTGCTGGCCGGCCGCTCGTAGACGTCCTCGGGAGTGCCGCACTGTTCCACGTGGCCTTCGTTCATCACGGCCAGCCGGTCCGACATGGTCAGTGCCTCGTCCTGGTCGTGGGTGACGAAGACGAAGGTGATGCCGATCTCCCGCTGGATCTGCTTGAGTTCGACCTGCATCTGGCGGCGGAGCTTGAGGTCGAGGGCCGCGAGCGGCTCGTCGAGCAGCAGCACCTGGGGGCGGTTGACGAGGGCGCGGGCGAGTGCGACGCGCTGCCGCTGGCCACCGGAGAGGGTGCGGGGTTTGCGGTCGGCCAGGGCGGCGAGCTGGACGCGCTCCAGCATGGTGCCGACCCGTTCGCGTATCTCGGCGCGTGACACACCCTGGCGCTTGAGGCCGAAGGCCACGTTGTCGGCGACCGAGAGATGGTCGAAGAGTGCGTAGCTCTGGAACACCGTGTTGACGTCGCGCTTGTTGGGCGGCAGCCAGGTGACGTCCTGGCCGCCGAGCAGGATGGTGCCGTCGGTGGGGTCGGTGAAGCCGCCGATCATGCGCAGGGTGGTGGTCTTGCCGCAGCCGGAGGGACCGAGCAGGGAGAAGAACTCTCCGGGGGCGATGTCCAGCGACAGCGAGTGGACGGCGTAGCTGTCGCCGTAGCTCTTGCTGATGTCCTGGAGCCGGATCGCCGGCGCGGTGTCCCGGTTCTCCGGGGCGAGCGCCGTGCCCGTGGAGTGCGTGGGGGTTGCCGAGTTGGTTTCTGGGATGAGCGTCACGGTGTCACTTCCCGGAGAGCAGGTCGAGGCCGCCGCGACGGCCGAAGAGACGCGGGATGAAGAGGGCGAGGGCGATCAGGGCGATGGATCCGGCGAGCATCAGGGTGCCGACGGCGTTGATGGTGGGCTGCACACCGAAGCGGATGGCGGAGTAGATGCGCACGGACAGCGGCTGCGGGTCGACGCCGGTGGTGAAGTAGGCGAGCACGAAGTCGTCGAAGACCAGGGCGAAGATCAGCACCGCTGAGGCCAGGATGCTGGGCAGCAGCGCGGGCAGGGTGACCAGCCGCAGGGCCTGCCAGCGGGTGGCTCCGAGGTCCATCGCCGCCTCCTCGGTCTCCGGGTTGAGGGCGGCGATCCGGGAGCGGAGGACGACCGTGACGTAGGAGATGGAGAAGGTGATCTCGGCGAGCATCACCGTGGTGGTGGACAGCGTGATGCCCATGCCCTTGAAGAGCAGCATGGCCGCGACCCCGGTGACGATCTCCGGGGTGATCAGCGGGATGAGCATGATCAGTCCGGCGAGGGAGCCGAGACGGCTGCGGCAGCGGACCAGGCCGAGCGCCAGTGTCACGCCCAGGATGAGCGATCCGGCCATGGCCACCAGCGAGACCCGCAAGCTCATCTCGAGTGACGCCAGCAGATGGTCGTCCTGGAGGAAGGCCTCGTACCAGCGGAGGCTGAAGTCCTTGAACACGGTCAGGGACTTCTGGGAGTTGAAGGAGAAGAGGACGACGACGCCGATCGGCAGATAGAGCAGCGCGAAGAACACGGCGGTCACGGTGATGGCGAACCGGGGCTTGCGCTCGGTGCCGCGGCGGGGTCTGCGGGGTGCGGTGCCGCGCCGTGTCGTGCTCGGTGCGGTGTCCTGGCGGGTCTTGCCCGGTACGGCGAGTGTCATCGGGCCGCCTCCGCCTCGTCCTTGCGGGTGCGGCGCAGATAGCCCAGCATCCCGAGGAACAGCACGGCCATCATCAGCATGGTGAGTGCCGAGCCGAGCGGCCAGTTCTGGCCCTGGAAGAACTTGTCCTGGATCAGGTTGCCGATCATGATCTGGTCGGGACCTCCCATCAGCTGGGCACTGACGAAGTCGCCCATGGCGGGCAGGAAGACGAGGACGCAGCCGGCTGCCGCGCCCTGCCGGGTGGCGGGCAGGGTGACATGGAAGAAGGTCCTCAACGGCCCGCCGTAGAGGTCGCGGCCCGCCTCGATGAGGGAGACGTCCATGCGCTCGAGGGCGGCGTAGAGCGGGATGACCATGAAGACGATGAAGCCGTAGACGAGTCCGGCGATGACGCCCACTCCGGTCTGGAGGATCTTGGTGTCCCCGTCGGCGAGCCCGACGGAGCGCAGGCCCTTCAGCAGGGGTCCGTCGTCGGAGAGGACCACGGACCAGCCGTACATCCGCACCAGGTAGTTGGCGAAGAAGGGTACGACGATGGCGGCGATCAGGAAGTTCTTGAACCGTCCGCCGTGCAGGGCGATGGCGTACGCCACCGGGTAGGCCACGGCGAGGCAGATCACCACGGTCAGCAGGGCGTAGCCGAGGGAGCGGAGCATCACGGACCGGTAGGCCGGGTCGGCCAGCGCTGTGATGTTGTCGGTGTTGAAGCCGAAGCGCGGATTGCCGAGCGGGTCCGTGGTGCCGAGGGCGAGGGTGGCGACCAGGGCGAGCGAGGCCAGGAGGAACGCGGCCATCCACAGGGTGCCGGGGAGCATCAGCCAGGTCCATATGCGGTTGTTCCTGGCGGAGGGGCCGCGGCGGCGGGAGGGTGGCGTGGGCCGTGGAGGCCCGGAGGCCCCGGTGCTCAGGTCGGGGTTGGTGTGCGTTGCCATGTCAGCCCGCCTTCACATGGGTCCAGGCGGTGTCACGTGCCTGTTCCCCTTTCGCGGAGCCGTTGCGGAAGAAGAGGTCGTCCTTGAGGTCCTTGGCCGAGACCAGACACTCGGGGAAGGGCTCCACAAGCGCGGCGTAGGTGTCCTCGGTACCGCCGACGGGCATCGGGTAGCCGATGTACTCGATGTTCTTCTTCACGTTCTCCGGGCGGAGCATGTAGTCGATGAAGAGCATCGCGGTGCCGGGGTGGCGTGCGTCGGAGGGGATGGCGTAGCAGTCCGAGTTGACCGGGGCGCCCTCCTTGGCTATCTCGAAGCCGAGGACGGAGGGGTCCTCGGCCTGGCCCAGCATGGCGGCCATGTCCCCGCTCCAGGCCTGGGTCATGACGGCGTTGCCGTTCAGCAGGTTGTTGTAGCTGTCGCTGGAGAAGCCGCGCAGATGGGGGCGCAGGGATCTGAGCGTTTCGGTGATCCTGCCGAGGTCGCTCTCGTCCGTCGTGGTGAGATCGAGGCCGAGCTTGAGGGCGGCGAAGCCGAGTACCTCGTCGCGGTCGTCGAGCACGAACACCTTGCCCTTGGCCCGCGTGCTCCACAGATCGTCCCAGGAGCCGCTGAGTCCGTCGCCGATCTTGTCCTTGCGCCAGCCGATGCCGGTTTTGTACATGATGCGCGGGACGGTGTGCTGTGACCCGGCGTCGTACCAGGGGTCGGCGAAGTAGGGGTAGTGGCCGAAGACCGACTCGGCGTTCCTGAGCTTGCTGTGGTCGATCCGGCGCAGCCGGTGGCCGGCGGCCAGCCGCTGGGCCCATTTGGCGCTGGGGAAGATGATGTCGTAGCGGTTGCCCGCGTTGAGCTTGGCGACCATGCCTTCCATCGAGTCGAAGTTCGACTGGATGACCTTGACGCCGTACTCCTTCTCGAATCCGGCGAAGACCGCCGGGTCGACGAAGTCGGCCCAGTTGAAGTAGATGAGATCCCCGTCGACCTTGACGTCGATGGGCTCTTCGGTGTCCCCGTACGCGGTGGGGCCGGCCGGGAGGAATCCGCATCCGGCGGTTGTCAGGCCGAGGCCGATACCGGCGGTGGCGGCGGCGCCGGTGCGCAGGAGGGAGCGGCGGGACAGCAGGGAGGGTGCGGCGGCGTGCGGGGCCGGGGATGCGGTTGGGGATGGCGGTGCCTCGGGGGACATCGGTGTCCTCTCCGTGGGTCTGCGGTGCGAACACTGCTACGGGGCGGTCGCGGGTTCATGGTCCCTGCCTCCGGGCGGGGACCGGGGGCCGTGGGGGTGCGTGGTGGGGGTCACACCGCCGTGGCCGGACGGGTACAGGTGCGGGCGCGTGGCGCCTGCGCCACGCTTTTCAGGGGTCGAGAAGGGAGTGCGAAACGAGTGTGCTGTGTGCGGGAGCGTTATGGGGTGGGGGTGGGGCGGGGTGGAGCGCGGTGGGGATCAGCGGTCCGCACCGTCGAGATCGGCCCGGACGCGGTTCGCGAACCAGCCGACCGCCGACTCGCGCCGGGAGAGGGGGCCGGGCTCGAACCCGGGGGTGGAGAGTCCCTTCTGTACCCGGGCGACCAGCTCAGCGTCCTCGTCGTTCGTGATCCAGCCGATGTGGATGTTCAGCCGCCGGGCGATACGGGTCCGCAGCCCGGTCCCACGCTTGGTGTAGAACGCGCCGGGTACGGCCACGCGGTCCACTGCCGTGGGTATGGCGGTCCAGGCAAGCACATGGTCGGGGTAGAAGTCGATGAGTGTGTTGGGATAGATCACCGCATAACGCCAGATACGGTGATCGGCCTCGGTGAGCCCCGGCATGGGTGCCGTGATCCGCTGGTAGAGGCGTTCCGCCCAGTTCGATGACGGCTTGTCGCGCAGGGGCGAGGCGAAGAGCGCGTACGACTCGGCGAGCTCGCAGCTGTATCCCTGATAGTCGAGCAGCCGCATGAGACCGGGGTGGGCAACGGGTACGTGGTAGCCCTCGAGGTAGTTGTCGACGGCTACCTTCCAGTTGGCGTTCTGCACCTCGGCGCCGTCCAGATCGTGGATCCGGCTGCGCCCGATGGGCACCAGATCGGCCCCCGCGTAGTGGCCGACGGCTTCGGCGAGGCCCGCGCACTGCTCGGCGAGCGGTACGGCGCCGGGGTCGTGGTTGACGAAGACAAAGCCGAGGAAGGACTCCACACGCACGGGGAAGAGACCGAGCTTGGGCTTGTCGAGGCAGGGGATCTGCCGCGCCTCGGGGGCGCCCACGAGGCGTCCGTCGAGTTTGTACGTCCAGCCGTGGTACGGACAGCGGATCGCCTTGCCCTCCGGCTCGGGGGCCGTGACCAGGCGGGTTCCCCGGTGGCGGCACACATTGAGGTGGGCGGCGAGACCCCCGTCCTCGGTGCGGACCACCAGGACCTCACGTCCGCCGGCGGTGGCGGTGAGCCGGGCGCCGGGCCCCGGGAGGTCCGACTCATGGCAGACGAGCTGCCAGGACTTGGCGAAGATATGCCGCTGCTCGGTCGCCAGACTGTCCGGATCGGCGTAGTAGCGGCCGGAGAGCGCCCGACCGGGGTCCGGGGCGGGGTCCGGGGCGGGTCCCGTGGATCGGGTGGCGTTCGACGGGTCCGTAGGGCCGGGCGCGGCGGACCGGTCCGCGCCGGGTGGCGCGGTGGCTGCACCGAGCGGTGCTTCGGAGGCTGAGCCGGCTCCGGGCGCGGAGGTGGTTCCGGACGCGGAGGTGGCGGTCTTGCGGGGGTCCGTGCTGGCGGGGGCTTCGGGCTGCATCGGATCACTCCTCACTGCCGCCATGCGCGGCGATCGGTGTTGAGGCATGCCCTGCGACTGTCGGCGGCCCGGCGAATCAATCGCGCCGAACCGCACTGACTAACTGGCCAGTCAGACTGCTGGCGGGTTTCCGCAGTGTCAAGACTTGTGGACTGACTAATTGATTAGTTAGCTTAGTCGGCATCGCCACCTCCAGCGATCCGGTTACGCAATGTGCTCCGGACCGCATGCAGGCGGCCCCCGGGCACCCGCCCGGCGACTGATCCCCCGTTCCGCCGAAACACCGTTTCGCCGAACCACCGATCCGCCGAACCACCCGTCGCACGGCGCACCTGACCCGGGCCACCGGTCCTGCACAGCGCACCTCCGGTCCCACGGCCCCCCGGCCCGACCGCGCCGCGCCCCACGTCCCATCCCTCACTCCCGACCCCCACTCCCCACCCGGAGGCACCATGAGTGGTCGCCGGAGTCTCACCTGGCTCGGCCTGACACCCGAACCTGAGCGGGAACTTCCGTCCACCGTCGCCGCCCTACGCTCCCCCGCATCCGATGCGGACATGACAGCGCCGGGGCTGGCGGCAGCAGAGCGGCGTCGCGTGGAGCGACTGATCCTGCACGGCACCGAGCGCAGCTGGCTGCGCTACCTCGCCGAGGTGACGGATCTGGTGACCGCGGTCGCCTCCGGTGCCCGCCGCGGGGACCGGGCGGCCGCGCTGCTGGCGGGTGAGGTGGTCCTGGAGCACCACCGCATGCTCATCGGGCTGCCGGGCACCGGCTACGGCCGCACGGCGGCGGACCGGCGCGCTCTGGAGACGGCGGTCAGCGCCCTGCGCCAGACGTCACCGGCCCACTCCACGACGCCCGCCGCGGAAGCCACCACGCCCAACACAACGGATCCCGCGAGAACCACCACCACCGACGCGCCGCCGGAAACACAACAACCACCCCACACACCAGACACACGCCAGGGACGACAAGGAGGCCGGGGATGACCGTCATCCGCTCCCTGATGCCTTACCGGGCCGGTACGGCACTCGGCACGCTGCCCGACATCGTGGAGACGGGCGAGGCCTACACGGCCGCCGGCGGCTACCACGGCGCGGGATCCCCCGATCGTCTGCTGGACCACATCGCCGATGCCGGGCTGCGCGGGCGCGGCGGGGCCGCGTTCCCCGTCGCCGTGAAACTGCGGACGGTACGCGACGGCGGCGCACGTCCCGTCGTCGTCGCGAACGGCGAGGAGGGCGAGCCCGGATCGGTCAAGGACCGCTGGCTGCTGCGGGCCAGACCGCACCTCGTCCTGGACGGCCTCGACCGGGCCGCCGAGATCACCGGCGCCACGCGGGCCTACGTGTACGTCTCCGACCCCTACGCAGCGGCACGCGTCCGCCAGGCGATCGCCGCGTGGCCGCCCAGGACACCGACCGAGGTGGTCGAGACAGGACACACCTATGTGGCCGGGGAGGAAACCGCGGTGGTGCGGCGGATCAACGGCGGGCCCGCCCTGCCGACCGCCAAGCCCCCGCGCCCGTACCAGCGGGGAGTCGGCGACCGGCCGACCCTGATCTCCAATGTCGAGACCCTCGCCCGGATCGCCCTGATCGCCACCTCCCCCGAGCGCCGGCACGAGATCGCGGGCAGCACGCTGCTGACCCTGTCCTCGTCCGACGGCGGCGCGCTGCTCTCCGAGGCGCCGTACGGCACCTCCCTGCGCACCCTGGCCACCGTCCAGGGCACCACGAGGGCGACCGGCGCGCTGATGGGCGGCCTGTTCGGTGGGCTCATCGGTCCCGAATCGCTTGACCTCACGCTCGACGGCACGGAGCTCGCTGCGGCGGGCACGGCGCTGGGCTGCGGGGCGATCCGGTTCCTCGGGCCCGGTAGCTGCCCCGTGGCGACGGCCGCCGACGCGGTCGGACATCTGCGGACCGAGAGCGCCCGCCAGTGCGGTGTCTGCGTCTCCGGCACCGCGGCGATCGCGGACACCCTGCGGCAGCTGACCACCGGCACCGCGGCACCCGACGCCGAGGAGCGGTTGCTGCGCTGGTCATCCGGGCTGCCCGGCCGCGGCGCCTGCGGTCTGCTCGACGCCGCCGCGGGCGCGGCGGGCAGCCTCCTCCGCGTCTTCCCCGCCCTCGTCCGCACCCACCTCGGCGCGGTCTGCACGGACTGCGCCACCGCCCCGCCCAGCGGCGGCCACCGCCTGGTGGTGCCCGTCCCCCCAGTCATGGACCACCCCGCGCAGCAGGCCCAGGCCTTCCCGGAGCCCGGCTCCGAGCGGGTATCCCCGTCGAGCCCTCGCTGAAAGGACCCACCATGAAACTCCTGCTGGACTCCACCCGCTGCCAGGGCTACGGCCTGTGTCAGGAGCACGCCCCCGACCTCGTCGAGCTCGACGAGTGGGGCTATGCGTCGGTCATCGCGGTCCCGGTGCCGAGCGGCGGCGAGAACGCCGCCCGCGCCTGCGCCGAGTCCTGCCCCAACTCCGCGCTGCGGCTGGAGAAGTGAGATGGCACGCGACCTGACGGCGCTCTTCGACCCCGCCTCCGTCGCCGTGATAGGCGCCAGCGACGACCCGGCCAAGTACGGTCACGCCGTGGCGGCGCAGGCCCTGCGCGCCCCTGACCGGCGCCCTGTCCACCTGGTCAACCGCCGCGGCGGTACCGTCCTGGGCCGCCCGGCCGCCACCTCGCTCACCGCGGTCGGTGAACCGGTCGACCTCGCGGTGATCTCCGTACCGGCCGGGGGCTTCGAAGCGGCCGTCGAGGACGCCCTGAGCTGCGGAGCGCGGGCGATCGTCGCCATCACGGCAGGTTTCGCCGAGACGGGCGCCACCGGCCTCGCCCGGCAGCGGGCGGTCGCCGAGCGGGTGCGCTCGGCGGGTGCCGTCCTGGTCGGGCCCAACTGCCTCGGAATCGCCGACAATACGACGGAGCTGTATCTGGCCTCCGACACCTTCACCCCCGGTGGTGTCGCCCTGCTGAGCCAGAGCGGCAATCTCGCCCTGGAGCTCCAGCTGCGTTTCGCCCCGCACGGTCTGGGCTTCTCGCGCTTCGTCTCGCTCGGCAACCAGTCGGATGTCACCCTGGTCGATCTGGTCGAGGACTGCGCCCGGCACGAGGGCACCTCGGCGATCGCGGTGTACGCGGAGGACTTCGGCGACGGCCGCGCCTTCGCCCGCGCGGCCGCCGCGGCCGGCAAACCCGTCGTGCTGCTCACGGCCGGACGCGGCAGCGCTTCCGCCCGCAGCGCCCAGTCCCACACCGGCGCCCTCACCACCTCGGCCGACGTGGTGGCCGCTGCCTGCCGCGACGCCGGCGTCGAACTCGTCGCCACCCCAAGGGAGATGACCGTGGTGCTGGCCGCGTTGCGGTCGGGCGCACGGAGCACCGGACGGCGTACCGCGGTCTTCACGGACGGCGGCGGCCACGGTGTGATCGCCGCCGACGCCGCCGAGTCGGCGGGTCTCGAAGTCCCCGAACTCGGCGAGAAGGCACAGTCCCGACTGCGGTCGGTGCTGTGGGAGCAGTCGGCCGTCGGCAACCCGGTCGACCTGGCCGGGATGGGCGAGCAGGATCCCCGTTCGTACGCGGAGGCCGTCGGGTCGCTGCTCGCTGCCGACGAGGTCGACGCCGTGCTGATGACGGGCTACTTCGGCGGGTACTCCGCTTCCGACGGTGGTCTGGGTGGCGGGGGCATGGCGCTGTCCGAGGGCGAGGCCCGGGCCGCGCGGGATATCGTCCTGCGGCGCACGGAGCACCCCAAGCCGCTGGTCGTCCAGTCCATGTACCCACAGGCGCCGAGCTGCCGGATCCTCGCGGAGGCGGGCGTGCCGGTGTTCTCCGCCACCGAGGACGCGGCGCGCGCACTGACCGCGCTGACGGTGGACGGGGCCGCGGGGCTCCCCGGGGTCGCCGCTCTCCCGGCGCCCGCCGCCCCGCTGGAGGACGCCGGGTACCACGGCGTACGAGCCCTGCTCGAAGCAGCCGGGGTGCCGTTCCCCGCTGCCCGCGAGATCACCGAGGAGGCTGGACTGCTCGCCGCCACCGAGGAGTTCAGTGGTCCCTATGTACTCAAGGCCCTGCATCTGCTGCACAAGTCGGACGCGGGCGGTGTCGCCCTGCGGCTCCCCGACCGGGCCGCGCTGCTGGCCGCGTACCGGGAGATGCACGCCCGGCTGGGCGCGCCGTCGTACTCGGTCGAGGCGATGGCCGATCTCAGCGACGGGGTCGAGCTGATCGTGGGTGTCAACCAGGACCCGCGGTTCGGTCCCGTCGCCATGGTCGGACTCGGTGGGCTGTTCACCGAGACGCTGCACGATGTGGCGTTCTCCCTGGCCCCGGTGCCCGCGGGCCGCGCGGGCCGACTGATGCGCGGACTGCGCACGGCGGGGCTGCTCGCGGGGGTACGCGGCCGGCCGGCCGTCGACGTGACCGCCGCCGCCGAGGTCATCGCCCTGATCACCGAGGTGGCGGCGGCCCATCCGGAGATCGCCGAGCTCGAGATCAACCCCCTGCTGGTCCGTCCGGACGGCGTACTGGCTCTGGACGCCCGCGCCGTACTCGGCTGAGCGGCCCGCACCACACCGACACACCGACACACCGCACCGCCCACTCCACCAACTCTCCTCCGAGGAGGCGCTCATGGACTTCCGCTACACCCCCGAGCAGGCCCGGCTCAAGGAGCGGGCCGCCGAGTACACCCGGCTGCTGATGCGCTACGAGAACCAGTCGGAAGAGGCGGGCGGTCCGCTGCCCGCCGAGACCGTACGCGAACTGACCCGGGCGGCGATCGACGCCGGTGTCTACGCGATCAACATGCCCGCCGAGTGGGGTGGTGCAGGTCTCTCCCTGCTGGACCAGGTCATCGTGGAGGAGGAGTTCGGGAAGGTCACCAACTGCCTGTGGGACATCCCCTGGCGGCCCGCCAACGTCCTCGCGTACGGCACCGAGGCACAGCGTGAGAAGTATCTGCTGCCCGTCATCCGGGGCGAGCGGTTCGACGCCTTCGCAGTGACGGAGCCGGGCGCGGGCTCGGATCCGTCGTCGGGTACGAGCACGGCCACGAAGACCGCGGGCGGCTGGCTGCTCAACGGCGAGAAGTGGTTTGTGACCTGCGGGGACATCGCGGACTTCCTGCTCGTACAGGCCGATGCGGGCCCGGACCGCGAGGCGACGCTGTTCTTCGTGGACAAGCAGGCCCCTGGCGTGGAGATGACCCGGGTGCCGCATTTCATGCACTCCGCGGTCAACGGGCATCCGGAGTTCGTGCTCACCGATGTGTTCGTGCCCGACGAGGATGTACTCGGCGGTGTCGGACGGGGCTACGAGCTCACGAAGGAGTGGTTCACGGACGAGCGGCTGATGATCGCCGCGCGCACCGTGGGCGCGGCCGAGCGTGCGCTGGAGCTGGCCCGCGACTGGGCCCTGGAACGCCGCCAGTTCGGCTCCCGCATCGCGGACTTCCAGCTCATCCAGGGCATGCTCGCCGACTGCGCCGTCGACATCGCCGTCAACCGCGCCTACACCCACCAGGTGGCCTGGGAGGCCGACCAGCCGCACACGGACCGCAAGACGCTGCACGCCAAGGCGTCCACGGCGAAGCTGGCGGCCAGCGAGGCGGCGGGCCGGGTCGTCGACCGCTGTCTCCAGATCCTGGGAGGACGCGGCTACGACCGCTCGTACCCCGTGGAGCGGATGTACCGCGAGCTGCGCGTCGACCGCATCTGGGAAGGCACCTCCGAGATCCAGCGCCTGATCATCGCCAACGAGCTGATCAAACGCGGCACCCGGGCGCTCGCACTGCCCCCGTCCGGTTCCTGACCCCGCACACCCCGCACCGCTCCGCACCGTCGCCGTAGGACACCGAACCCCCGAGGACTGTCATGGACTTCCGTCTCACCGCCCGTCAGGAAGAACTGCGGGGCTCCGCCCGCGAGCTCACCGAGTTCATCATGAAGTACGAGCTCGACTGCGAGGAGAACAACGGGCTGCCGCCCGCCGCCCACGCCGAGGTCCGCGACGCCGTACTGGCCAGCGGGCTCCAGGCCGTCAACATGCCCGCCGAGTGGGGCGGTGCCGGGCTATCCATCCTGGAGCAGGCAACCGTCCAGGAGGAGCTGGGCCGGCTGACGGGAGCACTGTGGGACATGGTGTGGCGGCCCGCCAACGCGCTGCGCTTCTGCACCCCCGAGCAGCGGGAGCGCTACCTCGTCCCGGTCATCCGGGGCGCACGCCGTGACTGCTACGCCGTGACCGAACCCGAGGCGGGATCGGACCCGCAGAACCTGAAGACGACCGCGACGCGCACCAGCGGGGGCTGGGTCCTCAACGGCGAGAAGTGGTTCGTGACGGTCGGGGACCACGCCGACTTCATGATCGTGCTGGCGGCTGCCGGGGAGGAGCGGGCCCCGACCCTGTTCCTGGTCGACAAGGACACTCCGGGCATCGAGATGACCCGGGTGCCGCGGTTCATGCACACCTTCGTGTACGAGCACCCCGAGTTCACCTTCAGCGATGTGCACGTCGGCGAGGACGCGGTGCTCGGCGGGATCGGCAACGGCTACGACATCACCCGCTCCTGGTTCACCGAGGAGCGCCTGATGATCGCGGCCCGTACCACCGGCGCCGCCGAGCGTGCGCTGGAGCTGGCCCGCGACTGGGCCGTGGAGCGCCGCCAGTTCGGCTCCCGCATCGCCGACTTCCAGCTCATCCAGGGCATGCTCGCCGACTGCGCCGTCGACATCGCCGTCAACCGCGCCTACACCCACCAGGTCGCCTGGGAAGTGGACGCGGGGCTGTCCGACCGCAAGACGCTGCACGCCAAGGCGGCCATCGCCAAGCTCTCGGCGAGCGAGGCGGCCGGCCGGGTCATCGACCGCTGTGTGCAGATCTTCGGTGGCCGCGGCTACGACCGCTCCTACCCGGTGGAGCGTCTCTACCGTGAACTGCGCGTCGACCGCATCTGGGAGGGCACCTCCGAGATCCAGCGCCTGATCATCGCGGGTGAGCTGGTCAAGCGCGGCACCGGGGTGCTGCAGCTGCCGACCGGCTGACGGCGGCAGCCGCGGTTGCGGCCGGTGTGGGTTCCGGGCTCCCGCTCCGTACCCCACACCGGTTCCGCCGTCCCTCCACCCGGGCGACGGCGCGCGACACGCGGACGGGCCCGCAGCGCACAGAAGCGCGGGCGCGCGAGAGCACGCACGTGCGAAGGACCGCATCAAGACACCACGAACACCACGTAGGAGGAGACCGATGGCCGGAGCCGGGCAGCCACCCATCGAACGGGTCGGGGTCGTGGGATGCGGACTGATGGGGTCCGGGATCGCCGAGGTGTGCGCGCGGGCGGGACTGGACGTCGTGGTGGCCGAGTCGGGCACCGCCGCCGCAGAATCCGGCAGGGCGCGGATCGCTGAATCCCTGGGCCGCGCCGCGGACAAGGGCAAGCTGTCCCCTGCCGACCGGGACGCGGCACTGGCCCGGATCGCCGTCGTCGACGACCTGGACCTGCTGGCCGACCGGGATCTGGTCGTGGAGGCGGTCGCCGAGGACGCGGGCGTCAAGATGGAGGTGTTCAGCCGGCTGGACGCGGTGGTGAAGAACCCGGACGCCGTACTGGCCACCAACACCTCCTCCATCCCTGTCATCCGGCTCGCGGCGGCCACCTCACGGCCGCAACAGGTGATCGGCCTCCACTTCTTCAACCCGGTGCCCGTCCTGCCGCTGGTCGAGCTGGTGCCGTCCCTGCTGACCTCCGACGAGACCGTCCTGCGCGCCGAGACGTTCACCGAAGGCGTGCTCGGCAAGCAGGTCGTACGGGCCAGGGACAAGTCCGGGTTCATCGTCAATGCGCTGCTGGTGCCCTACATGCTGGCGGCCGTCCGGATGGCGGAGGCCGGAGCGGCCTCGGTCGAGGACATCGACCGTGCGATGACCCTGGGCTGCGCGCATCCGCTGGGTCCACTGGCGCTGACCGATCTGATCGGCCTCGACACCACCCGGGCGATCGCGGAGTCCATGTACGAGGAGTTCCGGGAGCCCCTTTACGCTCCGCCGCCCCTGCTGTCCCGGATGGTCGAGGCGGGTCTGCTCGGTCGCAAGTCGGGCCGGGGCTTCCACACCTACCGGTAGACCTCGCCGACCCCCGGTCCGCCACCGGCCTCGATACGCCAAGATGGGAGGTGGCGCCGCCCGGGACACACGGCCCGGCCCGGCGCCGAGACCGCACCACAGGACCGACTTCAGGGAGTACCCACGTGGCCATGGCCGAACGCACTCGCGAAACACGTGAGCGGATCCTGTCCGCGGCGTGCGAAGTGATCGCCGAGGTCGGCTTCGAGAAGATCCGCATGCGCATGGTCGCGGAGCACGCGGGCGTCTCGACGGCGCTGCTGCATTACCACTTCGAGAACCGCGAGAAGCTGTTCACCGAGGCCATGACGCACTCGTTCGCCCATACGAGCACGGAACTCGAACGGGACGCCGGTTCCGTGCCCGCCTCGGTGATCCTGGCGCGGATCCTGCACAGTCTGCTGCCGACCGACCCGGTGCTCAGGCAGGACTGGCGGCTTTGGCAGGAGCTGTGGGTGCGCGCCCTGCGCGACGACACCACGCAGCAGTTCGCCGTCGACCTCTACGACCAGTTGCACACCTGGGTCGGTACCGCGCTGCGGCGGGGTATCGACTCCGGCGAGTTCGCGGCCTTCGACGTGGACGGAACGGCCACCCTGCTGCTCGCGCTGTGCGACGGTTTCGGCATCCGGCTGATGCTGGGTGACCCGCGGGTGACCCTGGACTCGGCCCAGTCGGCGATCTGGGGGGCGGTGGCTCCGGCCCTCGGCGTGTCCGGGGAGTTCCCGGAGCTCTAGGCCGCGGGCCGGCGCCACGCGCGGGTCGCTACCAGGCCACCGGCAGTTCGACCGGGAAGCGCCTGATGGTCTCCGTGTCCCAGCGCACGTCCGGCGCCGGAATGGCGAGCCGCAGCCCGGGGAAGCGCTCGAGGAGGCGTCCGATCGCCACCTCCAGCTCCGCCATCGCCAGCGGGACGGCGATGCAGCGGTGGCCGCCCCAGCCGAAGGTCATATGCGGCACGTTGGGCCGCTCCGGGTCGATGGTGTGGGGGTTCGCGAAGCGCTCCGGGTCGCGGTTCGCCGTCAGGTACGACACATGGACGAAGTCGCCGGCCCGGATCTTCACCCCGCCCATCTCCACGTCCTCCAGCGCCACCCGGGGGATGCCGACCCCCTTGCGGAACGGGATGTAGCGGAGCAGTTCGTCGATGACCGCGGGCAGGCTGTCCGGCTTGTTCCTGACCCGCTCCAGCAGCCGGGGATGCGTCAGCAGGAGGTAGGAGACATTGCTGATCTGGCAGGAGCCCGTGTCGTGACCGCTGAGCAGCAAGGTCAGCGCCATCACGGTCAGTTCCTGGTCGTCGAGGGCGTCCTCGCCGTCCTGCGCCGCGGCCAGCGCGCTGATCAGGTCGTTGCCCGGAGTGTGCCGCCGCTCCTTCACGAGCCGGTCGAAGTAGGACCGCAGTGCGGCCTTGGCGCTGGCCTCGGTCTGCTGGCTGTCCTCCTCGGTGGAGAGCAGCCGCTGTGCGTAGCCCTGCATCTGGGCCCGCTCGTCGCGGGGGATGCCGAGCACCTCGCAGATGGTGTGCTGGGGCAACCGGTTCGACAGGTGCTGCACGAGGTCCGCCGGCGGCCCCTGCTCCGCCATCTCGTCGAGCAGCTCGTCCGCGAGCTCGACGATCGACATCCGCATCTGTTCGACGTGCTGCCGGGTGAACGCGTGCGACACCAGCCGCCGCAGCCGGCTGCTGCGCGGCGGGTCCATCACGTTGATCGACTCCGGGGAGACGATCGGCTCGGGCGTCAGCCGCGGATAGTCGTGCTGCATGATCCCCGCGCGACTGAAGCGTTGATCAGTGGTCACCTGCTTCACACCCTCGAACCCGGTGACGAGCCAGGCCTCTCCGTCGCCGTACGGCAACCGGATCCGGGTGATGGGGCCCTGGGCCATCAGCTCCGCGAGGGAGGGGTCGAAATCCAGGGCTTCGCTGAAGTCGAACGGACAGAGGATTGCATCGCCCGCTTCGGCCATTGTGTACCACTCCGCTCCGGGATGACGCGCGTTCGTTGCTCATGGGAGGTCATGCGGAAGCAGGACACGACCGGCCCGGTCATGTCCCGCCCATGTGTCTATGTGCGCGTTGCCCCGGTCCCGGACACCTCCCGGCGCCCTAATTGCCCCTCGTGGAGTAATGCGACGAGTGGCGCTACGCCCTCATTGGCCGCGCCAGATGTTGTCGAAGGCGGCCTGCTCAACGGCGCGCCGCTGCCGCAGCGCTTCCAGTTCCGTCAGCGCTCCGTAGACGGCGGCGAGCACGGTGTCCACGGCGTCATCGCCCGTGCTCGGTACATCGGCGTCGGAATCGGTGACGGCGGTGTCGTGCTGGATCCGGACCGCCGCCGCGAGGGCGGCCAGCACAGGCTCGGCCGACGTCCAGCGGTCCACGGCATCGCGACGGGCCGGTGAATCGGCCAGCTCGACGCGTCCGGCGCGGAAGGTCACCCCTCGACGGCGAGGCCGACTCAGCAGCCCGTCCGCTTCGAGTGCCGCCAGGTAGGCCGCGGAAAGGCCCCGGCCTCTGCGCCAGAGCCAGTCGTCCACCGACTCGTACGGCTGCTCACGGACAAGTGACTCCGCGGCCTGGTCCAGCAGGGCGTCGGCGGCGGCGGGGCGGTCGCCGGGCACGAGGCGGTCGCCGTCCAGGGTGACGGCCCCGGACCCGATGAGGTCGATCACCTCGGCGCCCGCCAGGGCGAGGGAGAAGTCGCCGTGTTCCACGGAGCGGCCGGGCTCCGTGTCCATGGCGATGATCAGCAGGTCCTGTGCCGTGGTGGTGAATCCCGTGGTCATAGATAGATCCGCATCAAGACGGTGTGTCAGCCGGTCGTGAGCACCATACGGAATCGAGCGGCGCCCGAGAGCATCTTGTCGTACGCCTCACCTGCCCGGTTCAGCGGAAGGACCTCGATCATCGGGCGGATCCCGTGCAGGGCGCTGAACTCCATGGTGTCCTGGATGTCCTGCGCGGTGCCGGAAGCATGGCCGCGAACGGTCCTGGAACGCATGATCAGCTGGGCCGGGTTGATGCCCAGCGGCTCCGAGTCCGCGCCGATCACGACCAGTTCGCCGCGGTGCGAGAGACCGTCGACGGTCGCCGCGATGGCGGCGGAGTTGGCCGCGGTGGCCAGCACCACCTTGGCGCCCCCGAGGGACTGGAGGGCTTCTGCGACGGGCGTGCCCGCGGTGCTGTCGATGTAGTGGTGGGCGCCGAGCTGCTCGGCGAAGTCGGATTTGGCGGCGCCGCGGGCGATCGCCACGGTCTCGTAGCCCATCGCGACGGCGTACCGCACCGCCAGATGCCCGAGCCCGCCGATGCCGAGAACCGCGACCAGGTCTCCGTGTCGGGCGGAGCTGCACCGCAGACCGTTGAAGACGGTCACGCCGGCGCAGGCCAGGGGGGCCGCATCGGCCGCGGTCAGCGAGCCGGGAATCCAGGCCAGGGCTCCGGTCGGCACGATCACCGCCTCCGCGTAGCCCCCGTCGTAGGCCCAGCCGGGCACCTTGAGGTTGTCGCAGACGACGAAGTCGCCCTGACGGCACGGAGTGCAGTGCCCGCAGCTGCCGCCGAACCAGCCGACGGCCACCCGGTCACCGGCCTGCCAGCCCTGGTCCTCGGCGCCGTCGCCCAGGACCTCGACGCGGCCGGCGATCTCATGGCCCGGGACCACGGGAAAGCCCACACCGGGTAGCGCCGCGTTCACGAACATGGCGTCGCTGCGGCAGATCCCGCAGGCGTCCACGGCGATCCGTACCTGTCCAGGGCCCGGCTGCGGCACCTCGCGCTCGGCGAGTTCGAAGGGTCCGCCCGCGGTGGCGACCTGCGCGACTCGGTAGGTACTCATCTGGATCTCTCCCGGAACGGGGCCAGGGCCCCCGCCATCCAGCAGACCAGCTCCGGGCCGTTCCCGCGCGTCGAAGCGGGTGCGGCGGCGGTCAGCGCCCTGTCCTGCGCACCGCCCGCAGCCACTCCCTGTTCATCGCCGCGATCGACGGCAGCGGAATCCCCTTGGGGCAGGCGGTCGCGCACTCCCCCGCCAGCGTGCAGCCGCCGAAGCCCTCCTCGTCCATGGCCGCCACCATGCCGAGCACCCGGGTCTCGCGCTCCGGTTCCCCCTGGGGCAGCACATTGAGGTGGTTGACCTTCGCCGAGGTGAACAGCATCGCCGAGCCGTTGGGGCAGGCCGCCACGCACGCTCCGCAGCCGATGCACTCGGCGTGCTCGAAGGCGTGGTCGGCGTCGGCCTTGGGGACCGGGGTGGCATGGGCTTCCGGTGCGGCGCCGGTGGGTACGGACACGTACCCGCCTGCCTGGATGATCCGGTCGAACGCCGAGCGGTCCACCACCAGGTCCCTGACCACCGGGAACGCCGAGGCCCGCCAGGGCTCGATGTCGATCGTGTCGCCGTCCCCGAAGGCGCGCATGTGGAGCTGACAGGTGGTGGTGCGCTCAGGTCCGTGCGCATCGCCGTTGATGACCAGGGAGCAGGCACCGCAGATGCCCTCGCGGCAGTCGTGGTCGAAGGCGACGGGGTCCTCTCCGCGCAGGATGAGTTCCTCGTTGAGGGTGTCGAGCATCTCCAGGAACGACATGTCCGGTGAGATCCCGTCGACCTCGTAGGTGGCCATGGCGCCCGGTGCGCCGGCGTTCTGCTGCCGCCAGACGCGCAGTTTGAGCTTCATGCGTAGCTCCGCTGGGTGGGATGAACGTAGTCGAACACAAGGTCTTCCTTGTGCAGGACGGGGGGCTTGCCGGTGCCGGTGAACTCCCAGGCGGCGGCATACGAGAACTCCTCGTCCCGGCGTGCCGCCTCGCCGTCCGGGGTCTGGGACTCCTCGCGGAAGTGGCCGCCGCATGACTCGGTGCGGTGGAGTGCGTCGAGGCACATCAGCTCGGCGAGCTCCAGGTAGTCGACGATCCGGTTGGCCTTCTCCAGCGACTGGTTGAATTCTTCGCCGGTTCCCGGGACCTTGATCCGCCGCCAGAACTCCTCGCGGATCTGCGGGATGCGTTCCAGTGCCTTGCGCAGGCCCGCGTCCGTGCGTGCCATGCCGCAGAACTCCCACATGAGTGCGCCGACTTCGCGGTGGAAGGAATCGGGGGTGCGGTCCCCGTCGACGGTCAGCAGCCTGGTGAGCCTATCGCGTGTCCCGGTCAGCGCTTCCTGGACGGAGGGGTGTTCGTCGGTGACCTCGTCCTGGCTCGGGTTGCGGGCGAGATAGTCGCCGATGGTCGACGGCAGCACGAAGTAGCCGTCGGCGAGGCCCTGCATCAGGGCGGACGCACCGAGCCGGTTGGCGCCGTGGTCGGAGAAGTTGGCCTCGCCGATGGCGAAGAGCCCGGGGATCGTGGTCTGGAGGTCGTAGTCGACCCACAGGCCGCCCATCGTGTAGTGCACGGCCGGGTAGATCCGCATCGGCACCTCGTACGGGTTCTCCGCGGTGATCCGCTCGTACATGTCGAAGAGGTTGCCGTACCTCTCCTCGACCTTCTCCCGTCCCATGCGGCGGATCGCGTCGGCGAAGTCGAGGTACACGCCCTGGCCGCCCGGGCCCACGCCCCTGCCCTCGTCGCAGACGTTCTTGGCGGCGCGCGAGGCGATGTCGCGGGGCACGAGGTTGCCGAAGGAGGGGTAGACGCGCTCCAGGTAGTAGTCGCGCTCGTCCTCGGGGATCTCGTCGGCCGGTCGCCGGTCGCCCCTGGCCCTGGGCACCCAGATGCGGCCGTCGTTGCGCAGCGACTCGCTCATCAGGGTCAGCTTGGACTGGTGGTCGCCGGTGCGCGGGATGCAGGTGGGGTGGATCTGGGTGAAGCAGGGGTTGGCGAAGTACGCCCCGCGCCGGTGGGCCCGCCAGACGGCCGTGGCGTTGGAGTTCATGGCGTTGGTCGACAGATAGAAGACATTGCCGTAGCCGCCGGTGGCGAGCACCACGGCGTCGGCGACGTACGTGTCGACCTCGCCGGTGATCAGATCGCGGGCCACGATGCCCCGGGCCCGGCCGTCGACCACGATCAGGTCGAGCATCTCGGTGCGCGGATGCATCTCGACACTGCCCGCGGCGATCTGCCGGGACAGTGCCTGGTAGGCGCCGAGCAGGAGCTGCTGGCCCGTCTGGCCGCGGGCGTAGAAGGTGCGGGAGACCTGGACACCGCCGAAGGAGCGGGTGTCGAGGAGGCCGCCGTATTCACGGGCGAACGGGACGCCCTGGGCCACGCACTGGTCGATGATCTCGACGGAGATCTGCGCGAGCCGGTGGACGTTTGACTCGCGGGCGCGGAAGTCGCCTCCCTTGACGGTGTCGTAGAACAGGCGGTGAACGGAGTCGCCGTCGTTGCGGTAGTTCTTGGCGGCGTTGATACCGCCCTGGGCGGCGATGGAGTGGGCGCGGCGGGGCGAGTCCTGGTAGCAGAACTGGACGACGTGGTAGCCCTGTTCGGCGAGGGTCGCTCCGGCGGAGCCGCCCGCGAGTCCGGTGCCGACGACGATGACGGTGTGCTTGCGGCGGTTGGCCGGGTTGACCAGTCCCGCCTCGAAGCGGCGGCGGTCCCAGCGCTCGGCGATGGGTCCGTCCGGTGTCGCGGTGTCGGCGATCGGGGCGCCGGTTGCGTAGGTGGGGCGGGAGCGGGTGTCGTTGTGGTTGCGCATGTCAGTTCACCAGTCCCGCCATCACGGCGACGGGTACCGAGACGAAGCCCGCCGTCAGCACGAGCGCGAGGGCGTTGGCGGCGGTCTTGAGGATGCGGTCGCGGTTCGCGTTGCCCGCGCCGAGGGTCTGGGCGGCGCTCCAGAAGCCGTGCCGGACGTGCAGGCCGAGTGCGAGCATCGCGGTCAGGTAGACGGTGTTGCCGTACCAGGTGGAAAAGCTCGCGACGACGTTCTCGTAGGGCCGGCCGTGCTGGGCGTTGTCGTTGACGGTCAGCGTGGTCAGGTCCAGCAGGTGCCAGACGATGAACAGCCCGAGGATGATCCCGCCCCAGCGCATGGTGCGGGTGGCGTAGCTCGCCCGGCGACGCTTGTGGACGTACTTCTCCGGGCGTGCGCTGATGTCGCGCCTGCTGAGCTGGTACGCCGAGACCCCGTGCAGCACGACGGCCGCGAGCAGCACCACGCGCAGCGCCCACAGGGCCCACTCGTGGTGCAGCAGTGGCTCGCCCAGGGTCCGCAGCCAGTGGGCGTAGCCGTTGAACTCGTCCCGGCCGAAGAAGATCTTGAGGTTGCCGAGCATATGGGCGACCAGATAGCCGAGCATGATCAGGCCGGTCAGGGCCATGACCGTCTTCTTGCCGACGGTCGATCGCCAGAGCGTGCGCGTCATGGACGGGCGACGGCCCGTCCGCGTTGCCAGAGCCATGCCCACGACGCTAGGACCGATGGGTACGAGAGGTCCAAGACATGGATCCGCTCATCTCCATAGGTGACGCCTATCGCGGCGTATCGTGGAGGTCGTGCAGTTCCAGCAGCTCCAGTACTTCGTGGCCGTGGCGGAGGCCCGGCACTTCACCCGTGCCGCCGAGCGGGTGCACGTCGCACAGCCGTCGCTGTCCCAGCAGATCCGTGCGCTGGAGAAGGAGCTGGGCGCGGAGCTCTTCAGCCGGGCCCGCGGCAACATCGCGCTCACCGACGCGGGCGAGGCACTGCTGCCGCTGGCCCGGCGGATCCTGGCGGACGCGGACACGGCCCGGCACGAGGTGCAGGAGCTGGCCCAGCTGCGGCGCGGGCGGGTCAGGCTCGGAGCGACGCCGAGCGTGTGCACGGGCCTGTTGCCGGATGTGCTGCGGGCCTTCCACGACCGCCACCCGGGCATCGAGCTGCTGATCGACGAGGGCGGCTCACACGATCTCGTACGGGGGCTGGCGCGCGGCGCGCTCGACCTGGCGCTGGTGGTGCTGCCGCTGCCGACCCCGGCGCCGTCCCTGACGACGGTGCGACTGCTGGAGGAGGACCTCGTGGTGGTCTCCGCTCCGGAGCTGCGCCTGGGCGGAGCCCGGGGGGCGGGGCCCCTGCGGATCACCGAGCTCCAGGACGTACCGATGGTGATGTACCGGCACGGCTACGACCTGCGGGAGCTGACCGTGGCCGCCTGCCGGGCGGCCGGCTTCGAGCCGACGTTCACGGTGGAGGGCGGCGAGATGGACGCCGTGCTCGGCTTCGTACGGGCAGGGCTTGGCGTGACGGTGGTACCGCGCATGGTCGCGGCGCGCTCCGGCCGGGATCTGCGGGTGACGGCACTGGCCGCGCCGGGGCTGCGGCGGACCATCGCCCTTGCGCACCGCAGCGATGTGGCTCCGCCCCGGGCCGCGCGGGAGCTTCAGCGGATGCTGCTGAGTTCACACGGACAGCGGGGAGCGGACCCAAGCGTGCAGGACTGAGCCGGTGGTTCGGTCCTCACCCGGCTCACCCGCGCCCGCCGAGGCGCCCCGCGGTGAACTCCCGTACGAGCGGGCTCGCGTCGTCCGCGGGGCCCGGGGGACCACGTCGGGGCGGGCCTGCGTGGCCCGCCCGAGGGCGGCAGGGACCGTCACACCGCGTCCGCCAGGGACAGTGCGTGCAGCTGGTCCGGTGGGCCCGGGCGGGCGTAGTACCAGCCCTGGGCCGTGTCACAGCCCAGCTCGCGCAGCTGCTCGGCCTGCGCTCCGGTCTCGACACCCTCGACCGTGACAGCGAGTTCAAGGCTGTGGGCCAGCGAGACGATGCCTTCGACGATCTTGATGTCGACAGGGTCCGCGGGGTGCTGCTGCATGCCCTGGGTGAAGGAGCGGTCCAGCTTGAGGATGCTCACCGGGAGCCGACGCAGACTGGCCAGATTCGAGTAGCCGGTGCCGAAGTCGTCGAGGGCGATGTCGACGCCCATCTCCGCCAGTTGCCGCAGCGGCTTGAGGAGGTCCTCGTCCGCGCCGATCAGGGCCGACTCGGTGACCTCAAGACACAGCGCTCCCGGCTCCAGGCCCGAGCGCTCCAGGACGTCCACGGTGTCCGAGACCAGTCCGGGGTGGTGCAGCTGGGCCGGGGAGAGGTTCACATTGATCCGCAGCGGCCGGGCGCCGCTGTCCAGCGGGAACTGATCGTGCCAGGAGCGTGCCTGCCGTGCGGCCTCCTGGAGCACCCAGCGGCCCAGCGGCACGATGAGCCCGGTGTGTTCGGCGAGTGGGATGAAGCGGTCGGGGCTGAGCACACCGTGCTGCGGATGGCACCAGCGCACCAGTGCCTCGGCCCCGTGGACGCTGCCGTCGCCGAGTCGAACCAGGGGCTGGTACTCGATGAAGAACTCACCGCGCTCCAGCGCCGCGGGCAGCGCCGTGGTCAGCCCGTGCCGGGTGATCGCGCGGGCATCGGCCTCGGGATCGGCGAACTCGTAGCGGTTGCCGCCCGCGGACTTGGCCCGGTACATGGTGATGTCGGCGCTGCGCAGCACCTCCGCCGGGGTGCGTTCCCCGGCGGCTCCCTCGACGATGCCGATGCTGCCCCGGACCCTGATCTCACGCCCGTCGAGCATCACGGGAGTGGCCAGTGCGCCGAGGATCCGCCCGGCCAGTTCACGGGTCTCGTGCCCGGTGTCCCTTCCGGTGGTCAGGGCCACGAACTCGTCGCCGCCGAGCCGGGCCACCATCTCGCCGGGTGCGGTGGCGCAGCTCTGCAGGCGGTCGGCTATCTCCACGAGCAGTCGGTCGCCGGCCGCGTGGCCCAGGCTGTCGTTGATGGCTTTGAAGCCGTCCAGGTCGAGATAGCAGAGCCCGAAGCGGTTTCCCTCCCCCGCGGTCAGCGCCTTCTCGAGGCGCTCGAAGAACAGCGTGCGGTTGGGCAGACCGGTGAGCGCGTCATGCGTGGCCTCGTACCGCAGCCGGAGGTTGAGCAGTCGCCGCTCGGTGGTGTCCTCGATCAGGGCGAGCTGGTACTTGGGCCTGCCTTCGGCGTCCCGCAGCAGCGACACCGTGAGGTTGGTCCACAGCACGGTGCCGTCGTTGCGGTAGAAGGGCTTCTCGACCCGGAAGTGCTCGCGCTCGCCACGTATGAGTTCCTCGTGCAGGTCCCATACGTTGGGCCGGTCCTCGGGGTGCACCCACTCGTTGACCTTGCGGCCCCGCACATGGTGCTCGAGACCGCCGAACATCCGGGTGAGGGTGTCGTTGACCTCGAGTACGTTGCCGTCCAGATCGGCGATGCCTATGCCGATCGCCGCCCCTTCGAACACGGCGCGGAAACGCGTCTCGGTCGCGTGCAGAGCCTCCATCGCGTCGCTGCGTGCCGAGAGCGCCGAGCGGGCGATGGCCTCCTGCTCGCTCAGGGTGCGCTCGCGCAGCGCCTGGGCGTAGCCGGCGGCGATGGAGTGCTGGAGCCGCGCACAGCGGGCACGGCTGTCCTCGGCGGGCTCCTGGTCGTTCCCGCAGTACAGGACGAGGTAGGCGTCCACGACGCCGAGCGTGCGGCTGAGCGCGTCCGGGTCGGTGCAGTGGGCGTCGACGAGGGCTCCGCCGACCGCCTGTGCGGCCGTGCTGGCGGCGTTGGCAGCCGTGCCGGAAGGGCGCGCGTGCAGCGCGTCGCGCAGCTTCCTGGCAAGTGGCAGCAGATGCTGTTCGAATTCGGCCCGGGTCAGCGATGTGGCCGTGACCGGGAAGATCGCCCGGCTCCAGATGGTGGCGAACCGCTGGAGTCTGTCCTCGAGGCAGTCCGGCTCAGCCGCTGAGCCCGTCGCCTGTGACGGCAGGTTCACGCCTTGCGCCCCACCCCTGCGTAGCCGGAGAAGGCGTACGGGTCCTCCTGCTCGGCCGGGGCGTCGGGGCGCCACTTGGCCATCGACACCAGTCCGGGTTGGACGAGTTCGAACCCGTCGAAGAACCGCGCGACCTCCTCACGGGTCCGCATGACCAGCGGGTTGCGGATGTCCTTGTAGACATCGACCGCACCGCCCACCCGCTCTTTGTCGACCGGGATGCCGTCGTAGGAGGCGTGGGTGACCAGGAGCAGGCTGCCGGGAGCGAGTGCCTCGCGCAGCTCGGCCACCGCGCGGTGGGGTTCGTCGGAGTCCTCGATGAAGTGGAGCACGGAGACCAGCAGCAGCGCGACGGGCCGGTCGAGATCGAGGAGCCGGGTGACCTCGGGGCTGTCGAGGATGTCGCAGGGCTTGCGCAGATCGGCACCGGCGATGTCGGCGTCGTCATTGCCCTCCAGCACGGCGCGGCTGTGGGCGACGGCCACCGGGTCGTGGTCGACGTACACCACGCGCGCCCCGGGGCTGGCCTCCTGGGCCACTTCGTGGACGTTGCCGAAGGTCGGGATGCCGGAACCGATGTCGAGGAACTGGGTGACGCCCTCGCTCACGGCGAAACGCACCGCCCGGCGCATCACGGCCCGGTTGGCCTGCATGATCTTGGGGAGGCCGGGAACGAACTCCATGGCCTTGCGCGCGGCTTCCCTGTCGACCTCGAAGTTGTGCGAACCGCCCAGATAGTAGTCGTAGATACGGGACACACTGGGCACCGATATGTCGATGCCCGGTGGGGCCCAGGCGGGACGCTCCATTGATGTCTCCAACAAGTCGCCACGGGACGTACGGCCATATTGAAGGCCGGTGTTCGAGCCGAGGCTACTGATCGACCGCCAAGAGAGCGAGCAGAAACGGAAATTACCGATCCGTTCTTGGTCACACATGCCGCTGGCACGTGCAGCCGGCCCGCCTGTGTTCCGTCGGTGATCTGCCGGTGTTGTGCCTGTTTTCTGTTGGGGTGCTGCCTGCCGGTACTACGCCTGCGTTCGTAGGTGTGCCACCGACTTCACGCCATTATGCAGGGCGGCCCGCCGTCATGCGTTGGGGCGCATGACGGCGGGCCGAAAGGCCGGAACGCCGCGTGGGGATGGTTACTTGGGCGCTCCGACCGGCTTGCCCTGGGGCGAGACGGCGTACCAGGTGCCGCCCACGCCCTGGCCCTCGGTGTCACCGGGCTTGGAGTCACCGGAGTAGGTGTAGATCGGCCAGCAGTCGATGGTCTGCTGCTTGACTCCGTCGGGACGGTCGAAGGTGACGAAGCCCTTCTTGAGGATGCCCTCGGTGTCGTTCTTGTCGACCGGCGCCACAACCGGCCACTTCTCCAGGCAGGAGCCCGTGCAGGCCGTCTTCATCGGCCAGGCCGAGTCCCTCATGAAGCGGTAGACGGTCATACCGTTCTTGTCGACGACGATCTCGCCGAGCTTCGGGTCCTTGCGGACGGAGAGACCGGCGAGGTCGGCGGGCTGGCCGCCTTCACCGGCCGCGCCACCACCACCCGCGGAGGCCTTCTTGCCGTCGGGGGCGGAGGCGTTCCAGGTGCCGCCCACACCCTGGCCGTTGATGTCGCCGGGCTTGGTGTCCTTGGCGTAGCGGTACATCGGCCAGCCGCCGATGGTCAGCTGCTTGGTGCCGTCGTCACGGGTGACCTCGCCGATCAGGGAGGCGTTGGTACCGGGCGCGGCGGTCACATCGCCCGCGGCCACGAC
This sequence comes from Streptomyces sp. NPDC059828, assembly GCF_042731955.1. Lineage (NCBI taxonomy): Bacteria > Bacillati > Actinomycetota > Actinomycetes > Kitasatosporales > Streptomycetaceae > Streptomyces > Streptomyces sp. NPDC059828. The sequence goes on along the minus strand of NZ_JBHWIW010000057.1, from coordinate 2,790 downwards.
CGGCCAGGCCTTAGCGCAGTCACCGTTGCAGTTGGACTTCGGCGGGGTGGCGGTGTCCTTCTCGAAGCGGTAGAGCGTGTAGCCCTCGCTGTCGGTGAGGACCTCGCCGAGCTTCTTGCTCTCCAGGACGGCGAGTTGTCCGGCGGTCTTGGCGGCGGAGCCCCCAGGGGCTGCGGAGCTGCCGGCCGACGATCCGTAGCCCGAGCCGTATCCGTCGGCGGCCTGCTGCTGACCCGCGGGCTGTGCGGCGACGGCCTGACCGGGTGTTGTCGTGCCCTGTTCCTGACCGCACGCCGTCGTCAGCGCGAGTACGGCTGTCGCGGTGACCGCGAGCGAGGCGTTCCGCCAGGTATTCATGTCAACTCCCGTGAGCCCTGATCCGCTTGTGGCGCCGGTGCGCCGTTCACGGCCCTAAATACGGGCCGGGGCGTCCCAGGTGTTCAAACGGCCCGGAAAAAACTTCCAGAGCCGCAAACCCGAGCGGCCGACAAACCCTCCATCAGGCGAATCACCACCCATACGGGCGTGTTCCGGGCATGGGCGGATCATGCTCATCGGCGTGTCCGGATCGCTCGTCGGGCGGCTGCTCTCGGCCGCCGCACTCACCTGGCTGCTGGCGGCCCCGTCGCCCGCCGCCGCCACGACCGCCGACAACTGCTCGCACGCAACGATCGAGCAGGGCGGCCCGCCCCCTCTCGGCTCCGTCGGCACCGCCGACTCTGCCGACTCCTTCGACTCCTTCGACTCCTTCGACTCCTTCGGCTCCGCCGCGTCGGCCACCGGCTCCGGTGACTGCTGGGCGGGTCCCGTGCCCACACCGAAGCCGCCACGCCCGAAGCCACTTCCGCCGCCCCCGCCTCCCCCACCTCCGGCGCCGCGCGTCGAGCCCGAACCGGCCCCGCCGCCGCCCCCACCGCCCACGCCCGCTCCGTTCCGCTCCCCCACCACCCGGCCCAAGCCCGCCCCACCGCCCCCGGTTGCCCTGCCCACCTACCGCAAACCACCGCGCAAGGAGCCGCGCGGCGGACCCTCACTCGTCACGCTCACACTCCTGGTCACCGCCCCGGCGGTGCTCGCCGCCGCCTTTCTGCGCCCCCGCTCCTGAATTCCGGAGGTAGCCCGTGTCGGAATGGGCCGTACTCACCATCGCCATGGCCGCGGCCTGCGCGGTCGTGCTGACCATCACCGTCATCAACCAGCGCCGTGTAGGCGACGACGACGATCCGTCGGAGACCCCCGACGTCATCGAGTACATGACGATGATGATCGGCGTGGTCTATGCCATCGTGCTGGGACTGGCTATCGCCGGTGTCTGGGAGGCCCGCAGCGCCGCCCAGGACTCCGTGCGCCACGAGGCGCAGGCCCTGCACGAGGTGTACGAGCGCGCCCAGGTCTACCCGGCCGACGTGCGCAGGCAGATCCGCGCCCATGCTGAGGCCTATGCCACCCATGTGGTCCACTCCGAGTGGCGGCACATGGTCGAGGAGGGTTCCCTCACCGATGAGGGCACCCGTCTGCTCGACCGGCTGCGGAACGATGTGACGGACTATGTGCCGAAGACCGACCACGAGGGGCAGGCGTACCAGCCTCTGGTCGACCAGGTCGCCGCTGTCGACGACGCCAGGGGCGCCAGAGGAAGCAGCATCGAGGCGACCATGCCCGGGGTGGTGTGGTTCGGCCTGATCACGGGTGCCGTGGTCACGGTGGGCCTGATCTTCACCCTCCAGATCCGCCGGACCTTCCGGGAACTGCTCCTCGCGGGGCTGTTCAGTGCGCTGATCGCCTTCCTGCTGTTCCTCATCTGGGACTTCGACGCACCGTTCGGACGGAGCATCGGCGCCACGGCCGAGCCGTTCATCGCGTTCTTCCCGAGGCTCGGCGGCTGACCCGCGTCCGGGTGGCCCACCGGCGAGACCGGGGACACGCCATCTCAAACCTTCCCTAGGCCACTCGAGCGACACAAATAACCCATTCGCCCGACACCGATCGCGCGTATGAGCGGGATACTCCTAGCGTTTCGGATATCGAGGTGCATTCCCTGCCTTTGTGGAAACCCGTTCCGCAACTGCTCCTCGGGGACACGGAGGAATAGACCATGCGCGCGATACCCATCGCGTCCGCCGCCCTGCTGGGAGCGGCCGCCCTCGCCCTGACCCTGCCGGCCGCCGTGGCCGCCGGCACCGACAGCGACGGCGCTGCGGGCTCCACCCGACAGCAGCCGTTCTCGTTCGCCGTATCCCCGTCGACCGTGGCCCCCGGCGGGCAGGTCACACTGACCGTGTCGGGCTGCAACAGCCGGGCCACGGCGTCGTCCGGTGTCTTCGACACCGTCACCATCCCGGCCGGTATGACAGGTACCGCCATGGTCGACCGCGACGCCCGGCGCGGCGCCGTCTACTCGGTGACCTTCACCTGCGGCGCGCAGTCGGGGACCACGGACCTGAACATCTCGGGCGGAGCCGCGGCGGCGACCACCAGTTCGACGGCCACCTCTCCGGCCACTTCGGCGGCTTCGCCGCAGGGCGTCAGGGGCGGTCTCGGAGGCAGTGTCCGCGAGACGAACACCGGCATGATCGCGACCGGTGCGGTGCTGGTGGCCGGTGCGGCGGGCGGCCTCTTCTACGTGCTGCGCCGCAGAGCGGGCAGCAGGCTTCACTGATCCGCACCTCCGCGCCGCAAGCCCGTCGCCCCGAGTCCGCCCCCCGGACACGGGGCGACCGGGGGGTAGGGGGGCCCCGGAGGTTCGAACGGGCACACCCATCCCCAGGTCATACCCCCGCCGCGGGCGGA
>NZ_JBHWIW010000056.1:17275-48799 GCF_042731955.1 Streptomyces sp. NPDC059828 | reverse complement strand
GGGTGCGGCGCCTCGCCGTAGGTGCCTGAAGGCCGTCCGTCAGACGGTCTTGACGACCTCGTCGAAGGACAGTCGCGGCGAGCGGGGGAACCAGGCGTTCTCGCCGGGCCTGCCGATGTTGACCACCATCAGCGGGGTGTGGTCGTCGTCCAGGAACTCCTTCTGCACGCCGGCGAGGTCGACCCCGGTCATCGGGCCCGCGGCGAGACCCGCGGCGCGGACACCCACGATGAAGTAGGCGGCCTGAAGCGCGGCGTTCAGCAGCGCGGAGCGCTCACGCGCCGGACGCTCGGCGAAGAACACGTCCTTGGCCTGCGGGAAGTGCGGGAACAGCTCGGGCAGCTCCTCGTGGAACTCGTTGTCCGCGGCGAGGATCGCGACCAGGGGGGCGCTGGCCGTCTTGGCCTGGTTGCCCTCGGACATGTACGGCACCAGGCGCTCGCGAGCCCCGGCGGAGCGGACCAGGACGATGCGCAGCGGCGACTGGTTGAACGCTGTCGGGCCGAACTTCACCAGGTCGTAGACGGCCTGCACCTGCTCTTCGGTCACCGGCTCGTCGGTGAAGGTGTTGGCGGTGCGGGCCTCACGGAAAAGGAGGTCCTGGGCTGCGGCGTCGATTACGAGAGACATCGGCATACCTTCCGGATGGGCAAGGGGGTGTCAGGTACGCGGACGACCGTACGACCGAAGTGGATTAATCTTCAACTAAATCCGGGCTCTCGTGAGCCGACTCACACAACTTTCAACTAAATGATGGACGGGGCCGGGGTCAGAACGCGGAGTCGTCCTCGTCGCCGGCGTCCCCGTCGTCGCCCGCGCCGGCCGGCCGCCGGTCCGCCAGCGCCGCGTCAAGACGGGCCCGGGCGCCGTCCAGCCAGCGACGGCACACCTTCGCGAGCTCCTCGCCTCGCTCCCACAGGGCCAGGGACTCCTCGAGGGTCGTGCCCCCCGCCTCCAGCCGGCGTACGACCTCGATCAGCTCGTCACGCGCCTGCTCGTACCCCATCGAGTCGGCCGCGTCGATCGAGTCGTGGCCTGCGCTGCCGTCCGTCTTCGCCGTCATGCGCTCCACCCTATGCGTGGGGTCCGACAGTGACCGTGAACTCGCCTTCCGCGACCCTGGCCCGCAGCTCCTCGGCCGCCGAGACCTCGCCAGGCGCCCGTACCACCGCGCCGTCCGCCCGCTGGAGCACCGCATAGCCACGCTCCATCGTGGCCGCCGGCGACAGGGCGAGGACCCGGGCGCGGGTGTGGGCCAGCTCGGAGTCGGCACGGTCCAGCAGATGTCCGAGCACCCGGTGGCTCCTCGCGACGAGCGCCTCCGTCTCCTGCTCGCGCTCCTCCACGATCCGGTGCGGATGCTCCATCGACCGCCTGGCGAGTGCGTGCGCGAGCCCCCGCTCCTCCCGCTCGACGAGCCCCCGCACCATCCGCAGCGCACGGTCCCGCAGCGTCTGCACCCGCTCCAGCTCCTCGCCGACGTCCGGCACGACCTTCTTCGCCGCGTCCGTCGGCGTCGAGGCCCGCAGGTCCGCGACCAGATCGAGCAGCGGTGAGTCCGGTTCGTGCCCGATCGCCGACACCAGCGGTGTGCGGCAGTCCGCCACGGCCCGGATGAGCTGCTCGTCCGAGAAGGGCAGCAGGTCCTCCACGCTTCCGCCGCCACGCGCCACGATGATCACGTCCACTTCGGGCAGTGCGTCCAGCTCCTTCACCGCCTGCACGACCTGCGACACGGCTCGTACGCCCTGCACCGCCACATTGCGCACCTCGAACCGCACGGCGGGCCAGCGCCGCCGCGCGTTCTCCAGTACGTCGCGCTCGGCCGCGGACGCCCGGCCGCAGACCAGACCGACCAGCTGCGGCAGGAAGGGCAGTGGCTTCTTACGGTCCCGGTCGAAAAGCCCCTCGGCGCCCAGCGACCGCTTCAGCCGCTCCAGCCTCACGAGCAGCTCACCCATGCCGACCGGCCGTATCTCCGTGGCCCGCAGCGAGAGCTGCCCTCGCGGGGCGTACCACTCCGGCTTGGCGAGAAGCACCACCCGGGCACCCTCGGACACGACGTCCGAGACGCTGTCGAACACCTGGCGGTAGCAGGTGACGCCCACCGAGATGTCGTACGACGGATCGCGCAGCGTCATGAACACGACCCCCGCCCCCGGCCTGCGGGACAGCTGGGTGATCTGCCCCTCCACCCACACGGCACCGAGCCGGTCGATCCACCCCCCGATGAGCCGTGACACCTCGCCGACGGGGACCGGGGTTTCGGCTGACGTAGTGAGACCCATGCACGCGAGCGTATCGGCCCCTTGTGACAGCGCGGACGCGCGAGCGACACGAGTCATATGCCGACATGGCTGCCTACGCGCAGACTCAGCCCTGCGGGCGATCGTTGGCCTCCGGCGGTCGCCCTTACGATGGGCGCATGACTGCAACGAACGCCCGCCGCGTCCTGCTGGCCGCACCCCGTGGCTACTGCGCGGGCGTGGACCGTGCCGTGATCGCCGTGGAGAAGGCTCTGGAGCAGTACGGAGCCCCGGTCTACGTGCGCCACGAGATCGTCCACAACAAGTACGTCGTACAGACCCTGGAGAAGAAGGGCGCGATCTTCGTCGACACCACGGCGGAGGTGCCCGAAGGCTCGATCGTCATGTTCTCGGCGCACGGCGTGGCGCCGATCGTGCACGAAGAGGCCGCCGAGCGGAAGCTCGCGACCATCGACGCGACCTGCCCCCTGGTGACCAAGGTCCACAAGGAGGCCATCCGGTACGCCGGGGAGGACTTCGACATCCTCCTCATCGGCCACGAGGGCCATGAGGAGGTCATCGGCACCACCGGTGAGGCCCCCGACCACATCACCCTGGTCGACGGCCCGGGCGACGTGGACAAGGTCGAGGTCCGCGACCCGTCGAAGGTCGTCTGGCTCTCCCAGACCACGCTCTCCGTGGACGAGACGATGGAAACGGTCGACAGGCTGAAGACCAAGTTCCCGCTGCTGGTCTCCCCGCCGAGCGACGACATCTGCTACGCGACGCAGAACCGCCAGATCGCGGTCAAGGAGATGAGCGCCCAGGCCGACCTGGTGATCGTCGTCGGCTCCCGCAACTCCTCGAACTCCGTGCGCCTGGTCGAGGTCGCCCTGACCGCCGGGGCCAAGGCCTCCTATCTGGTCGACTTCGCCGATGAGATCGACGAGTCCTGGCTGGAGGGTGTCGGCACGGTCGGCGTCACGTCCGGCGCCTCGGTGCCGGAGGTCCTGGTCGAGGAGGTCCTGGAGTGGCTCGCCCAGCGCGGCTACGAGGACGTGGAGATCGTCAAGACCGCCGACGAGTCGCTCATCTTCTCCCTGCCCAAGGAACTCCGCCGCGACCTCCGTACGGAGGCCGCTTCGCTCGTCGAGGAGTAACTGTCAGCGGTTCCTCGTAACGTTGTGTCCATGAACGTCTTCGGAGTGGACATCGGCGGCTCGGGAATCAAGGGCGCGCCCGTGGACCTGGAGCGCGGCGACCTCGCGGAGCCGCGCCACAAAGTGCTAACACCGCATCCGGCCACGCCTGACGGCGTGGCCGACGGCGTTGCCGAGGTGGTGCGCCACTTCGGCTGGTCGGGGCCGGTCGGGATCACCTTCCCCGGCGTGGTCACCGGATCGGTCATCCGAACGGCCGCCAACGTCGACAAGAGCTGGATCGACGTGGACGGCGGCCAGCTGCTGGGCGACAAGCTCGGCCTCCCGGTCACGGTGCTCAACGACGCCGACGCGGCCGGAGTCGCCGAGATGACCTTCGGCGCCGGCAGCGGCCGCAAGGGCAGCGTGATGCTGCTGACCTTCGGCACGGGTATCGGCAGCGCGCTCTTCATCGACGGCCGCCTGGTGCCCAACACCGAGCTCGGCCATCTCGAGCTGAACGGACACGAGGCCGAGAAGCACGCGTCGACCAAGGTCAAGGACGACGAGGGGCTGAGCTGGGAGCACTGGGCGCGCCGTGTCCAGAAGTACCTGGAGCATCTGGAGATGCTGTTCTCGCCCGGGCTGTTCATCATCGGCGGTGGGGTGAGCCGCAAGGCGGACAAGTTCCTGCCGCTCATCAAGCACGTGCGGGCGGAGATCGTCCCGGCGCAGCTTCAGAACAACGCGGGCATCGTGGGCGCGGCGATGGCCGCGGCACGACGCTAGGCCTGTCCGGGCGATCTCCTCGAGCCACGGCGACATCGGCCAAGGCGTGGGTCTTCCCGGGCCCCGGCCCTGGGGAGACCCACCGCCTTGCCACGGAGTTCGCCCGGACAGGGCCTGGCCCCCGGGCGGCCGACGCCCGGACAGAGGGCCTGGGGTCGGTTCAGTGCCTGCCGCCCGGAGGCCGTAGTGACTGCCCCGGGCGGCCGTCGGTCTTGCGGGGCGCCGGCCGCCGGGCGGGAGGCCGGCGCATGAGCCGCACCTTCCGCACGGTCGTGATCACACCGGCGACGAGGGTGCCGCCGTAGAGCCAGCCCGCGTTGACGGCCAGGGCCGTCACCACGGCCATGATGTGGCCCCCGTAGCCACCGACGCCGCCCGCGACCGGGATGACGCCGACGGTGAAGGCGATCGGCACGCTGATCGGGGCGGTGACCAGGTCGGCCTTGCGCACCCACAGCGCGGTCAGGGCGCTGACCGGGAGGAAGAGCAGGCCGTACACCAGAGGTGAGCCGTCCAGCAGCAGCTCGTCCAGCGAACCGATCACCAGCATGACGGCCGAGGCGAAGAGCCCGGCGCCGAGTCCGGTCAACCGAGGGTTCGGCAGCCTGCGCAGTGCGAGCAGCACCGGCGGCACCGGGCGCCGGGGATCCCGTCGTCTCGGCGCTCCGGAGCCACCCGGCCGGACGGTGCGGCCCGACCGGCCCGGGCGCCCGGGCCGGTCCGTGACCCGGTACACCGAGGCGCCCTCGATGAGGGCGCCCTGCCCGGAAAGCGGGGCCTGCGGCCGTGGCCGCTGCTGCGAGGGACCTGTCCTGTGCTCCACGGATCAAACGTAGGTCTCCATGCGTGAGGGTTCCGCCACAAGACACGCCCTTTGGGTGACCTTGGCCATGAGTTCGACGCAAACCCGTGCCTCGCTCGTACGCGAGAGCCCCGGGGAGCTTCCCCCGGTTCCCGTCGTCGGCCCCGGTGACGCGCCCGTAAACTGGTGGATCGGCCCACCCGGGGCCGGGCCCCCGGCCCTCCGCCAGTCCTCACTCAGGAAGTCGCCAACGTGTCGCTCACGATCGGAATCGTCGGACTGCCGAATGTCGGTAAGTCGACCCTGTTCAACGCCCTGACCAAGAACGACGTGCTGGCGGCCAACTACCCGTTCGCCACGATCGAGCCCAACGTGGGCGTGGTCGGTGTCCCCGACACCCGGCTGACCAAGCTGGCCGAGATCTTCAGCTCCCAGCGGGTCCTCCCGGCGACCGTCGACTTCGTGGACATCGCCGGAATCGTCCGCGGCGCGAGCGAGGGCGAGGGCCTCGGCAACAAGTTCCTGGCGAACATCCGCGAGTCCGACGCGATCTGCCAGGTCATCCGGGCCTTCAAGGACGAGAACGTCGTGCACGTCGACGGCAAGGTCTCGCCCAAGGACGACATCGAGACCATCAACACCGAGCTGATCCTCGCGGACCTCCAGACGATCGAGAAGGTCCTGCCGCGCCTGTCCAAGGAAGCCCGGATCAAGAAGGACGTGGCCCCCAAGGTCGCGGCGGTCGAGGCGGCCAAGGAGATCCTCGAGAGGGGCGACACACTCTTCTCGCAGGGCATCGTCCAGGGCAGCGAGAAGGCGGAGCTCCTGCACGACCTCCACCTGCTCACCACCAAGCCGTTCCTCTACGTCTTCAACGTGGACGAGGACGAGCTCGTCGACGAGACCTTCAAGAACGAACAGCGCGCCCTGGTCGCCCCGGCCGAGGCGATCTTCCTCAACGCCAAGCTCGAGGCGGACCTCGCCGAGCTCGACGAGGAGGACGCGATCGAACTCCTCCAGTCCGTCGGCGCCGACGAGCCCGGCCTCGCCACCCTCGCCCGCGTCGGCTTCGACACCCTCGGCCTCCAGACCTACCTCACGGCGGGCCCGAAGGAGTCCCGCGCCTGGACCATCAAGAAGGGCGCGACGGCCCCCGAGGCGGCCGGTGTGATCCACACCGACTTCCAGAAGGGCTTCATCAAGGCGGAGGTGATCTCCTTCGCCGACCTGGTCGCCACGGGCTCGGTCGCCGACGCCCGAGCGGCGGGCAAGGCGCGCATGGAGGGCAAGGACTACGTGATGCAGGACGGGGACGTGGTGGAGTTCCGCTTCAACGTCTGAGCGGATGAAGTAACACCACGTCGCTGATGTGGCAAACATGCAGGTCAGAAGGGGTCGACTCCTCCGGGAGTCGGCCCCTTCGTCGTCACCGTGCTGGATGGGTGCTGGATATTCTGACGCCGGGGCAGTCGGCGTCAGGTGTCGTAGACGGTGGACCGGTGTCCCACGTGAACGACCCAGACCACCAGTTCTCCGTTGTCGAGCGTGTAGACGACGCGGTAGTCGCCGACGCGCAGGCGGCGTCGTTCGGGCTGGGACACGAGTGCGGTGGTGTTCGAGCCGAGCGGGTCGGTCTCCAGCTCGGTCAGCTTGGCCAGGATGCGCAGTGCCATGTCGCGGGGGATCTTCCGAAGCTCGGCCTGCGCCTCGGGGCGGAAGACGGTTCGGTACTCACTCACCGCGCGCCAGCGTCTCCCTCATGATGTCCTCGATCGGGATGCCGGGTGCCGGGTTGGCCATGCGCTCGTCGATGATCCGGTTGATCTCGCGCTCTTCCCATTCCTGGTACTTGCGTAGTACCTCGATGGAGACGACGGCGGCGACTTCCTTGCCCCGGCGCGTGATCACTGTGGGCACGTCGTCGCGATCGGCGCGCTCCACGACCTCGGCGAGGTGGGCACGCACATCGCGGATGGACTCTATGGGCAGCGGCTGCGTCATGCGCTCAAGCGTACCGAGTGACTCATGTGTACACAATGCTGCCGCCGCGGGCGACGGACTTCGTCGCAGTCGCGCGTGCTGGATGTGCCGCTGCGAGCGGTGGACTGCGGGCGAGGAGCGGTACCTAACGCCGGGCCAGAGCAGCCCGTATGCCATCCACCACAGGGGCGGGGAAGCCGGTCAGATAGAAGTGGTCGCCGGGGAATGACCGGCTGGTGAAGGGGGCCGAGGTGTGGGCTGCCCAGTGCTCCATACCGTCCGGGGTGACCGGGTCCTCGTCGCCGGAGAAGGCGGTGATCGGGCAGGAGAGCACGGTGGTGGTGTCGCCCGGGTAGGTGGACACCGCCCGGAAGTCACTGCGCAGGACCGGCAGGAAGAGCTCTCTGAGCTCTTCGTTCTCCAGCAGTCCGGGATGGGTGCCGGCGAGCAGTCGCAGTTCGTCGAGGAGTACCTCCTCGCGGTCCCAGTCCTGGGAGCGGCGGGGCTGGGAGGGGGACCGCATTCCGGAGACGATCAGTACGGACGGTGTGATCCCGTGCTGCTGCTCGAGCCTTCTGGCCGTCTCGAAGGCGACGAGGGCGCCCATGCTGTGACCGAAGAGGGCGGGCGGCGGCTGCGGTGCGGCGGCAATGAGGGTCGCGGCCTCGTCGGCGAGTGTCGCGATGTCCTCGGCCGCGGGCTCGTCGCTGCGGTCCATGCGGCCCGGGTACTGCATGCCGAACACCTCGACGGCCGGTGAAAGGGCCAGCGAGAGCGGGAAGTAGTAGGGAGCGGAGCCGCCCGCGTGCGGGAAGCAGACCAGCCGGGACGCGGCGTCCGGTGCCGCGTGGAAGGTGCGCAGTACGGGCGTGCGCCGACGCAGGGGGGTCACGTGGTCACCTGTCGGGTGGTGAGGGGATCGGCCATGCCGACGACGATCCGCCGGGGCGGTTCGAAGGGGGCCCGGCCATGGGCGGTCAGCATGTTGTCGACCAGCAGGACGTCGCCCTGCTGCCAGGGGAACTCGACGAGTTCGGCGGCGTAGGCCGCGCGCAGGGTCTCGAGGACGTCGGGTTCGATCTCCGTGCCATCGCCGTAGTACGTGTTGTTGGGCAGCGCCTCGGGACCCAGTGCTTCGACGAGTGCCTCGGCCATGGCGGCGCCCAGTGTGGAGATGTGGAAGAACGTGATGTGGTTGAACCACGTCCATTCGCCGGTGCGGGGGTGCTGGGCCGAGGCGGGGCGCCGCTGGGTGGTGCGGAGCTGGTCGTCGGGGCCCCACTGCGTCGTGATGTCGTTCTGGGCGCAGTAGCGGTCGACCTGGGCCGGATCAGCGGTGCCGAACGCCTCCTGCCAGCTGAGACCCGCGCCATGACCGAAGTTGCGGACGTAGAGATAGCCGCCGCGGTCGGCGAAGCGCTGCCTGACGGCCTCGGGTATGCGCGCGTACACCTTGCGGCAGTCGGCCAGCGGGGTGGCGCCGCCTGAGCCTGGTGCGGTCAGGCAGCAGAAGCAGATGCGCAGGGGCCAGACGACGTTGTACGACTGCTCGTTGTGCAGGTGGATGCGTTCGCGCGCGGGGTGGTCGGTCGAGGTGTAGACGTTCTTGTGCACGGCGTGGCGCGGGGATGAGCGCTCCACGTACTCGAGGGGTGCGCCACAGGCCTTGTGCACGGTGGTCTCGAAGGACTCGGCGGTGACGCCGGAGAACCCGCGCAGCAGCACGGCGCCGTGCCGGTCGACGCGTTCGCGCAGCGGTTCGCTGTGGCTGGACGCCCAGTCCACGAGGTCGAGGCCGGGAGCGAGGGGTTCGACGGCCAGCGGCAGTGGACCGCCGTCCGGCAGTGCGGGTCGTTCCGCTACGGCATCCCCGAGGGGGCTGTTCATGGTCACGCCTTCTGTTCGGTCCGGGCCGGCTCTCAGTGGTCCGCGGCGGTTTCCGCGGGGCGCCCGCGCGGCAGCGACCACGTGAGCACCAGCGCCAGGGCGATCAGGCCCGTCACCCACCAGAAGGTGTGGCTGAAGTCGGCCGCTGTGGGTGCGTGCTGTCCGGCCTGGCTCTGGAGCACCACCGCGAAGAGTGCCGTGCCGAAGGAGCCGCCCACGCGCTGGAGGATGTTGATGGCCGTGGTGGCACGGGGGATCGAGTCCTTGGGGAGTCCGCCCTGGAACACCGCCGCCATCAGCGGGCCGACGCAGAGTCCGACGCCCGCGCCGCGTACGGCCAGCGCGATCCACAGCAGCCACACCGGCGGGTCGGACGGAAGCTGGGTGTACACGAGGGTGCCCACCGCCAGCGTGCCGAGGCCGGCCAGCATGGCGGGCCGGGGGCCGAGTTTGTCGGCGAGTGTGCCGCCCAGGAAGAGCATCAGCAGCAGGCCGATGCCGTTGGGCGCCACGTCCAGCCCGGCTTGCAGCGTGGAGTGGCCCCTGGCCTCCTGGAAGTAGAGCGGGAAGAGATAGACGGCGCCGAAGAAGAAGGCGCCGTACACGGCCATCAGTGCGGCCAGGGTCCGGAACCAGCGGGTGCTGAAGAGCCGCAGATCGATGATCGGGGGGTGCGGTGTGCGCAGGGCGTGCACCACGTAACCCGCCAGCAGGACCGCGCCGATCAGCATGGGGGCGACCACCCCGCTGCCGTCGCCGGTGATCCGGGAGACGCCGAACACCAGCAGGGCGAGCCCCGGGGAGAGCAGCAGCAGTCCGGTGAGGTCGAGGCGTGCCTTGCCCTCCGGCTCGTCGCGCGGGAGGAGCTTGGCGGCGAGCAGTCCGGCGGCCAGGCAGACCGGCAGGTTGATGTAGAAGATCCAGCGCCAGTTCGTCGTCTCCACCAGGAGTCCGCCGAGGGTCGGTCCGATGACCGAGGCGAACTGGGTGGGGATGGTCACCAGGGCCATGGTCCGGCCCACCCGGGAGGGGCCCGCGGCGCGCGCCAGGATGGCCTGGGCGATGGGCACGATCATGCCGCCGCCGAAGCCCTGGACCACCCGGGACGCGATCAGGACCGGGGCGGACCAGGCGAACCCGCAGAACAGTGACGCGGCGAGGAAGAGCCCCATGGCCGCGAGCCACATGGTCCGGGAACCGAAGCGGTCGATGGCCCAGCCGGTCACCGGAATAACGGTGGCGATTCCGAGGAGATAGCCGGTGATGATCCACTGAATCGTCTCAAGCGGAGTGCTGAATTCAGAACGAATGCTGTCCAGGGCGAGGGACACGATCGTCGCGTCCAGGGCCGCCGCGAAGGTGCCCACCGACATCACGGCGCCGAGTATCAGCAGGGGGCGGTCCAGCTTTGCGTCGGCCTTTTCGGACGTGGCTTCGACCGTCACGCGCAACCTCCATCGGCAGTGGTCCTGTGGCAGTCGGCCCGGCCGCTGCGGTGTGCGGAGCGCCGCCAACTTCAGCACCATCATGCACAGTTGCGACTGATAATGAAAGATCTTGATCTTGAGTGGCGACTTCTGGGAAGGTTCTGACTTCGATCTTGAGCGCTGGAACGCCCCTCATGCCGACGGAGACCTGATATGCCGCGAGTTGAGCCATCCACTCTTGCCGGGATCTTCGAGAATCACACCGATAGGGCACCCGAGCGGCCCGCCCTGGGTTTCGGCTCCGATGAGTGGACTTACTCGCAGCTGGACGTCCAGGCGAATCGGCTGGCCGGCCATCTGACCGACCGCGGAGTACGGCCGGGCGCATTCGTCGGGATATGCACCGACCGCCGGTCGGACATGGTCGTCGCGGCTTTGGCGGCGCTCAAATGCGGCGCGGTCTACGTGCCGTTGGACGTGTCGTACCCGGCCGAGCGGCTTGAGTGGATGGCGGAGGACGCCGGGCTCGATCTGGTCGTCACGCGGGAGCCGCACGACAAGCTGCTGCCCTGGGATGACATCCCCGTGGTGCGCTTGGACGGCGACGCCGAGCTGATCGCGGCGTGCCCCGCCGACCGCCCCGGCCGGCAGTCCGCGGCCCAGCCCGCCTGCATGATGTACACCTCCGGTTCCACCGGCCGCCCCAAGGGGGTGCTGACGACCCAGAAAGCCGTCATCAGGCTGGTCGTTGACACGTGCTACATGGATCTCGGACCCGACGACCGGGTCGGTTTCGGCGGCAACCTCTCCTTCGACGCGAGCGTCCTGGAGATGTGGATGGCGCTGCTCAACGGTGCCTGCCTGGTGGCCATCGAGCGGGATGTGATGCTCTCCGCCCGCCACTTGGCGCGTTTCGTTCGCGAACAGCGACTCAGCACGGTATTCGTCACCACCTCGCTCTTCAACGAGTCGGTACGGACCGAGCCTTCGGTCTTCGCCAGCGTGCCCCAGCTGATCATCGGAGGCGAGGCGGCCGACCCCGGCAGTGTCAGGACGGCGCGCGAGCATCTGCCGCCCGGAGGACGCCTGCTGAGCGGCTACGGTCCGACCGAGGCCAGCACCTTCTCCACCGTCTACGACACGGCCGGGCTTCCGGCAGAGGCCGACGGCGTCCCGATCGGCACCGAGATCGACCAGACGCTTCTGTACGTCCTCGACGAGGAACTGCGGCCGGTACCCGACGGCACCCCGGGCGAGCTGTACATCGGCGGGACCGGGGTCTCCTTCGGCTACTGGCGTCGCCCCGAGCGCACCGCGGCCTCCTTCCTCCCCGACCCCTTCGCGGGCGGTGGAGCGCGGATGTACCGCAGCGGGGACCGCGTGACCCGGCGCCCGGACGGAGTGCTGGAGTTCGGCGGCCGGCTGGACGGCCAGGTGAAGATCCGCGGCTTCCGGATCGAACTGGGCGAGGTGGAGGAGGCGCTGCGGGCGCACCCGGCGGTGGTCGCCGCCGTCGCCACCGTGCGCGAGGACCGGCCGGGCGACAAGCGTCTGGTCGGCTATGTCGTCCCCACGGGCCCCTCAGGGGACCAACCCGCGCCCGCGAGCGCGGTCGCCGGTGAACGGGCCGGACTTGTCGACGAGATCGCCGAGTTCGTCCGCGAACGGCTCCCGGCCCAGCTCGTGCCGAGCGCCCTGGTCGTACTCGACCGGATCCCTCTCAACCCCAACGGCAAGGCCGACCGTGCCGCGCTCCCCGCCCCGGTGGCGCGCACGGCCGCGGACGGCGGGACGCCGGGGGAGCGGGACGCCACCGAGGAGGCGATCGCGCGGATCTGGGCCGAGGCCCTGGGGGTCGACGAGGTCGCCGCCGACCGGAACTTCTTCGACCTGGGCGGCCACTCCCTGATCGCCACCCAGGTGGTCGCGCGGATCCGTGAGGCCCACGGGGTCGACCTGCCGATGCGGCTGATGTTCGAGGGCCGGACGGTGGGCGAGCTCGCCGACGCCGTACGGCAGGCCGAGGCGGAACGGGAGGGAAGCGCGCGGCTGCTGCCGCTCCCCAGACGCGACGACCCGACGCGGGGCCTGCCCTCCTTCGGAGAGGAGCAGTTCCTCTTCCTCGACGAACTGAAGCCGGGCAATGCCGCGTACAACAACGCCTTCGCCTACCGGCTGCGCGGTCCCCTGGACACCGGGACCCTGCGGGGCGCGCTGAAAGCCCTCGCCGAGCGGCACGAGGCACTGCGTACCTCCTTCATCAGCACGGGGGAGTCGCGCCTGGCGATCGTGGCAGGCGTCGGCGAGGTCACCCTCGAGCTGCGTACCGCCGGGCCGCACCACCCCGGGGACGAGGAAGCACTGCGGGCCACGCTGCTCGAAGAGGCCTACCGCCCCTTCGACCTGGGCAGCGCGCCGCTGGTACGGGCCCTTGTGGTGCCGCTCGGCGACGAGGACCACGTACTCCAGCTCACCGTGCACGAGATCGTCGCCGACGCCTGGTCGCTGAGGGTGCTCTTCGAGGACCTGAGCGCGCTGTACGCGGGCCGTCCGCTGCCGATACCGGCCGAACCAGCGCCCGGATACCGCGACTTCGCTCAATGGCAGCGTGATCGCCTCGCAGGCGGGGGACCCGGCGACGGGGCAGCCCAGGGCGCGGAAGGGGGGACCGGCGGGGACCTCGCCGGTCAGCTGGAGTTCTGGCGCCGGCAGCTGTCCGGGGCGCCCGAGGTACTGGCACTTCCCACGGACCGGCCCCGTCCCGCCGCACAGTCGTTCGGCGGCGGCACCCACCACTTCACCCTCGACGCCGGGCTGGTCACCGCGATCGAGGAGCTGGCCAGGGAACACGAGGCCAGCCTGTTCATGGTGCTGCTCGGTGGGGTCAAGGCCGTGTTGCACCGCTACACGGGGCAGGACGACCTCGTCGTCGGCTCGCCGGTCGCCGGCCGGCTGCGGCCGGAACTCGACAGGGTGGTCGGCTTCCTGGTCAACACCCTGGCGCTGCGGACCTCACTGGCCGGCGACCCGAGCTTCGCCGAGTTGGTCGGCCGGGTGCGGGAGACGGCGCTGTCGGCCTTCGCCCACCAGGAGGTGCCCTTCGAGCGGCTGACGGCGGAGCTGGCCCCGTCCCGCAGCCTCAGCCACAGCCCGCTCGTACAGGTCCTGTTCTCCCTGCACACCATGCCGGGCGAAGGGCTCGCACTGCCCGGGGTGGAGCGCGAACCGCTGCCGTCCGACTTCTGCGCCACCCAGTTCGACCTGACCTTCACCCTGGAGCAACGGCCCGACGGCACCATCGCGGGAGCCGTGGTCTACAGCACCGACCTCTTCGACGAGGCGACCGTCGACCGGCTGACCGGTCATCTCACCACCCTGATCCGGGGCGCCGTCACCGCGCCGCACTCCCCCGTCTCCGCGCTGCCGCTGCTCACCGAGCCGGAGCAGGACCGGCTGCGCGGGCTCAACGCCACCGAGCGGCGTCCGGCGCAGGACGCACCGAGGCTGCTGCACGAGGTCGTGGAGGAGCAGGCCCGGCGCACCCCCGGGGCAACGGCCCTCGTGCACGAGGACCAGCGGCTGAGCTACGCCGAGCTGAACGAGCGCGCGAACCGGCTCGCCCGCCATCTTGCGGCGCGCGGCGTGGGCCCCGAGCGGATCGTCGCCGTCGCCCTTGAGCGTGGCTTGGACGTACCCGTCGCCATGCTCGCCACGCTCAAGGCGGGCGGCGCCTACCTCCCCGTCGACCCCGCCTATCCCCGCGACCGTCGCGCGTACATGCTGGAGCACGCCAAGCCGGCCGTCGTGCTCTCCGGAGCCCTGCCGGACACCCGGGAGCTGTCCGGAGACGACCTGCACACCCCGGTCGACCCCCGGCACCCGGCCTATGTGATCTACACCTCCGGCTCCACCGGCCGGCCCAAGGGCGTCGTCATCCCGCACGCGGGAGTCGTCAACCTGATCACCGACCCCCACTACGACGCGCTGGTGCCCCAGGGCTGCCGGGCCGCGGTGTGGGCCAGCTTCAGCTTCGACGCCTCGGTCTACGCGCTGTTCCCCGCGCTCGCCCGCGGCTGCGAGGTGCACCTGGCGCCCGAGCGGGCCCGCACCACCCCCGAGGACCATCTGGACTGGCTGACCGAGCACGGCATCGAGAGCACCTTCCTCGCGCCGTACATGGCACCCGAGGCGGCGCGCCGCAACGGCCTTCCGCTGCGCGGCATCAGCGTCGGCGCCGAGCCGGTCTCCGTCGAGGCCCTGCGGCAGCTCTCCGGGCGGCTGCGGGACGACTGCCTGGTCGTCAACGCCTACGGCCCCACCGAGGCGAGCGTCAGCGCCAGCATGTACCCGGTGCCCGTCCCCTTCCCCGCGGAGCTGTCCGGATCCGGCAGCCTGCCGATCGGCCGGGCCCTCCAGAACGTGCGGTTGCACGTGCTCGACGCGTCGGGTGCCCAGGTGCCCGACGGCGTCACGGGAGAACTCTGGATCGCCGGCGACGGACTGGCCCGCGGCTATCTCGGCGACCCGGCACAGACCGCCGACCGGTTCCGCCCCGACCCCTTCGGCCCGCCCGGTACCCGGATGTACCGGACGGGCGACCTGGCCTACCGCAGGGCCGACGGGGAGCTGGTCTTCGCGGGCCGCGGCGACCGTCAGCTCAAGCTGCACGGGCTGCGGGTGGAGCCGGGCGAGATCGAGGCCGCGGCCGAACGCCACCCCTCGGTCACCGCCGCCCATGTCACCCTGCGCGGAGGCGGTCTGGTCGGCTACCTGGAGGTGCCGGACCCCAACGGCTTCGACCTCGACGAGCTGCGCGCCTCGCTGACCGCCACACTCCCGCAGTCCGTGGTCCCGGGCCGGCTCGTGGTGCTGTCCGAACTGCCGCTGTCACCCAACGGCAAGCTCGACCCGGCACTGCTGCCCGACCCCGGGGAGCTGCACACCCCGCGCGGGCGGGCCCCGCGGACCGCGACCGAGCGTCAGCTGGCGGAGCTCTGGGACGAACTCCTCGACACCCGGCAGCCGACCACGCAGGACAAGTTCTTCCAGCTCGGCGGGGACTCCCTGAAGGCCGCCAGGCTGGCGCGCAGGCTCTCCCAGGTCTACCCGCTCCCCGTACCCGTACTGCTCCAGCTCGTGTTGCAGCAGGAGACCCTCGGCGACCTCGCCGCCGGCCTGGACGCGGCCCTCGAAGGCAGCCGCAGCGCCCCGCCGCCCGGCCCCGCGCCGCTGCGCCCGGCCGCGCGCCGCAGTCTTGCCGAACTACTCAACGACGATGCTGCGGAAGAGAGCTGACCATGGCTGAGATACGTAGTTCCCGGATGTCCTTCGCGCAGGAGCGCTTCTGGTTCCTGGAGCAGATCGCGCCCGAACAGGCGGTCTACCAGGTGCCCGCGGCGCTGCGGCTGCGAGGCGCCCTGGACGAGGCGGCGCTGAGCCGGGCCCTGACCGCGGTGGTGGCCAGGCACGAGGCGCTGCGCACGCGCTTCACCGAGGCCGCCGGACGCACCTTCCAGGTGGTGGAAGACACCGCCGAGGTCGCCCTGGAACGCATGGAGAGCACCGAAGCGGAGCTTCCCGCCGTGCTCCAGACCTGGGCCGGCCGCCCCTTCGACCTGGGCCGGGCCCCGCTGCTGCGCGCGCTGCTCGTCCGGCTCGGCGCCGAGGACCACGCACTGCTGCTGATGGCCCATCACATCATCGCCGACGGGGCGTCGATGGACATCGTCCTGGCGGAGCTGAGCGCCTTCTACCGCGGGGAGGACCTGCCGGCGGAACCTCCCCTGCACTACGCCGACTACGCGATGTGGCAGCGGGAGCAGCTGTCGGGACCCGCACTCGCGGACAGTCTCGGCTTCTGGCGGGAGCGTCTCGCGGATGTCCCGGAACTGCTGGAACTCCCCGCCGACCGCACCCGTCCCGCCCGCCAGAGCTATGCGGGGGCCACCCACCGGTTCGAGTTCGGCGACGAGCTGACCGCGGCCGTGACCCGGTTCGGCGCGGAGCGCGGTGCCACCCCGTACATGACGATGCTCGCGGGCTTCCTGGCCTTCGTGCACCGCAGCACCGGGCGCACCGACCTGGTGGTGGGCACCCCGGTGGACGGCCGCTCCGACCCCCAACTGGAGCGGGTGGTCGGCGCCTTCACCAACACCATGGCGATGCGCAGCGAGGTCACCGGGGGCCTGACCTTCGGTGAACTCGTCGACCGGGTGCGGGCGGACGCGCTCGCCTGCTACCCCTACGCGGACATGCCGTTCGAGAAGCTGGTGGACGAGCTCCAGCCGTCCCGCCAGCTCAGCCATTCCCCGATCATCCAGCTGATGTTCGCGTGGTACGAGACCGGCGACCGCACGCTGCGGATCCCCGGAATCGACGCCGAGTGGCTTGGGCTCGACTACGGCTCCGTCACCCTCGATCTGATCCTGACGGTGGAACGGCACGCCTCAGGCGCCACCGGAGTGCTCGAATACAACACCGACCTCTTCGACGCCGGCACGATCAGACGGTTCGCCGAACAGCTCACCACGCTGCTGTCCGGCGCGGTCGCCGAGCCCGGGACACCTCTCGCACGGCTGCCGATGACCACGGAAGCCGACGCCGACGCCCTTCGCCGCCTCAACGACACCGCGCGCGACTACCCGAACCGCGAGCTGGTGCACGAGCGGATCGCCGAGCAGGCCCGCCGCACCCCGGAGGCCACCGCGCTGATCAGCGGCGACACCAGGCTCAGCTACGCCGAGCTCAACTCCCGGGCCAACCGCCTCGCCCGGCGGCTGATCGCCCGGGGAGCGGGCCCCGAGCAGCTCGTGGCCGTGGCGATGCGCCGCACCGAAGACCTCCCGGTCGCACTGCTCGCGGTGCTCAAGACGGGCGCCGGGTATGTGCCGGTGGATCCGGACTACCCCGAGCGGCGCCGCCGGCAGATGCTCGCGGACTCCGGGGCGTCCCTGGTGCTGACCGGTGCGGAGCTGCTGGACGAGGACGGTGCGCACCCGCTGGACGCAGACGCCGCGGGGCCGCTGGACGCGGCCGGTGCGGAGCCGGACGTCAGCTCCGCGGTGCGGCCGGAGAACCCGGCGTACGTCATCTACACCTCCGGCTCCACCGGCACCCCCAAGGGCGTGACGGTGCCGCACGGCGCCCTCACCAACTTCCTGCACGCCATGGACGAGCACATCACCGCGGCCGAGGGCTCGGTGTGGCTGGCGACCACCAGCATCTCCTTCGACATCGCGGGCCTTGAACTGCTGTGGACGCTGGCGCGCGGCGTCACCGTCGTGCTCCAGAGCGAGGAGCGCTCGGCGCCCCGCCCCGCGGTGGACTTCAGCCTCTTCTACTTCGCCAGCGCGGAGGGCGACCAGGGCCACGAGCCGTACCGGCTGCTCCTGGAGGGCGCGAAGTACGCGGACGAGCACGGCTTCGCGGGAGTGTGGACGCCCGAGCGGCACTTCAACCCCTTCGGCGGGCTGTACCCGAACCCCTCCGTGACCGGTGCCGCCGTCGCGGCGGTGACCCGGCGGATCGCCGTCCGGGCGGGCAGCGTGGTGTTGCCGCTCCAGGACCCGCTGCGGGTCGCCGAGGAATGGGCGGTCGTGGACGGGCTCTCCGGCGGCCGGGCCGAAGTGTCCTTCGCCTCCGGGTGGCTGGCCGACGACTTCGTACTCGCCCCCGGCCGGCATGCCGACCGCAAGCGGGTGCTCCTGGAGGGGATGGACACCGTCCGCGCCCTCTGGCGCGGCGAACCGGTGGAGAGGGACAACGGCGCGGGAGCCACCATCGAGGTGCGCACCCATCCGCGGCCGGCCCGCGGCGGACTGCCCGTCTGGCTGACGTCGTCCGGCGACCCGGCCACCTTCGAGGAGGCCGGCCGCGCGGGCGTACATCTGCTCACCCACCTGCTCGGCCAGAGCCTGGAGGAGCTCGGCGAGAAGGTGGCCCGCTACCGCCGGGCCTGGGACGAGGCGGGCCACCCGGGCCGCGGCCGGGTGGCGCTGATGGTGCACACGGCCGTCGACGGCGACGCGGAGGCGGTCCGGGAGCGGGCCCGCAAGCCGTTCGTCGGCTATCTGCGCAGCTCCCTCGGCCTGGTGAAGCGGCTGCTCAGCGTCCAGGACGCGGCGGATCTCGAGGCGCTGCCGCCCGAGGAGCTGGATGTGCTCCTGGAGCGCTACTACGACCGGTTCGCCAGCGAGGCCGGGCTCTTCGGGTCTCCGGAGTCATGCGAGCCGATGGTGGAGCGGATCGCGGCCGCCGGGGTCGACGAGATCGCCTGCCTCATCGACTTCGGCATCGACCCGGAGCAGGTCCTCGCCTCGCTGCCCCATCTGGACGACCTGCGAGCCCGTTGGGCACGTGCCGCCGCCCAGGCGGGTCCCCAGGAGGACCACTCGGTGCTCGCCCAGCTCACCCGGCACGGTGCGACCCATCTCCAGTGCACGCCGTCGCTGGCGCTCGCGCTGGCCGAGACCGACGCCGGACTCGCCACCCTGGAGAAGCTGGAACAGCTCGTGATCGGGGGAGAGGCATTCCCCGCCGCGCTCGCGGGCAGGCTCTCCGAGACCCTGCGGGGCCGGGTGCTCAACATGTACGGCCCCACGGAGACCACCATCTGGTCCAGCGCGCAGCCGGTGACGGGCGACGGACCCCCGCCGATCGGACGCCCCGTCGCCAACACCCGCTTCCACCTGGTGGGTCAGGACGGCGAGCCGGTGCCCGTGGGCACCCCGGGCGAGCTGCTGATCGGCGGCGACAGCGTGGCGCGCGGCTACTGGGGCCGGCCGGCGCTGACCGCCGAACGGTTCGTGCCCGACCCGTACGGTCCGCCGGGAGCGCGTCTCTACCGCACGGGAGACCTCGCGGTGCTGCGACCGGACGGAACCTTGGAGTACCGCGGACGCATCGACGACCAGGTCAAGCTACGTGGGCGGCGGATCGAACTCGGTGAGATCGAGGCGCACATCGAGGCCTTCCCCGCCGTGGACCGGGCCATCACCGGTGTGGTGGGGGAAGGGGACCGGGCGGCGCTCGCCGCCTGGATACGCCCTCGGGGCGCCGCCCTCACCGCCGCGGAAGCCGGCGACCCGGAGCTGATCCCGCTTCCGACGGGCGGCGTGGTCGCCACCGGGGACCGCCGGGCCGCCGCCGAGATCCACAAGGAGATCTTCGAGGACGGGGACTACCTGGGAGACGGCTTCCTGCGCCTGTGGGACGGCATGACCGTGCTGGACGCGGGCGCCAACGTGGGCGGCACCACGCTGTGGCTGCACCGGAGTTGCCGACCCGCGCGGATCCTCTCCGTCGAACCGATCCCGCCGACCTTCGACCGGCTCAGCCGCACCGTGCGGGCCAACGGCATCGACGCGGTGCTGGTCAACGCGGGTCTCGCCGACACCCCTGGCACGGCCGAGTTCACCTACTACCCGGCGCTGACCGGCCTGTCCGGCCGCTATGCCGACCCCGAAGCCGACCGCAGGCGGGCGGCGGTGCTGATGCCGTCGGCGGACTCCGAGGACGTGGACGCCTTCCTGGCGGATCAGTACCGCAGCGAGCGGTTCAGCTGCCGGCTCACCACCCTCCACGAGCTGATCGCCGAACACGGCCTCGCCGACATCGGCCTGCTGAAGGTGGATGTGGAGCGGGCCGAACTGGACGTGCTCGCCGGTCTCGACGACGCCGACTGGCCACGGGTACGGCAGGTGGCCGTCGAGGTCGAGGGAGACGTACGGCGGGACGAGGTGCTGGCCGAGCTGGAGCGGCACGGTTTCGAGACCGCGAGCCGGACGATCCTCGGCGAACTCGAGGTGGGGATCGTCTACGGCCGCCGACCGGACATGACCGGGGCCGAGCTGCCCGTCGCCACCCCGGCCGAGGCGCCGCCGGACCTCGACCGGCTCCGTGAGCACCTGCGCCGCAGCCTGCCGGCCTACATGGTGCCGGAGCACCTGACCCTGCTGACCGCCTTCCCGACGACCCCGAACGGCAAGGTGGACCGCAAGGCGCTGGCCGCCGCACCCGCGCAGCCGGAAGCGGCGGGGGGCCGGACCGCGGCTCCGGTGGCCCCGCGCAGCGCGCTGGAACGGCAGCTCGCCGAGGTGTGGTGTTCGGTGCTCGGGGTGGAGCGGATCGGCATCCACGAGAACTTCTTCGACGCGGGCGGCAATTCGCTGCTGCTCATCCGGGTGCACGCGCGCCTGGCCGAGCTGGTCGGCACCGGCGCTGATACCGGAACCGCGCCCCGGCTCGTGGACCTGTTCGCCTATCCGACGATCGCGGCACTTGCCGCGCACATGGGGGACCGGCAGTCCGCGGACGCGTCCGGAGCGGCCGCGAAGCACGCGAACGGCCAGGACGCCACGGACACCGCCGGCCGGCGCACGGCGCGCAACCGGTTCCACCGGCGCAGGAAAGCGGGGACGGATGGCTGACGGGGGACAGAGACAGATGGCTGACGGGGAAGAGGGGCAGATGGCCGACGGGGGAGAGATGGCACAGCAGACGGACACCGAGGATCTGATCGCGATAGTCGGCATGGCCGGGAGGTTCCCCGGCAGCCGCGATGTCGCCGAGTTCTGGCAGAACGCGCTGGCCGGCACCGAGGCGGTGGTGGAGTACAGCCGCGACGAACTGATCGCGGCAGGCGAGGACCCCGCGCTCGTGGACGACCCGCACTACGTCCGCTCGGGCGCGCCGCTCGAGGACCACGACCGCTTCGACGCCAAGGCCTTCGGATACACGCCGCGTGAGGCCCGGCTGATGGACCCGCAGGTACGGATCTTCCTGGAGTGTGCCTGGGCGGCCCTCGAGGACGCCGGCTGCGACCCGGACCGCTACCGGGAGCGCGCCGCCGTCTTCGCCGCCGCGGGTATGACCCGCTATCTGTGGCTGAACGCGGTGCCCGCCCTGGGCAGTTCGATCAACATGCTGGAAGCGCGGATCCTCAACGACAAGGACTTCCTCGCCAGCGCCGTCAGCTACCGCCTCGGCCTGCGCGGACCCGCCGTCAGCGTGCAGACGGCCTGCTCCGCCTCGCTGGTGGCCGTCCACCAGGCCGTGCAGAGCCTGCTCTCCCACGAGAGCGACCTCGCCTTGGCGGGCGGCTCCACCATCGAACTGCCGCACCGCATCGGATACCTCTACAAGGAAGGGAGCATCGGCTCCCCTGACGGCCACTGCCGCCCGTTCGACCACCGGGCGGAAGGGACCATCGGAGGCAGCGGGGCCGGTGCGGTGGCGCTCCAGCGGTACGACGACGCCGTGGCCGAGGGACGACGGGTGTACGCCGTGATCCGCGCCTCGGCCCTCAACAACGACGGTTCGGCCAAGGTCGGTTTCACCGCGCCCAGCGTCGAGGGCCAGGCCGCGGTGATCCGCGACGCACTGTCCCTGGCCGATGTGGCCCCGCACACCGTCGGATACATCGAGACACACGGCACCGGCACCCGGATCGGCGACCCCATCGAGATCGAGGCGCTCCGCAGCGCCTACGGTGCGTCCGGCGACGCCTCGCACGGCGCGGCGTGCGAGGGCGGGCGGATCGCCCTGGGCTCGGCCAAGGCCACCATCGGGCATCTGGACGCCGCGGCCGGTGTGGCCGGTCTGATCCGTGCCGCGCTGGCGGTTCGCGACGGGGTCATCCCGCCCAGCAGTTACTTCGAGAAGCCCAATCCGCTGCTGGAGCTGGAGGACTCCCCGTTCCACGTCCCCGTGGAGCGCACGGCGTGGCCGTCCGGGGACAGCCCCAGGCGCGCGGCCGTCAGCTCCTTCGGTGTCGGTGGCACCAACGCCCATGTGGTGCTCGAACAGGCCCCGGCCGCGGCCCCGGTGGCGCCGACCCCGCGTGATCGCGAGCTGCTGGTGCTCTCGGCCGTCGACGAGGAGGCCCTCGAGCGGTGGCGGCTGCGCGTGGCCGACGCGCTCGGTGAGCCGGACGGGGACCTGGGCACGGACGCGGGCACTGACACGCACCGGCTGGCAGACGCGGCCCACACACTGGCCACCGGACGGCGGCAGCTCCCCCACCGGCTGGCTGTCGTCGCCGCCGACGCGGGAGAGGCCGTGGCCAGGCTGCGGGATGTGGACACCCGACGGATCAGGGTCGCCGGTGAACCTCCCGCGGCGGTGTTCCTCTTCCCCGGGCAGGGGGCACAGCGCCCGGGCATGGCCGCAGGGCTCCACCGCGTGGCCCCCGTCTTCCGCCAGGAGCTCGACACCTGTCTGGAGCTGCTGCTCGGTGAAGGCGTGGACCTCCGCGGCCTGCTGCTCGACCCGGACGCCGACGCGACCGCTCTGAACAGCACCGACAACGCCCAGCCCGCCCTCTTCGCGTACTCCTACGCCCTGGCCCGGCAGTGGCAGGCCTGGGGGGTCGTTCCCCGGGCCATGGCCGGGCACAGTATCGGCGAGTACGTCGCCGCCTGCCTGGCCGGAGTCTTCGACCTGCCCGCGGCACTGCGTCTGGTGGCCGCCCGCGGCCGGCTGATGGCCGCGCTGCCCGCCGGGAGCATGCTCGCCGTCGCGCTGTCCGAGGACGAGGCGGCCGAGCACGCACGCGTCGCGGGCCTCGACCTCGCGGCGGTCAACGGACCGCGCCAGTGCGTGCTGTCCGGACCTTCGGCAGTGGTCGACGGACTGCGCCGGAACCTTGCTGAGAAGGGTGTGCAGAACAGGGTCCTGCACACATCGCACGCCTTCCACTCGGCGATGCTCGACCCCATGCTGCCCGCGTTCGCGCGCGAACTGCGCGCCGTACGCCTGCGGGAGCCGTCCGCGCCCTTCATCTCCTGTCTGACGGGGGAGCCGATCACAGCCGAACAGGCCTGCGACCCGGCCTACTGGACGGCCCAGGCACGCGGCACGGTCCGTTTCGGGGCAGGCCTCGATCTGCTCGCGGCCGAACCGGACACGTTCTTCGTGGAGGTCGGCGCGGGCAAGGGCATGACGGAGCTGGCCCGCAGGCATCTGCGGACGCTGCGGCACGCGCCCGTCGCGTCGCTCCCGCTGACCGGCGGCGGAGAGCCGGCCGACGAGCTGCTCGGCGCGCTCGGCCAGGCCTGGGAGGCCGGGGCCGAGATCGACTGGGCGGCGTACTACGACGGCGAGCGGCGTGGCCAGGCCGCACTGCCCGGGTATCCCTTCGCCCGGGACCGCTACTGGCTGGACGCACCCGTCCGCTCCCACCAGTCCGCCGCGCCGGGGGCCGTACCCGCGGCGGTGGACACCGGGGCCGCCACCGCGGAGACGGCCGGAGCGGGACAGCGCCCGGACGGTGCCCGCAGCGGCACCGAGGCGGTGGTACTCGCCGTGTTCACCGAAGCCTTCGGGATGGACGACATCAACGCCGACGACGACTTCTTCGGCCTGGGCGGCACCTCGCTGCTCGCGGCCGAGGTCGTCCACCGGCTGCGCAGGGAACTGAACACCGAATTCCCCGTGCGCTACCTCTTCGAGGCGCCGGGGGTGTCCGAACTGGCCGCGCTGATCGACGGCGAGACCACCGGTGCGGAGGACGGTTCCGCCGTGCTCGACCCCGGCTCGCCCGACGACGCCTCAGCCGAACTCGACGACCTGGCCGCCGAGCTGGCGGATCTCTCGGACGACGAACTGGCCCGGCTGCTCGGCACCGGACCGGAAGGAGCGACGGCATGACCCGGGACACCACCGGCGACCTCCGGGGCGCGCTGCGAGAGCGCCTCGACGCACTCTCGCCCGGGCAGCGGGCCGAACTCGCCGAGCGGCTGCGCGGCCGCAAGGCGGTCCGGTCACCGCGGCGGCCCCTGCGGTTCAGCCTGTTCTACTTCGCCAACACGGCGGGGGACAAGGACCAGCCGTACCGCTTCCTCATGGAGACGGCACGGCAGGCCGACCGGCTCGGGTTCGCCGCGGTGTGGACCCCCGAGCGGCACTTCCACGATTTCGGCGGTATCTACCCCAACCCGTCGGTCCTGGGCGCCGCCCTGGCCACCGCCACCGAACGGGTGCAGATCCGCGCCGGAAGCCTGGTGCTGCCCCTGCACCACCCGGTGCGCGTGGTCGAGGACTGGTCCGTCATCGACAACCTCTCCGGCGGCCGTGTCGGTGTCTCCTTCGCCACCGGCTGGCACGGCACCGACTTCGTGCTCGCCCCGGACAAGTACGCGGACCGGCGCGCGTACACCTTCGACACCATTCCGCTGGTCCAGCGACTGTGGCGGGGTGAGGAGGTGGGCTTCCCCGGCCCCGGTGACACACAGATCACTCCGCACATCCACCCCCGCCCGGTGACGCCCGAACTCCCGGTGTGGATCACCTGCTCCAGCAACCCGGACACCTACCGCAAGGCCGGCCGCCTCGGCGCCAACATCCTGACCGGGCTCATCGGCACCGAGACAGAGCAACTCGCCGCGCATATCGCCCTCTACCGCAAGGAGCGTGCCGCCCACGGACACGACCCCGAGAGCGGCACGGTCAGCGTGATGCTGCACACCTATCTGGAGGAGGACGCGGCTGCCGCGCGGGAACGGTGCCGTGAGCCGCTGCGCGAGTATCTGCGGGGCTATCTGGAGCAGCAGAGCGACATGCTCGACGCCTCGGGCGCGGACGCCGGGGGCGCCGACATCGAGGCCCAACTCGACTTCGCCTACGAGCGCTACGCCCGCCAGACGGCTCTCATCGGCTCGCCGGCCACCGTACGCGGCCTCCTCGACCGGCTCGCCGACGCCGGTGTCGACGAGGCCGCCTGCCTGGTCGACTTCGGTATCCCGCTGGAGCAGGCGCAGCGGAGCATCGACCTGCTGGCGGGGGTGCAGGAGGACTACCGGGAAGCCCCGGACGCCATGCCGGCCGTCTCCGCGGCGTCACCGGCCGTCCCGGTCATCCCGGAAGACTCGAACGGCCGGGACATGTCCGACCCTGCCGCCGCTTCGGCCCCTTCCGGCACCTCCGCACCGCTCGGGATCGACCAGGAGCGGATGTACCGCATGCAGAAGGCCTTGCCGCCCGGCCCGGCCAACTACGTCACCACAGCGCTGCGCATTCGCGGCCCGCTGCGACCCGCGCTGATCGAGGACGCGCTGCGGACCGTGGTGGCCCGGCACGAGGTGCTGCGCACCGCGTTCGGCGAGGCGGGCGGGGAGCCCTTCCAGCGCATCGGGGCACCCGGGGAGTTCCCTGTCCTGCTGGAGCGCTTCGACGTCACCGGCGTGGCCCCGGCCGAGCGGATGCGCGCCGCGCGTGAGATCCGTACCGAGGTCGGCCGCCGCCCCTTCGACCCGGACCTTCCGCCGCTGCGGCTCGCCCTCATCACCCTGGGTGCCGAGGACTACCAACTCGCAGCGGTCAAGAACCACATGATCACCGACTGGGTTTCCTTCACGGTCTTCCTGAAGGAACTCTTCACCGTCTACGGGGCGCTGCTCCAGGGCAGGACCCCCGATCTGCCGACGCCGATCCCCTTCCGGGTGTTCGCGGAGCAGGAGCGCGCCCGGCTGCGCGGCGGACGCCTCGACGACCAGCTCACCTACTGGGACGCGCAGTTGGCCGGAGCGCCGGAGCCGGTGACCTTCCCGCTGAAGGCGGCGCTGGGGGGTGAGCGGCCGGCTCAGCCGTCCTTCGCGGGCCACCGGGCCTGGATGCTCTTCCCCGAGCAGACCACCAAGCAACTCAACGCGCTCAGCAGGGCCCAGCGCGTCACCCCCTTCATGACGGCCTACACCGCCCTGGCCGCCTCGCTGACCCGGGTGACCGGCGAACCGGATCTGATCCTCGGCTCCCCGACCGCCAACCGCGACCGCGCACCGGACAGTCTGCTCGGCCTGCTGCTGCGCCCGATGCTGCTGCGCACCCGGCTGCGTCCCGAACAGACCTTCCGCAGCGCCCTCACGGATGTGCGGAAGATCGTCTCGGGCGCGCTGTCCCACGCGGAGGTGCCCTATCAGGCGATGGTCGACCGGTTCGCACCGCAGCACGACACCTCCTGGACACCGCTGTTCAAGCTGCGCTACCTGTTCCTCCGCTGGGACGACCCGGTGACGATGTCCGGGCTGCGGCTGAGCCCTCTCGACACCGACCCGAAGACCTCGCTGTACGACAGCACGCTCACCCTCTGGGACAGCCGGCTCGGCGCCTTCGGGCGGTTCGAGTACGCCCTCGACCTGTTCGACCACGACATGGTCGTCCAGTCGATCGAGACCTTCTCGACCATGCTCGCCGCCGCCGTGTCCGACCCCGACCTGAGGATCGGAGACCTCCCGGACACCTCCTCCACCCGCTACCACGTGGACGAGGACGAACTCGAGGCACACCTCGGCTCCGAGGCCCTCACCCAGGACCGTTCATGAAGAGAGACGCAGTGGACACGCACACCGCTTCGCCCGGGCACATCAGGGCGGCAGCCGTCAGGGCCTGGGAGAACGTCCTCGGCCGGACCGGATTCGACGGCGACGCCGACTTCTTCGAACTGGGCGGCGACTCGGTCGGCGGGGCCCGGCTGATGGCCTCCCTGCGGGGGGAGTTCGGTGAGACGCTGCCGCTCACGCTGATCTTCTTCCATCCCGCGTTCGACGAGTTCACAGCGGCCTTGGCCGAGGCGGTGAGCGAACTCCCCGCCGCAGCGGAGCAGGAGGCCGGGGCAGCGCACCGTCCCGCCCGGACGCAGGCCGTTCCGGAACCGCGGGCCGCCCTGCCCGCCTCCGGCAGGCTGCGGCTCTCCCCGGAGCAGGAATCCCAGTGGGTCGCCGAGCAGGTCACCCCCGGAAACCTCGCCTATACCGAGCTGCTCGCACTGCGCCTGACCGGCCCGCTGGACCCCGAGCGGCTCCAGAGCACCCTCGACCGCCTCGTGGAGCGGCACGCGGCGCTGCGTACCCGTTTCCCCGTCGACCCCGAAGGGCGCCCGGTCCAGGAGATCCTGACGCCCGACGCCGCGCCTCGGCTGACGCTGGAGCGGCGGGACGCAGAGGACGAGGCAGCGGTCCGTGCCCTCGCGCTCGACCGGCTCGCCGAGCCCTTCGACCTCGCCGCGGGCCCACTGCTGCGTGCCCAGCTCGTCCGCCTGTCCACGACCGACCATGTCTTCCTGCTGTACGGCCACCACATCGTCGCCGACGGACCGTCGATGGAGGTGCTGTGCGAGGAGCTGGGCGGCCTCTACACCGGCCGCGAACCGGCGGAGCCCGCCCCGTCGTACGCGGAGCACACCCACCGGCAGCACTCCCTGGACCTGGGCGCACAGCTCGGTTACTGGCGTGAGCAGCTCGACGGTGCGACCGACATCGAGCTGCCGCTCGACCGGCCCCGCCCCGCGGTCCGTGACATCGACGGACGCAGGTACCGCTTCACGGTTCCCGGCAGCGTCGTCGACCGGCTCGACGCCCTGGCGCGCGAGGAGCGGGCAACCCGCTTCACGGTCCTGCTCGCCGCGTTCCAGACGCTGCTCGGCCGCTGGGCGGGCACCCAGGACGTGGTGGTGGGGTGTCCGGTGACCGCGCGCTCGCAGCCCGGTCTGGAGAAGATGACGGGCGCGCTGCTGAACATGGTGTGCTTCCGCGGCGACCTCGGCGGCGACCCCACCTTCCGCGAGCTGCTCGTACGCACCCGGCAGGCGGGTTTCGGGGCCATGGCCCACAGCGATGTGCCGTTCAGCAGGGTGCTCGCCGAGCTGGCGCAGGAGCGGGACGCGTCCCGGCCCGCGCTGTTCTCCAGCACCCTGAATCTCCAGCCGACGCCCCCGGATCTCCGCGCCGATCTGGGCGAGGTCTCGGCTGAGCCGTTCCCGGTGCCGCGGCACTACGCCATGTACGACTTCAGCCTGTACGCCTGGCAGGCTCCCCATGAGCTGCTCATCGACATCGAGTACGCGACAGCCCTCTTCGACGAGGCGACGGTCGTCGCGTTCGCGGACCGGTTCGGCGCCCTGCTCCGCTCTGCGGCGGCCGAGCCCGACAGGCCGCTGTCGGAGCTCGACACCGTCGGGGAGGCGGAGCTCCGGCTGGTACTGAAGGACTGGAACGACACCGGGGCCGACCTCGGCCCGGACCGCT
This sequence comes from Streptomyces sp. NPDC059828, assembly GCF_042731955.1. Classification (NCBI taxonomy): domain Bacteria; kingdom Bacillati; phylum Actinomycetota; class Actinomycetes; order Kitasatosporales; family Streptomycetaceae; genus Streptomyces; species Streptomyces sp. NPDC059828. The sequence goes on along the minus strand of NZ_JBHWIW010000056.1, from coordinate 20,512 downwards.
GCGTTCACGAGCTGTTCGAAGAGCAGGCGAGGGCGACCCCGGAGCGCACCGCCGTCATCGGCCCCGACCGGCACCTCAGCTATGCGGAACTCGACGCCGAGGCAACCGAGTTGGCCGCCGGTCTGGGCGAGCTCGGGGTCGGTCCCGAGTCGGTGGTGGCGGTCTGTCTGGAGCGCTCCACCCGGCTGCTCGTCACCCTGCTGGCCGTGGCGAAGGCAGGCGGTGCCTTCCTGCCCCTCGGTCCGGACTGGCCCGCACAGCGCAGGGACTTCGTACTGGCCGACGCGGGCGCGGAGTTCCTGGTGGACGCTTCGGGCATGCACCGGTGCGGCGCGGCGGCGAAGCCCGCCGCCCGGGCCGGCCTCCGGCCCAGCCCCGGCAACCTCGCCTATGTGCTGTATACCTCGGGTTCCACCGGCACCCCCAAGGGCGTCATGGTGACCCACCGGGCCCTGGTCAACCGGCTCCGCTGGATGCGGCGCGACTGCGGACTCGGAGCCGGGGACGTCGTGCTCCAGAACGCCGTACCCACCTTCGACTACGCGATGTGGGAGCTCTTCGGGCCGCTCCACATGGGCGCGACGGCCGTGCTGCCCAGCGCGGACGGCCACCGGGACTTCAGCGAGCTGACCCGGCTGATCACCGAACACGGCGTCACTGTGGCGCACTTCGTCCCCTCGCTGCTGCGGCTCTTCGCCGACGAGCCCGAGGCCGCGCGGTGCACGGGGCTTCGGGTGCTGTTCAGCGGGGGCGAGCCGCTGGACCCGGCACTCGCCGCACGTGTTCAGCAAGTGCTGCCGGGCGTGCGGATGTTCAACGCGTACGGACCGACCGAGGCAGCCGTGGACGTCACCTGCTGGCCGGTGCCGGAGCTGCCCGCCTCGGTGGCGATCGGCGGACCCGCGGCCAACACCACCGCGTACGTCCTGGACGAACGGATGCGCCCGCAGCCCGTCGGTGTCCCCGGTGAGCTGTACCTGGGCGGAGTCCAGCTCGCCCGCGGCTATCGCGGGCAGCCGGGTCTGACCGCGGAGCGGTTCCTGCCCGATCCCTTCGGGACACTTCCCGGAGGGCGCCTCTACCGCACCGGCGACCGGGCGCGCTGGCGCTCCGACGGGGTCCTGGAGTACGTGGACCGCATCGACCGGCAGATCAAGCTGCGTGGAGTCCGTGTGGAGCCGGGGGAGGCGGAGGCCGCGCTGCTCGCCCATCCCGCAGTCCGTGAGGCTGCCGTCGTGGCGGCGGAAGGGAACGGCGGCCTCCGGCTCGTCGCGTACTACTGCGGCCGTCCGCCCGGCGGCGAGCAGGAACTGCGCGACCACCTGGCCGACCGGCTGCCGGAGTTCGCCCTGCCGACCATGTACATGGAGCTGCCCGACGGCCTTCCCGTGCTGGCCAGCGGAAAGCTGGACCGAGCAGCCCTCCCCGCACCCGCAGCCGTACCGCAACGCGCTGCCCGGACCACCGCCCCGGGCGGCGACTCCGGCTACGAGGCGCCGCTGGGCCCGCGTGAGCTGATGCTCGCGGCCCTGTGGTCCGAGGTGCTCGGAGTGGACCGGATCGGCCGGGAGGACAGCTTCTTCCAGCTCGGCGGGGATTCGATCCTGGGGATCCAGATGGTCGCCAAGGCACGCAGGGTCGGTATGCAGCTCACGGTTCCGGCGCTGTTCCGGCACTCGACACTCGCCGCCCTGGCCGCGGCGGCCGGGGAGTCCGGTGACGGAGCCAAGGTGGCGGCCGCCGCCCCCGGTTCCGCCTCCGCGGCGAGTCCCACGCGCTTCCCGCTCACGCCGTTGCAGCGGGAGATGCTGCGGGAGGCCGCGGCGGCACCGGGCAGGGGCGTGTACGTCGTGCCCGCCGAGCTGCTCCTTGACGGCGAAGTCGACCCGGAGTCCATGCGCACCGCGTTCCGGCGCCTGGTCGAGCGCCACCCGGTACTGCGCACCTCCGTGCGCTGGCACGAGCGGCCGGAGCAGTCCGAGCAGCAGGTGCACCCCGCCACAGAGCCCTCCTTCCGGTACGAGGACTGGAGCGGGTACCCGGCCGATGAGCAGGCGCGGCGACGCCGTGACCTGCTGGAGGAGGAGTGGCGCAGCGGATTCCCCGCCGAGGCCGCTCAGCTCAGCCGGATGATCCTGCTGCGGCTCGGCGCGCGCCGTTTCGCGATGGTGTGGACCCGGCACAACGTGCTGCTCGACGGATGGAGCTTCTCCCAGCTCTACGACGAGCTGCTCGACATGCACGCGGCACTGCGCGACAACCGCCCCGAGCCGGTCGCCGATCCGCGCGCACCCTTCAGCGACTACGTGGAGTGGCTGCTGCCGCGGCAGCGGGCGGCGGCCGAACGGCTGTGGAACGAGCAGCTCAAGGAGCTGTCCCCCAAGACGCTCTTCGTTCCCGAGGTGGGACCGTCCGCGGAGCGCTACCGGGAGTTGCGCTTCCCGCTGCCCGCGCGGGCGGAGGCGTTCGCAAAGGATCACGGCGTCACGGTCAGCACCGTTCTGGAGGCGGCCTGGGCCGCGGTGCTGGCGCGGCGCACGGGTGCGACCGACGTCCAGTTCGGTTCGGTCTTCTCCGCCCGCGACGCCGATGTCCTGGACATCGAGCGGATGCTGGGCCTGATGATCAACACGCTCCCGTCGGGCCTCAGGCTGAACCGCGAGGAGACGGTGGCCGACTGGATACGCACGCTGCACCACCGCGGCGCTCTCCTCAAGGAGCTGTTCACGGCCGACCTCGGGCTCCTGCAGGAGCGCTCAGGTACGGGCGGGGCGCTGTGGGACACGCTGCTGCTCATCCACAACTACCCGCACAGCTTCCACGACGCCCCGACCGGCGGGCTCCGGGTGGTAGGCACCGCCGGATTCTCCCGGGTCGGCGCCGCTCTCATCGTCTCCGTGGACGTCAAGCCGCTGCGCCTCGCCATGATGTACGACGAGGCACGGGCCGATGAGGCGCTGGTTCGGGACCTCGCGGCCGAACTGGCCGAGGTCCTGCACCAGCTGGCGGACCGGCCCGACGGGACGGTCGGTGACCTTCTCGGGTGACGCCGAGGGGGGCGGGGGGGGGGGGGGCGCGGGGGGGGGTGGGAGGGGGGGGGCGGGGGGGGGGGGCGGGCCCGCGGGGGGGGAGGGGGGCCGGGGGGGCGGGGGGGGCGTCTTGGCGTTCCGGCCGGGCCACACGCATCGGGGCGGGGCGGGGGGGCCCCGCCCCGTAGGCCGGGGTTCAGGCCGGCAC
>NZ_JBHWIW010000056.1:0-17265 GCF_042731955.1 Streptomyces sp. NPDC059828 | reverse complement strand
GTGCCCCTCCCCCTGGGGGCGCCCGCCCCCGGGGGGCGGGGGGGTCACTTTGGGGTTGCCCGCGGGGGGGGGGGGGGGCCCCCCCCCGCGCCCCCCCCCCCCGCCCCCCGGGCGGGCGTCAGGACTGCCGGGCGGCCCGGAGGTCGCCCTCGACCGCCGCTGTGATCAAAGGGAGGGACTCCGCTTCGAAGAAGGCGTGTTCGCCGCTGGGCAGCAGCCGCAGCCTGAACCGGCCTGCGGTGTGCTGCTTCCAGCCGGCCACGGACTCCGGCGGCACGATCTCGTCGTACTCGCCGGTGAACGCGGAGACCGGGCAACGCAGCACGGTGTCGCGGGCTGTGGCCGTGTACCGCTCGACGAGCCGGCAGTCCGCCCGGTAGCTCGGCAGCATCAGCTCGGTGAACAGCGGGTCGGACAGCAGCGGACTGTCCTCTCGCACACGCGTCCGGTCCGCCAGGAACTCCGCGTCGCTGAGCCGGTCGTCGGGGACCTGGGGAGGGAGGAGCAGATGAGGGGCGGTCTCGGCGGAGACGAACAAGCCCAACGGCCCGGGAAGTCCCGGTTCCGTGCGCTCCAGATGCGCCGCCAGCTCCAGGGCGATCAGCGAACCCATGCTGTGCCCGAAGAACGCGAACGGCACATCCATCCGGCCGCGCAGCGCGTCGGCGAGCTGGACCACCAGTTCACCGAGATCCGCGACGGCGGGTTCGGCGAGGCGGCCCTCCCGTCCCGGCGTCTGCACGAGCACGGGCTCCACCCCGGGGCCGAAGCTGTCGGCCAGCTCCCGGTAACCGGAAGCCCCCTTACCTGCGTACGGAAAGAAGAACAGCCGAGTGGCCGATTCGTTCCCCGGGCGCTGGTAGTAAATCCATTTGTCCTTCGCGGCCTTCGCCATATTACTGAGCCTGCGCCTCCATCTCGCGGCGAAGGCTTAGCGGACGCATATCGGTCCATACCTCGGCTATGCGGGCGAGGCACTCGTCCTTCGTGCCGCTTGTGCCGTCCGAGCGCCAGCCCTCCGGTATCGCCTTGTCCAATGGCCAGATCGAATACTGCTCTTCGGTATTGAGGACCACGGTGAACCGACCCTGCTCGTCCATCTGTACCTCCAGGTGGGGCGTGAATTCAGCTCTCGCGGAGAGCTGATGTTGATCAAGAAGCTAACAGTGTCGGTATCGGGATGGCAAGGCCCTGAGGGGAGCGGAGGGTAGTTATCGTCACAACGGGGTTCCGGCCCCAATCTCATTGCAACTGATCAGCGGGTCGTTTAGGCTTGCAATCACTTCTTTATTTCCGCTCCTGCGTCAAGTGGTGGGGGCGACGTGGCAGCGGGCGAGGGGGCGGACCGCACACCTTGGCCTGCCCGGAATTGAACGCATCAATTTCCACTTGATGCGCACGGAGGGATGAATTCATGGAGCAGGTTTTCGCGGAGATTCAGGAGATCAGGCAGACCCTCCCGGAGCGTGCGATGTTCCGCGAGGAGGCGACCCTCAAGGAGCTGTCCAGGCGACTCGAGGTCAGCCCCTCGCTGCGTCGGCAGCCTGCGGTTCAGGCACTTCTGGAGGATGTCCGGTCGTTCAGGTCCGGTGATCGCCTGGAGGCCGTCAAGGAGCACATAAACACCCGGCGGGACAATCACATATTCTCGCTCTTCGATGCCTCCTACTTCCCGGCTCTCGGTCTGGACTATCTCACCTACGAGACACTGCCGACCGATCCCCACCTGGCAGAGCGTTATGCCAGTAACACCATGCCGGTGAATATCACGAAAGCCACCGACGGCTTCCGGTCGCGCGTGGTGGTGGCGCTCTTCCCGGAAAATCACATCGATGGAATCCAGCAGCCGGAAGATCTCATCTTCTATTTCATCGACAAGTTCGTGGAGAGGCATAACCGCATTACGCGGAAAATGATCGACGCGGTGATGGAGCCCGGCAGCTTCCCGCGGATCCAGGGAGCGTCCGACAAGACGGTGGAGCTGGCGTGCTCCTGGTGGGTGAGGCTCCACGAGTACCATCACCGGCACGGCGACATGCCCATCCCGGATTTTCTTTCGGCGAAGAAGATCAAGCCCCTGGCGGGCCTTGAGGAGCTGCGCGTCGATGTGTCCGGAATGCTCGTCTGCCTGCAGGACGAGAAGCTTCCGCGCGAAGAGGCGATGACGGCCTATGAGTTCATGCTCGCGGAGCGCCTCCTGCGTTACGCGGTAGAGGGGATTCCCCGCCCGAACTACGACGCGGTGGCCTCGCAGCTGCTCTTCAACTACCTCTCCGAGCACAACGGAATCCGCCTCGCCAACGGAAAGATCACCCTCCTGCCCGGGCTTCCGGGTGTGCTCGCGGGCTTCCTGAACGAGATCGAGCGCATCGAGAGCAGGATCCACACGGAACCCGTTGACGCGGTCAAGAAGGATCTCCTCGGATTCACCAACGCCTACACGGTCTACGACCCCGAGGCGCGCGACTACCAGCACATCCCCTACTTCGCGGAGATCAAGCAGCGACTCGGCGTGTGACCGGTGTGCAGGGCGGGAGGGGCGGTGCCGCCCCTGGCTCCGCCCCGTGGGAACAGACCTTTGAGCAGGAGTAGTTCACGTGAGTCACACAGCCGCCACCAGGTGTCCGTACGACAGCGGCGAAGGGGCGATGACCGACCCATGCCGTGATTACCTACGGCACCGCGACATCGAGCCCGTCCGCTGGGACGAGGATCTCGCGCTGTGGTTCGTCACCGGATTCCGCGAGGCGACCGAACTGCTGCGGCACCCCTCGCTCTCGTCCGCCTGGCCGGAGAGGGGAAGCACGCCGCTGCACGCCGCGGTCGGCGGCGGTGACGGCGCGCGCACCTCGGGGCTGGTGCGCAAATGGTTCATGTTTAACGACCATCCCAGCCATGGCAGGGCCCGGAAACTGGTCGCCCCGCTCTTCTCGGCCGAGCGGGTGGCCGAGCTGCGGCCCTTCGTCGAGGGTGTGGTCGACGAACTCATGGCCGCGCACCGGGAATCCATCGACGTCATGGCGGATCTCGCGGTGCCCCTTTCCGGACGGGTCATCTGCCACATCCTCGGCCTGCCCCCGCGCGTCGCTCCGCATCTGGAGGCCTGGGCGCAGGACGTCGCAGCCTTCCTGATCGCGGACTACCTGCCCGACGTGGTCACCAGGGGGCACAGCGCACTCGAGGACATGACCGTGGTCATCGACCAGGTGCTCGCGGGCGAACCGCCCGTGGGCACCGGGCTGCATCTGCTTCGTGACGCCCACCGCAAGGGCGAGATCGAACTCCAGGACGTCTGGGCCACGGCGACGTTCCTCATCTACGCGGGTTTCGAGACCACATCGACGTTCATCGGCAAGGCCGTACGCTCGATCCTGCACACCGAATCCTGGGAACGCCTGAGCGGTGACGGTGCCGACCGCGCGATCGAGGAGTTGCTGCGCTTCGACACTTCGGTCCAGCAGGTCGCCAGGGTGGCCACGGACACGGTCGAGGTGGCAGGCCGGAAGATCGCGGCCGGCGACCTGGTCCTGATCATGCTCGGCACGGCCAACCGTGACGCGGAGGCCTTCAGCCAGCCCGACCGCCTCGACGACCGGCGGGAGATCAGACGGCATCTCGGCTTCGGATACGGAGCGCACTACTGCCTCGGAGCCGGTCTCGCCCGGCTCGAAACCCAGATCGCTCTAAACGCCCTGTTCGCCAAGTGGTCCACCCTCCGCTTCGCGGAGCCGCCGAGGACGCGCTCGCACTACGGGGTCACGGTCCTTGAGCACCTCGTGGTGGAGGCAGCCCCTGGCGCCTGAACGCACAGGGGGGTACTTCCGGGGGCCCGGCCGTATGACCGACCCGTCTACGTCGCCGCCGCGAGCCCCGACTTCAGCCCCGCCCCGCACAGCGGCAGCACCGCGGTCCGGTCGCCCAGGTCGCGGGTGCCGGCCGCGGCCCAGGATGCCGCCCCGGTGGACTCGACGTAGAGGCCGCGGGCGGCGAGGTCCCGCTGAGCGGCGCGGATCTGGTCCTCCGTCACCGTGAGGAAGCTGCCGCCCGTGGCGCGTACCGCGGTGAGGATCTGGCGGGCCCGGGGCGGGTTCGGGATCGCGATGCCCTCGGCGAGGGTGCGGGTCGTGAAGGACGGGGCCACGATGTCGTCCGCTCCCGCGCGGAAGGCGAAGGCCAGGGGGGCGACCGCCGCGGCCTGGACGGCGAGCAGGGCGGGCTTCCGGGTGATCAGGCCCTGGGCGTGCAACTCGTCGATCGCGAGCGCCGCGCCGAGCAGGAGGGTCCCGTTTCCGACCGGCAGTACGAGGGCTTCGGGCAGCCGGCCGCCGAGGTCCTCCCAGATCTCGTACACATAGGTCTTGGTGCCGTGCAGGAAGTACGGGTTGAACACATGCGAGGCGTAGAAGACGCCCTCGTCCCCGGCGACCGAGCGGGCCGCCTGTGCCGCGGCCTCGCGGTCTCCGGGGACGAGTTCCACGCGCGCCCCATGGGCTCCGATCTGCTCGAGCTTCTTGGGGGAGGTGCCGGCGGGCACGTAGACGGTGCAGTCGAGACCGGCGCGGGCGCAGTACGCCGCGATCGACGTGCCCGCGTTTCCGCTGCTGTCGGCGATCACGCGGCGGGGCTTCAGCCGCCGTGCCAGCTCGGCGAGCATCACCGCGCCGCGGTCCTTGAAGGACAGGGTCGGCATCAGGAAGTCGAGCTTGGCCGTGACGGTGTCCGTGAGTGGAACCAGCGGGGTGCGGCCCTCGCCCAGGGAGACCGCGGCGCTTGCCGGGGCGGGCAGCGGCAGGGCCTCCTCGTACCGCCAGAGTGAGTTGACGCGGCGCGGCAGTGAGTCGCGGGGTACGGGGGATGCCCGGAAGCCGAGGTCCCATGGGCCATGGCACCGCGGACAGCACCAGGCTGCCGTTTCCACCGGGGACCGGACCTCGCACATCGGGCACTGGTACTCCGTCATGTGATCCACCATGGCACTTGTGTGCCGCGCCCGGCCGGGATCCCACGGTGGAATCGTCCGTCACCGTCAGCAGGGCCTTGGGCAACGCCCCCGACGGTGAACGCCTTGTCCGAGGTCGCGAACGAAGCAGGGAGGCTGTGCGGGAGCGACAACGCGAGCGACGACACCGGGAAGATCGACTCCTGGGGTCGCCAGTTCTGATCAGGTTCTGACATAACAGCAAGGGGTGGTCGCTTCGGGCGACCACCTCTTCTGTCGTCGGGCCGGGCGTCACGCGGCCTACCTCCGGTAAGGCGTTGGCTGAAGAGGCGCCATTGCGACTGGTGATGCTCTGGCCCATGCTTGCGGGGGCCAACCGAAGGTTGCCACGCTGTCGCTGTCTGTCAACCCGTTGGGAGTGGCCAGTGGCATTCGGTGAGCAGCCCGCCTATTTGCGTGTTGCGAGCGATCTCCGACGGAAGATCGCCAATGGTTCACTGCCGCCGCGCACCCGGCTTCCCTCGCAGGCCCGTATCCGCGAGGAGTACGGGGTGTCGGACACCGTGGCGCTCGAAGCGCGCAAGGTGCTGATGGCCGAGGGGCTCGTCGAGGGCCGCTCCGGGTCGGGCACCTATGTGCGCGAGCGGCCGGTGCCCCGCCGGATCGCCCGTTCCGGTTTCCGGCTGACGTCCGGCGGCAGCCCGTTTCGCCAGGAACAGGCGGTGGACGGCGCCCGGGGTACCTGGGAGTCCCGCAGTGAGCAGGTGGACGCCGGTGCCGCCGTCGCCGCCCGGCTGGGGATCGGTGCGGACGAGCGGGTGATGCGTACCCGCTATGTGTTCCGGGAGGCGGGCGAGGCGATGATGCTGTCCACCTCCTGGGAGCCGCTCGCCATCACCGGCCGGACGCCCGTGATGCTGCCCGAGGAAGGGCCGCTCGGCGGCTGCGGTGTCGTCGAGCGGATGGGAGCCATCGACGTCGTCGTGGACAACGTGGCGGAAGAGGTCGGCGCGCGTCCGGGACTCGCGGAGGAGCTCCAGGCGCTCGGCGGGGTTCCGGGCCATGTGGTCATGGTCATCCAAAGGACCTACTACGCGTCGGGCCGGGCGGTGGAGACGGCGGATGTCGTCATCCCGGCCGATCGCTACCGGATCTCGTACCACCTTCCCGTGCGGTAAGCCGCCACGGGGCCTGAAAGCGCCCTGTGAGGGGCGCGCTCGGCCATGTACGCTCCCTCTCCCCATCCCGCCTCTGGCTGGATACGTATCTCTTTGTGAGAACGCGTAACCGCTGAGTAAATGTCAGGCGTAAGCTCGGGCATATGCAGAGTGCGGTTTCCTGGGGACTGTTGAAGATGCGCAGGCAGGCGACGGGAGGGTCGCGATGAGCGAAGACAGCGCGGTGCTTCCCTGGCTGGTGATCCGTCAGGACGACAACGGCAACCGCTATCGCGTCGGCAGGTACGCCACCGAGGTCGAAGCGCGGAAGATCGCCGACAGCCTCGACGCTCGCGGCCACCGGCAGCTCTACTGGGTGGAGCGCTTCGGGCCGGCGACGCCGGCCCCCGATCTGGCCTAGCCCCGTACCCCCTCGCCCCGCCCTCGTATCCGGCACGACGGCCGGCAGGGGCGCCCCCTCGTACACGGCACGGTCGTGGCGCCGTGGCGCGTTACGCTCCCGCGCATGACGGATCGTGTGACAGCCCGGGTCGTGGTGGCCGGAGCGGTGTACGAGCAGGGACGGTTGCTCGCCGCGCGCCGGAGTGCGCCGCCCGAGCTGGCCGGCCGCTGGGAACTGCCCGGCGGCAAGCTGGAGCCGGGCGAGACCCCCGAGCAGGCGCTGGTGCGCGAGCTGCGCGAGGAGCTCGGTGTCGACGCGCAGCCGCTGGAGCGGGTCCCCGGTGAATGGCCGCTCGGCCCGGGCTATGTGCTGCAGGTGTGGACGGCCCGGTTGCTGCGGGGCGAGCCCGAACCGCTGGAGGACCACGACGAGCTGCGCTGGCTCGCCCCCGACGAGCTGGACACCGTGGACTGGCTGCCCCAGGACCGTCCGGCGGTCGACGCCGCGGCGCGGTGCGTGCCAGGGCGCCCCCCGGGGTCTCCGGGGTGAGGCTTCTCCCTTGTACTGCCCTGCCCGGACCGTGTCCGCCATTCGCGTCACCGTAGGGGTTCCGCAGCGGTAGTTGTCCTGAATATCGGGTATGGGGTGAATGACGCTCCGGAATCAGACGTGGTCCAGTCACCACGATCGGCCGTGGGAAGTGATCGGTGTGAGCGACACCCTTGGCGACATCGCCGAGTGGACCTTCCCTGGCGCGCCCGATGCCGTCCGCGCCGCACGCCACGCCGTCCGGGACGCGCTGCGCGACTGGGGTCTGGACGGCCTCGGCGATGTGACCGAGCTGCTGGTCAGCGAGCTGGTGACCAATTCGCTGCGGTACGCCTCCGGCCCGATCGGCGTACGTCTGGTCCGGCTGAGTGTGGACGGTGACACCCCGCCGACCCGTTCCGCGCTCCTCGTGGAGGTCAGCGACCCCCTCCCCGATCCACCCCTGGAGCGCCCGGCCGGCCCTGAGGACGAAGGCGGACGCGGACTCCAGCTGGTGGCCTGCACCGCCAGGCGGTGGGGCACACGTCACGGCAGGACGGGCAAGACGGTGTGGTTCGAGCTGCCTCTGCCTGGTTAGAAGTCTGATGGGACGTCGATCATCGCGTTCTCGGCTCAAAATGAACGAGACCGCTCTGTGATCGTGAACGCCGTGCCGCCGGAGGCCGTAGTGCTGAATACTGCCAGGCATGGCCGGTCCGGTGCGGTGAGCTGGAGGGGACGGTCGCGTGAGCGAGATACCTGAGACGGCGAGCGGCGTGGTGTGGCAGAGCAGTCCGCCCGGCTCGATCTACGACTACATCAAGGTGGCATCGTTCTCGATCGGCCCTGACGGGCTGGTCGACCAGTGGAGCCGTCGTGCCACCGAGCAGTTCGGTATCGAACCCGCGGAAGTCATGGGCAAGGACCCGATCGAGGTCTTCATGCCTGCCGAGCTGCGCCCCCGTGGCCACCGCAAGATGGCCGAGATCCTCGACGGCAGGGAGTGGACCGGCCTCGTCCCCTTCCGTATGCCGGACGAGGACCACGCCCACGGTCTTGCCGAGGTCTACGTCATGCCGAGCGAGACCGAGGGCGGTCGGCGTGCCGCGCTCTGTATCGTGGTCGATGTCCGCGCGCTGCGCGGCATAGAGACCGATCTCGCCGCATCGCAGGCCATTTTTGGCCAATCTCCTTTTGGCTTCCTCCTGTTCGGCCCCGACCTCACCGTCGTGCGTGCCAACCAGCGTTTCGCGAAGGTGTTCGGCGGTGCGGTGTCGGAGCACCGCGGGCGCACCGTCCACGACTATCTCTCCCGGCCCGAGGCGGAGCGGATGACCGCCGCGCTCAAGCGGGTCCTGGACACCGGGGAGTCCGTCACCGACCTCCAGATCGTCGGCAGCGTGCCCGACAGCATCGATCGCCGCCACTGGGCGGTGAACCTCTACCGGGTGCACAGCGGCACGGGACGCCCCATCGGCGTCGCCGGACTCGGAATCGACGTCACGCGCCGCCACGTAGCCGCCCGCGAGGCCGCCAGCGCCCGGCGCAACCTCGCCATCCTCAACGAGGCGAGCGCCCGGATCGGCAACTCACTCGACCTGGAGACCACGGCCCGCGAACTGCTCGACGTCGCCGTGCCCGGGTTCTGCGACCTCGCGTCCGTGGACCTCTACCAGGGGCTGCTCTCCGGGGACGAGGCCCCGCCGGGACACTGGGGCTCCAGCCGCCCGGAGGGCTACGGTGGTGCCAGCGCCGAACTGCGCCGGGTGGCCTTCGCCAGCGCGGTCGCCGGCGCCCTCCCGTCCGACGGCCTAGACGGCCCGGAGTCCCCGGACAGCCCTGCCACGGGTACGCCGGCGTGGCCGCGCGTCGGGGCCGTCCACCACTTCCCGTTCAGCACGCCGTCGGCCGTCGCCCTGCGCACCGCCCGCGTACAGACCATCCCCGGCGAGGACCGCAGCCTCGTCCAGTCGACCCTCGCCGTGCCGATGGTCGCGCACGACGCGGTCATCGGCCTGGTGCAGTTCTCCCGGGCCAAGGGCAGCGAGCCCTTCGGCGAACGGGACCGCGCCCTCGCGGTCGAACTCGCCGCGCGCGCCGCCGTCTGCATGGACAACGCCCGGCTCTACCGCCGCGAGCACGAACGCGCCCTGATCCTCCAGCGGAGCCTGCTGCCCCCGGGTGACCCCGAGGCCGCCGGGCTCGACATCGCCTGCCGCTATCTGCCCGGCAACACCGCGACCGAGGTGGGCGGCGACTGGTTCGACGTCATCGAACTCCCCGGGCACCGCACCGCCCTGGTCGTCGGCGACGTGATGGGCCGCGGACTGCGTGCCGCCGTCGCCATGGGTGAACTGCGCACTGCCGTACGGACCCTGGCGCTGCTCGACCTGGAGCCCGCCGAGGTGCTCTCCGCGCTGGACGAGATCGCCCGCGGGCTCGGCAGCCCCAGCGGTGCCCAGCAGGCATCCCGCGTGGCCCACAAGTCCCGTGACCCGGAGCTCTCCGAGGTCTATCTGGCGACCTGCGTCTACGCCGTGTACGACCCGGTGACCAGGCGCTGCACCTTCGCCAACGCCGGGCACCTGCCGCCCATCCTGCTCGAACCGGGCGAAGAGGCCCTGCTGCTCGACGTGCCGCCGGGCATGCCGCTCGGAGTGGGCGGCGAGCCCTTCGAGGAGGTCCAGGTCGAGCTCCCGGAAGGCAGCCTCCTCGCGCTGTACACGGACGGTCTGGTCGAGTCCCGGGACCATCCACTCGACGAGGGCCTCAGCGCCTTCCGGGCGGCGCTCACCGATCCGTCCCGCCCGTCGGCGCGCCGCGCGCTCCCGCTGCAGGCGGGCTCGGTGAGCCCGGGACGCCAGGGAGGCACGGTGAGCCCCGGAGCGGGCGCCCGTTCGCTCGAGGACATCTGCGACCACGTCCTGAACACCCTCGACACGCACCACGGCGAGGACGACATCGCCCTTCTCATGGCCCGGATCCAGGGGATGCCGACCGAGGCCGTGGGCGACTGGCAGCTGCCTCGCGAACCCCGTTCGGTGGGTCGTGCCCGTGAGCTTGCCAGGACCCAGCTGGTCGCCTGGGAGCTCGAGCCGCTCGTGGACACCGTGGAGCTGCTCGTGAGCGAGCTGGTCACCAACGCCCTGCGCTACGGGGAGGGCGAGATCCGGCTGCGGCTGCTGCGCGACCGCACCCTCGTCTGCGAGGTCTGGGACGCAGGCCTCGTACAGCCCCGGCGCAGGCGCGCGCGGGACACCGACGAGGGCGGACGGGGGCTCCAGCTCGTGGGGCTCCTGAGCGCGGCCTGGGGCTCCCGCCGCACCCCGCGCGGCAAGACGGTGTGGTTCGAACTGGCCCTGCCGGACGGTGACTCGGCGGCCGAGCCCAGCGTGGAGCAGCTGCTCAGCATGTTCTGAGTTGTTGTCTTTCCGGGCTTGAGGACTGCGTTCTCGCTGGTCAGGCATAGGGTCGGCGGTCTCGTGGCAGTGGTGACGTGTCGTGTCGTTGCTTGGTGGAGGTCGAGGATGCCGTCGGTCGTGGGACTGCTGGAACAGCGTGAGCTCACCGCTCGCCGTCGTGTCGACGATCTGCGGGAGGAGGCCGACCGCCTCCAGGCGGAGCTGGCCGTGGCTCAGCGGGAGTGGAACGAGTGGATCATCGCCCGCTCAGTTGGCGAGGTGCTGGCCCCGGGCAACGACGCCGTCGTCGGCCCCGCCGCCTCCGAGGGTCTGCCGGCTCCCGATGTGCAGCCGGCGCGGCCCGAACCGGCGGAGGTTGCGCCAGCGCCGGAAGAACGCGTAGACCCGGTCCCACGGCACGAAGTGGCAGGCATGGCCCGCCACTTCGTGCCGTTGTCGACCAGGTAGCGCATCGCGTCCAGCATCGCGCGGTGGCAATAGGCCTCCGGTTGCCCGCCCCGGCCCCGCAGCCAGCCGGCACCGGCAGCGGTGGCCGGACCACCGCCCACTCGGCGTCCGACATGTCGGTGGGATACCGACGCTCGCGCGCCCGTGGTCTCTGGCGTTCCCGAAATTGTGAGCCAGACAGTCACACGCGAGAGTGGCTGAAGCGGACCCCACTCCCGCGTTGCCGTAGAAATACGACAACAGGGCCTCCTGGACCGCACGTTGGATTCGACACCCTTCGAGCTACCAAGAGGCCCTGCTCTCATGCACGGCATCCGCCTCAGTCACCCGATCGACTGACTTCTCGACGAGATCGGGACGACGGCAGTCGCGTCGCTTCTCGTGATCGCTGGGACGGACGAATTCGCACCATCCAGGTAGACGGTCGGCTTGGTGACGCCCCGAGGCCGCCTCGCGGGTTTGAGCCCGGTGCCGCGACTGACGAACCTGGCGAAGGGTCGTGTCCTATCGGCTCGAGGCGCGGCCAACCGCCCCCGCTACGTCCTACTTCTCCTCCGGCTCCCAGGCGCGGAGCAGGTCGAGCAGCCCCGCGTCTCCGTCAACGTGCAAGGAGTCGGCCTGGATCCGGTCGTATAGATAGAGGACCAGCTCACTGGCCGTTCCGTGGACGGAGGCGCCGGCTGCGTCCAAGTCTTCGCCGGTCGCGGCGGTGGGAGCGGGGATGCGGGTGATGCGTGCGCCGTCGCCGTCGACGGTGAGGCGCCAGGAGCGGCCCTCGGCGGCGTGGAAGTCGAAGGCCGTGGGCTTGTGCGGCCAGGCACTCGGCGTTGCGCAGACGGTGAACAGGAACTCCTCCACACCGTCGAGTGCCAGCTCGACCGGCAGCGGCTGAGGGGAGCCCCCGGCGAGCTGGGCGTCGTAGGTGTGCACCGCGGTCTCCTGGACCCGGTGCCGGGCGGTGCCGCCGGCGGTCTGCGGTGACTGCGACGCGGGCCACCACGTCCAGCAACCGCTCTCCGGTCCCGCCGCGCGCAGGGCGCCCAGCAGAAGCTGCGTCGACGCGTCCAGCCAGGCCAGCAGGGCCTCACGCTCCTGCGGCACTTCCAGCGCGGCGCGCGCGGCGACGGCCTCGGCCGGGGGAGCGTCGGCAGACCCCGCGCCGACGATGGCGGCCCAGAAACGGTCTCCCCCACCCAGGTGCTTCACCAGATCGAACAGCGTCCACCCGGGGCAGGTCGGCACCTGCGCGTCGAGACCGGGCGCGGCGGCGACCACGGCGCGGAAGGCGGTCGAGCGCTCATCGATCAGTCGCAACAGGTCAGGGAACTCAAGATTCTTTTCCACGCCGGGTGTCTATCACCATGCTCCGGTGATCGGACAGCGATTTTCACAGTCGCCGCCGGTTGGCCATTGCAGACGTCCTCGCCTCCCACCGCTCGGGTGACAAGCTGCGCACTGCTGCGAGGACGCTGGTGGTGGCGGTACGCCAGGCGTCGTGCCTGTGAGTGCTCTGGCCTCGCCGTGCGGCCGGGCACCTCGGCGACGTGACATCCACCCGGTGCGCGCGGTCACGCTGCCGCTCGATGTGATGGACGCGGAGGCCACGATGGCGGGGGAAGACCGGTCGGGTCGGGAGTTCAGGTGACTCCCGTTCGACCAGCACTCCTCAAGTCGGAACAACAACAGCCACTGAGACCTGAGGACCGGACTGCCGGCTACCCGGCCCTGTCCGGCGGTCCTCTCGGGCCGGGCGATCTCCCTCGGCGTCCGGCCGGGGCGATCGCACCGCCCGGCGAGACTCCCTCAGCCCGGAGGGCATGGGGTTCCTCCGTCGCTGCCGATGCCGCGGGCCGGCCCTCAAGGACCGCCCGGCCAGGGCCTACGCCGCCTTGAGGGCCGCCAGCCGTGCCTCGATCTCCGCGCCGTCGCCCAGGGCGTCCAGCTGCTCGAACTGCGCGTCCAGCGACGAGGCGGCCAGCTCCTGCTTGCCCACGGCCTTGGCCTCCTCCCGGCGCACCTTGTCCTCGAACCGGCTGAGCTCGCTCGTCGGATCCAGCACGTCGATGTTCTTGACCGCGTCCATCATCTGGTTCTGCGCCTGGGCGGACTTGGACCTGGCCACGAGCTCGTCCCGTTTCGCCTTGAGCTCACCGAGCTTGGCCCGCATCTGGCTGAGCCCCTCCTTGAGCTTGTCCACGACTTCCGTCTGCGCGGCGATCGTGGGCTCCGCCGTCCTCGCCTCCCGCTCGGACTGCAACTGCCGCTGCAACGCGACCTTCGCGAGGTTGTCGAAGGTGTCCGCCTCCGCGCCCTGCCCCGACGTCCTCAGCTCATCGGCCTTCCTGCTCGCCGCAAGCGCTTTCCCGCCCCACTCCCCGGCCGCTTCCACGTCCTCCCGGTGGTCCTGTTCCATCAACCGCAGATTGCCGATGGTGCTCGCGACGGCCTGCTCGGCCTCGGCGATGTTGTTGGTGTAGTCCCGGATCAGCTGGTCGAGCATCTTCTGCGGGTCCTCGGCCTGATCCAGGAGTGCGTTGATGTTGGCCTTCGCCAGCTGGCCGACCCGGCCGAGGATGGTCTGCTTGGTCATGGCGCCTCTCCTTGTGCGGAATCCCTCGTGCGGGATGTGGTTCCTTGGTTCCTTCGCTCCTGTGCGGAACGGGATCAGAAGCGGCCACCGCCCCCCATCCGGCCGCGTGTGCCGCCCCCGCCGAAACTCCCGGGCCGCCCGCCGAAGCCGCCACTGCCCGGTCCTCCGCCGAAGCCCCCGCCGAACCCGCCTCCGCCACGGTGCCCGCCACCGCCGAACAGCCCGCCCAGGATGATCCCGCCGAGCACGGCCCCGCTGAGCCCGCCCCCGCCTGCTCGTCCACCGCCTCCGCCAGGCCCGCCGGACCCGAAGGGGCTTCCATAGGACCGCACATCCTGCTCGGCGAGACTCTGCGCCTGCCGGGCGAGCGCGTCCGCCTGCTGGGCCTCGGTCAGCGCGCCCTGGGGGTCCACGTCCGCGAGCTCGTCCGCCCGCTCCAGCCGGCGGTGCGCCTCCGTGAGCCGGGTGCGGGCCTGGGCGCCCACGGCCCCGCGGTGCGTGGTGATGAAGTCCGTGGCCGCGGTGACCGCCGAACGGGCGGTGAGCGTCGCCTGTTCGAGCAGGGCTCCGGCCCGGCGTACCGCCTGCTCGCGTTCCCGCGCGCCCGCCAGTGCCTCGTCCAGCATGGCGTCCGCCTCCTCCACCCGGCGCAGTGCGTCGATCGGGTCGTACGGGCCGGTGTCCACCGCCTGCCGCACCTCGGCGACGACCGATTCCGCGCGGGCGATACGTCCCTGGAGATCGGCCGTCGACATGCCCGCCACCGTCCCCTCCAGCAGGCCCCGTGCGTCGGCCAGGTCCGCGTCCGTCTCGCTGAGCGCGCCCGGGAGCTTGCCCGCCGCCTCCGCCAGGTCCTGGGCGCGCCGGTCGACCGCGTCGATGAGCCGGGTGGCCTGGTCGACCGCGCCCTCGGCCGCCCTGATCCGGACGGCCGCCGCGGCGTTGTCGCCCCCGTCCAGGGCGCTGCGCGCCCCGTCGAGTGTGGTCGAGGCGAACAGCAGCCGCTGCCTGGCCTGTTCGACGTCCACGCTCACGGGGGCGGACGCGGACTCGGCGTAGCGCCGGCGCATCACGTTCAGTGTGGCCTCGGCGGTGTCCGCTCGGCCGGTGAGCTCGCGGTAGGCCGTATCGGCCGCGGCGAGGGCGTGTGGCGCGTTCTCCTCGAGGGCGCGCAGCCGGTCGAAGCCCTCGGTCTCCGCGTCCAGCCTCCGGTTGGCCTCCGCACAGCGGGAGATGATCTCGTCCAGCATCTGACGCCGGGTCGCGTCGTCCTCCGGATAGGCGTCGTCAAGCGCCTGCCGCAGCCGGAACGCGGCGGTCAGCTCGCCCTGGGCGTATTTCAGCGCCTCGGTGAAGGGCTTGGTGGCCTCCTCGCCGAACTGCGCGGTGGCGAACCCCAGTTCCTCCCGACTCGTGCGGATCGCGTCGTCCGTCTCGACGAGGGTCTGTTTGGCCTGGGCGTCGAGCTCCGGCAGCCCGGGCAGTGGAGCGGCCTGCTCCGCGCCGGGCTCCTCCCGGCCCCAGCCCTGCTCGCGCACCGCGCCACCGGGTGTGGTGCGCTCCGCGGCCCGGCGCCTGCGGCGGGTGTAGGTGTACACGGCGAGCGCACTCGCCCCGCCGACCACGGCGATCGGCACGATCAGGTCCGTGCCGGACGCTCCTTGCTGCTCGCCGCCGCCGGGGTCGGCGACCCCGGGAGTGACGGAGGGGGTGGGCACGGGCTGTCCGGACAGCACGGCGGTGTAGCCGTTCGCCGCCCCGATCGCGGCACCCGCCCAGTCGTTCTGCCGCAGCGCCGGTTCGATCGCCGTACGAGCCACGTCGTCGAGCTGGTCCTGGGTCAGAGGTGCGTCGGGGTCAGCGGAGTAGGCGTACTGCCGGTCGCGCGTGGCGACCGCGAGCAGGATGTCGTCGCGGCCCAGCCCGTTCTTCGTCGCGGTCTCGTCGGCCCAGGTCTGGGCGGGTCGGCCGGAGAAGTCATGCACGTACACGACGAACAGCTGGACCTGGTGGGCGTCGTAGAGCCGGTCCAGGGCCGCCGCCACCTGCCCGTCCAGATCGCCGAGCGCGTCCACGGGATCGGTGATCTGGCCCTGTCCCGACAGCCGCACCGGGTCCTCGGCGCGTGCGTCGCCGTGAGCGGCGGGCACGATGAGCCACCACGCCGCCACCAGCAGGGCGAGCAGCGCCCGGGTGGCTATTCGTGTCACGTTTCGGAGGTTATGTCCGCTCCGGGGGGTGCGCGACCGGAGACCGGGCGGAGCCGACACCCGTGAGACCCGTTCGCACGCCTCGCACCCGACCGGCCGTACGGGGAGAAGACACGGATGACGTGGGCGGGAGCGCGCGAGTGGGTCACCGCGCCGCGCGAGCGCGACGAGGCGCGGACGGTCATCGGTGGCGTCGGGCACGGTTCTGTGCTGTCGGCGGAGAGCTGCGCCGTCTGACGGAGCCCGGGGTCGCCCACGGGTATCGGGTCTCTCGCGTGACGGGCAAGCAGTGCACGCTGCGTGACCGTCACTGTCAGTGGCGGGACCTAGGGTGGTGATCGTACGCACCACGCTGCACACAGCATTGCTGACGGGGGTTCTGTTGAAGGCACGACTGACGAAGGCACGACTACGCGCCCTGCCGAGCCGTGTGCGCTCGTCGCTCGGGAGTCCACGGCTGAGGTGGCCGCGGCGGATCACGCTCGCGCTCGCCCTGCTCCTGGTCGTGCCCGCCTCGACGGGGGCCGTGGCTCTGCGGCTCAACTACGCGGGGGAGTACGGGAAGGGCACCACGACCCGCGGCAAGGACGCCGTCTGGCTCGGCCACGCCTGGGTGGACGGCCGACGGAAGGACGCCGACCTCGCCGCCTTCGCCGCGCGGATACGGGGCACGGGGATACGGGACCTGTATGTGCACGCGGGACCGCTGGAGCATGACGGGACGCTGCCCGCGGAGCGCTATGTGCGGGCACGGTGGCTGATCGACGGCGTGCACCGCGCGATACCGGGAGTGCGGGTGCAGGCCTGGCTCGGGGACAAGCTGGCCGGCGAGTCGCCGGACGGGCTGAGGCTGTCCGACGGGGGGAGCCGTGCGGCGGTGGTGCGGTCCGCGGAGCAGGTGCTGGACGCCGGGTTCGACGGGGTGCACTTCGATCTGGAGCCCCTGCACTCGGGCGACCGTGACTATCTGTCACTGCTGGACGATCTTCGGCGGCTCACGGCGCAGCGCCGGGTCCCGCTCTCGGTGGCCGCCCACCAGATAGACCCGCTGCCGGCCGCCCACGCGGTCAACAGCGCGCTCACCGGGCGGGGCAAGTGGTGGTCCCAGGAGTTCTTCGGCGAGGTGGCGCGCCGCGTGGACCAGATAGCGGTGATGTCGTACGACACATGGATGCCGCTGGAGAGCCTGTACGGCGGCTATGTCGCCCAGCAGACCTCGCTGGCCCTGGAAGTCGCCCCCGACGACACCGACGTGCTCATGGGGCTGCCGTTCTTCCACGAGGACGACATCGGGCACTGGGAGAACGCCGAGACGGTGTCCGCGGCGATCCGGGGCGCCCGGCTCGGCCTCGGGCGCACGGACCCGGGCCGGAAGCGGTTCGGTGTGGCGCTGTACGTCGACTTCGCGGCGCAGGAGGGGGACTGGGCGGCCTACCGCGAGGGCTGGCACTGACCGCGCCAGGGCTGGGCACCGGGCTTCCGGCGGCCGTCCTGTGACGGCCGCCGGCAGCCCGGCGCGCCCCGTAACATCCTCCGCCGCCCGCTACAGCACCCCCCCCCCCCCACCCG
>NZ_JBHWIW010000055.1:0-49346 GCF_042731955.1 Streptomyces sp. NPDC059828 | reverse complement strand
GCCGCGAAGCGTACGGCCTTGGCCACCCGCACCGCGACCTGTCACTGCGTCCGGCGCCGGATCCTGCTCCCCAGCCAGACCAGCGGGTCGTACTTGCGGTCCACCGCACGTTCCTTCAGAGGGATCAGCGCGTTGTCGGTGATCCTGATGCCCTCGGGGCACACCTCGGTGCAGCACTTCGTGATGTTGCAATAGCCCAGGCCGTGCTCGTCCTGGGCGGTGCGCTTGCGGTCGATGCCGGAATCGGCGGCGGCGTCGAGGGGGTGCATGTCCAGCTCGGCGACCCGCATCAGGAAGCGGGGGCCGGCGAAGGCGGACTTGTTCTCCTCGTGGTCACGCACCACATGGCAGGTGTCCTGGCACAGGAAGCACTCGATGCACTTGCGGAACTCCTGGGAGCGGTCCACATCGGACTGCTGCATGCGGTACTCGCCCGGGGCGAGCCCGGGGGGCGGGACGAAGGAGGGGACCTCACGGGCCTTGGCGTAGTTGAAGGAGACATCCGTGACCAGATCGCGCACCACCGGGAAGGCCCGCAGCGGGGTGACCGTGATCGTCTCCTCGCGCGAGAAGACCGACATCCGGGTCATACACAACAGCCGCGGGCGGCCGTTGATCTCCGCGCTGCAAGAGCCGCACTTGCCCGCCTTGCAGTTCCAGCGCACCGCCAGATCCTGTGCCTGGGTGGCCTGGAGCCGGTGGATGATGTCGAGGACGACTTCACCGTCGTGGACCTCGACCGTGAAGTCCGAGAGACCCCCGCCCTCCTGGTCGCCCCGCCACACCCTGAACCGAGCGTCGTACGTGCTCATGCGTACAGCTCCTCTTCGGCGAGGTACTTGACCAGCTCCTCCTTCTCGAACAGGGCGAGCAGGTCGTTGCGGATGGGCTCGGCGTTCGTGCGGACGAGTTCGATCTGCCCCCGCGCCGGGTCGGTGGCCGCGAGTGCTCCTGTGGGGTCCGCCAGCCGGCACAGCAGATTGACCCGGCGCCACTCGCGGTCCATCCCGGGGAAGTCCTCACGGGTGTGCCCGCCACGGCTCTCGTTGCGTTCCAGCGCCGCCCGGGCGATGCACTCGCTGACCAGCAGCATGTTCCGCAGATCCAGGGACAGGTGCCAGCCCGGGTTGAACTGCCGGTGCCCCTCGACCCCGGCACGCCGGGCGCGGACCCTGAGCTCCGCGAGCTTCTTGAGGGCCTGCAGCATCTCGGGCTCGCGCCGGATGATGCCGACCAGGTCGTTCATGGACTGCTGGAGCTCCTGGTGGAGCGTGTACGGGTTCTCGGGCGCCGCACCGGGCTCCGGGCTCTCCGCACTGAACGGCCGCAGCGCCTCCGCCGCGGCCGTGTCGATCTGGGCCCCGTCCACGACCGGCCTGTTCCCGTCGAGGCTCGCCGCATACCGGGCGGCGTGCAGCCCCGCCCGGCGGCCGAACACCAGCAGGTCGGAGAGCGAGTTGCCACCCAGACGGTTGGACCCGTGCATTCCCCCCGCGACCTCGCCCGCCGCGAAGAGGCCGGGGACGCCGACCGCGGCGGCGCTGTCGGACTCGACCGCGACACCGCCCATCACGTAGTGGCAGGTGGGTCCGACCTCCATCGCCTCCGCCGTGATGTCCACGTCCGCCAGCTCCTTGAACTGGTGGTACATGGAAGGCAGCCGACGCCGGATCACCTCGGCGGGCATCCGGGTCGACACATCGAGGAACACCCCGCCGTGCGGGGAGCCACGGCCCGCCTTCACCTCGGCGTTGATGGCGCGGGCCACCTCGTCACGAGGGAGCAGCTCGGGTGGTCGCCGGTTGTTGTCCGGGTCCTCGTACCAGCGGTCGCCCTCCTCCTCGGACTCCGCGTACTTCTCCTTGAAGACATCCGGGACGTAGTCGAACATGAACCGCTTGCCGTCGCTGTTGCGCAGCACCCCTCCGTCGCCACGCACCGACTCGGTGACGAGGATCCCCTTCACCGACGGCGGCCAGACCATCCCGGTCGGATGGAACTGCACGAACTCCATGTTGACCAGCGGAGCCCCGGCGAGCAGCGCCAACGCCTGACCGTCGCCCGTGTACTCCCAGGAGTTCGAGGTCACCTTGAAGGACTTGCCGATCCCGCCGGTGGCCAGCACCACGGCGGGCGCTTCCAGCACGAAGAAGCGGCCCGACTCGCGCTCGTAGCAGAAGACCCCCGAGACACTGCCCCCGAGCCCCCGGCCGGGGGGTGCCCCCGCCTCGCTTCGCCCGTCGTCCTTGAGGACGCGGGTCACCGTGCACTCCTGGAAGACCTTCAGCCGGGCCTCGTAATCCCCGAACGTGGCCTTGTCCTCCTGCTGGAGGGAGACGATCTTCTGCTGGAGGGTCCGGATCAGCTCCAGGCCCGTCCGGTCGCCGACATGGGCGAGGCGCGGATACTCATGGCCGCCGAAGTTGCGCTGGGAGATCCTCCCGTCCTTCGTGCGGTCGAAGAGCGCGCCCCAGGTCTCCAGTTCCCAGACCCGCTCGGGCGCCTCCTGGGCGTGCAGTTCCGCCATCCGCCACTGGTTGAGGAACTTGCCGCCGCGCATGGTGTCGCGGAAGTGGACCTGCCAGTTGTCGTGGGCGTTCGCATTGGCCATGGAGGCGGCGATCCCGCCCTCCGCCATGACTGTGTGGGCCTTGCCGAAGAGCGACTTGCAGATCACGGCGGTACGTGCGCCCTGCTCGCGCGCCTCGATGGCGGCCCGGAGTCCCGCACCCCCCGCGCCCACCACGACGACATCCCACTCCTGGCGTTCCAGCTCGGTCATCGATGAGCACCTTCCCTAGCACCTGGACGAAGCACCTAGAAGAACCGCGGGTCGGCGAAGGCGCCGCTGGCGAGCAGATACACGTAGAAGTCCGCGAGCGCCACGCTGACCAGCGATGCCCAGGCGAGCAGCATGTGATGCCCGTTCAGCCTGCTGACCAGGCCCCACAGGCGGTAGCGCACCGGGTGCTTGGAGAAGTGCTTCAGGCGGCCGCCGATGATGTGCCGACAGGAGTGACAGGACAGGGTGTACGCCCAGATCAGCACGATGTTGACGAGGAAGACGAGCGTGCCGAGCCCCATGTGGCCCCAGGCGTAGTGCTCGTCGCGAAACGCCAGCACGGTGTCGTAGGTGAGGATTCCGGCGACCGGCAGCGCCAGGTAGAAGAAGTACCGGTGCACGTTCTGGAGGATCAGCGGGAAGCGGGTCTCACCCGTGTACGTGCTGTGCGGCTCGGCCACCGCGCAGGCCGGTGGTGACGCCCAGAAGCCCCGGTAATAGGCCTTGCGGTAGTAGTAGCAGGTCAGCCGGAAGCCGAGCGGGAAGATCAGGATCAGCAGCGCGGGGGACAGGCCCCACCAGCTCCCGAAGATCTCCCAGTTGGGCCCGCCCCGCATGGTCTCGCAGTTCTCGGCGAGGCAGGGCGAGTAGAACGGCGAGACATAGGGCGCGGCGTAGTAGTCGCTGTTGGCGAAGGCTCGCCAGGTCGAGTAGACGACGAAGGCGAGCAGGCCGGCCGCGGTGACGGCGGGCGCCAGCCACCAGCGGTCGGTCCGGAGATGGCGGGGGGTGATGGCGGCGCGGGACGCGCTGTGCACGCCCGTCCCGCTGTGAGCGCTATGAGGTTGGGTGCCTGTGGCCAACGAGGTCTCCTTGGACAGCTCTTTCGGGGGCGTGCGTCAGCGGCACGCGAGCCTTACGAGTCCGGAGGAACGTCGGCCGTTACGGGGCGTGTCGGTCGCGCGCGCCCAGGCCCTCGTCGTCCGAGTCCGTCCACAGGGTGCTGTCGTATGGAGTGTCGGGAATGCTGACCAGGTGCTCGGGGCGGTGGACCGACTGGGCGCGGGAGGCGTCCTCACGCAGAAGGCTCTGCTCCAGCCGGTTGACCGTACGGGTCAGGTCGTCGAGACAGCGCTTGACCGCCGTCAATTCGTCCTGCACGGACATGTGTTGCCCTCACTTCCGCGGTCGCGGGTGGCATGCGGGTGTCTGGGGTTGCTCCCCAGAGGGCTCCTTGTGCGCCTGCGAGTGTCGCGCGTCACATCCCCCGTTGTGAAGGCGTGTGCACCGATTCCCGCCGCGCGCCACCCGGAGGAGGGCATCCCCGGTGGGCCGCATGGGTGGGTTTGCCGGCCGCCCCGCCGTGTCGGCGGCGCGCCCTTGCCACCGTGCCTTTCAGTGTAGGCGGAATCAGTGTGATCATCCCTAAATTTCCCTGTCAGCCTGAAGTGTCCTGAACCGGGACGAATCCGAACCAGCACGAAGAGGTACAGGCCATGCCCGACGTCGTCGCCGTGCGCCGGTTGCGCCGCAGGACCCTGCGCTCCGCTCTCGCCCTCCTCACCAGCGGGGTGATCGCGCTGCCCGTGCTGGCCGGGTGCACCACGGCACAGCCGGGGGCGCGCGCGAAGCCGGTGCCCATGGACATCGGTGCAGCCGCCCCCGACCGGCTCGACGACGGCGGCACCGTGCACTGGGCCGTCGACGCCGTGCCGGCGACCTTCAACGCCTTCCAGGCCGACGCCGACGCCGCGACCTCCCGGGTCACCGGCGCGGTGCTCCCGGCCCTCTTCCGGCTCGACGAGCACGGCCGTCCGCAGCGCAACGCGGACTACCTGGTATCGGCCGAGGTCACACAGCGCGAGCCCCGGCAGGTCGTGGTCTACAAGCTCAGCGAGCAGGCGGTCTGGGGCAACGGCCGGGAGATCGGGGCGCCCGACTTCGTCGCCCAGTGGCGGGCGCTGAGCGGCAAGGACACGGCGTACTGGAGCGCGCGCAATGCCGGCTACGACCGGATCGAGAAGGTCGAGCGCGGCAAGAACGACCTGGAGGTCCGGGTCACCTTCGCCAAGCCCTACGCCGACTGGCAGGCCCTGTTCACACCGCTTTACCCCAAGGAGGTCATGGGGGCTCCGGCGGCGTTCAACGAGGAGGCCCGCAACGCCCTGAAGACCTCCGCGGGCCCCTTCATGCTCCAGTCCACCAACCGCGAGGCCGGGACGGTGACACTCGTCCGCAATCCGCGCTGGTGGGGGACGCCCGCCCGGCTCGACTCGCTTGTGCTGCGGGCGGTGGCGCGCGACAAGCGCGCCACCGCGCTCGCCGCGGGCACGGTCGACGTGGCCGATGTCGACCGGAGTGTCGCGGACCGAATCGCCGTCGCCGTACGGGACGGGAAGAACGGTCCCACCGCGCGGACTTCCGGTGCCCCCGGCATGGGGTCCACGCCGACCTCCCTGGCCAAGGCCTACGGGGCCGACGAGGACGAGGCCGAGACGGCCCAGCTCGCCGGGGGACCCGGCGAGGCCGCCCAGGCGGAGTACGCGAAGGAACAGATCGCGCTGCGGGACTTCGTGGTCCGCAAGTCGCTGGAACCCGCGTACACCCAGCTCGCCCTCAACGGGGAGTCCGGGCCGCTCGCGGACGAGCGGGTACGCCGTGCGGTGGCCCGCGCGCTCGACCGCAAGGCGCTCGCGGAGACCGTGCTGGGGCCGCTGGGTCTGCCCGCCCAGCCGGTCGGCAGCCATGTCGCGCTCGTCGGCCAGCGGGCCTACGCCGACAGCAGCGCGGCACTCGGCGGTCACGACACCGAGGAGGCGCAGGCGCTGCTCGCTGACGCGGGCTGGACGAGGGAGGGCGCACGCCAGAAGGTCCCGGACGGGACCAAGGCGGGAGCGGAGGCGGACGCGGGCCGGGGCACGGCCGGGAAGACCCCCGCAGCGCAGCCCCCCGCCGCGCAGACCCCGGCCGCTCCGGGGGCCGCTGCCGAGAGCTCCGCCGCGCAGACCCCGGCCGTGCCGTCCGGCGGGGTGACCGGCGCCGAGTCCCCAGGCGCGGCCGAAGCCGGCTCCGGTGACCAGGCCCAGGACCCGGACCAGGCCCAGGACCCGGACCAGGCCCAGGACCCGGACCAGGCCCAGGACCGGTACGTCGGCGGCAACGGGTCCGACGACATGGACAGCTCCGGCGCCCAGGACGAGTCCGACGACAGCGTCTCCGACGAGGACGGCGGAGCCGCGGGCTTCGCACCGGACGACGACGAGGCAATGCCGGACGAGGACCCCGGCAACCCCAGTGACGACAAGCCCGGCGATGTGGTCCCCGGCCGTGAGGCGGGATGGAACGTCTTGGCTCCCGCCCGCAGCGCCGCCGTCCAGCGCGCGGCCCTGCGCCGTCAGGCCGACGCCCTCGACCGTGTCGACAGCGACCGCACCCGCGACATGGACGTGTACCTCGGTGACGGCACCCGCGACGACTCCGCGGCCGGTGACGACATGGACGCGTACGGGTACGGGACCGGGGACGCCAAGCAGGGCGGGGGCGGTATGGCCGGCGCCTACGCCCCTGTCGGCACCCGCGCCCCCGCTCCCGCGGGCACCGCCGGGCACCCGGCGAGCGGCCCGCTCGGCAAGGACGGCAAGCCGCTCACCCTGAGGTTCGTCCTCCCCTCGGGTCCCGGCTCGGGGACCCTGCGCACCGTGGGCAACCGGATCGCCCGCATGCTGGACGAGGTCGGCATCCGCACCGAGATCACCAAGGTCGCCGACGAGAGCTACTTCAAGGACCACATCGCGTCCGGCCAGTACGACCTCGCCCTCTATTCCTGGCCCACCAGCGCCTTCCCCGCGACCGACGCCCGGCCGATCTTCGCCAAGCCCCGTCCCGCCGCCGACGGCTCCCTGCTGGTGGAGCAGAACTACACCCGGGTCGGCACGGACCGGATCGACCAGCTCTTCGAGCGGGCGCTCTCGGAGCTGGACGAGAAGGACTCGGCGGAGCTGGTGAAGCAGGCCGACGCGCACATCTGGGCAGCAGCCGGATCCATTCCCCTCTACCAGCGCCCGCAGCTCGTGGCGGTCAGGCACGATCTGGCCAATGTCGGGGCCTTCGGCTACGCGTCGCCCCGCTACCAGGACATCGGCTTCAAGCAGCCGTAAGCAGCCCCAAGCGGCTGTAAGTGATCAAGAACGTCCGAACCGGAACA
This sequence comes from Streptomyces sp. NPDC059828, assembly GCF_042731955.1. NCBI lineage: Bacteria > Bacillati > Actinomycetota > Actinomycetes > Kitasatosporales > Streptomycetaceae > Streptomyces > Streptomyces sp. NPDC059828. Next base: position 42,360 of record NZ_JBHWIW010000055.1, on the reverse strand, counting down.
CAACCGCGGATACATCCCTGCCCGCCGGGAACCCCGGCGGGCAGGGCCATGCCCGGAAGCCCTCGGAATCGGGCCGGGAAGCCCCTTCCGCGACGGCCCCGTACCATGGACACAGCCGTGGCGCGTCCGCCCGGCGGGCGTACGAGCACACAGACGCCGCATCCCACGATCCGAGAGAAGCGCAAGCCACTCATGCCCACGCGCCACGACATCCGTAACGTAGCCATCGTCGCCCACGTCGACCACGGCAAGACGACCATCGTCGACGCCATGCTGAAGCAGGCGGGAGCCTTCGCCGCGCACCAGCTCGACTCCGTCGACGACCGCGTCATGGACTCGAACGACCTGGAGCGTGAGAAGGGCATCACGATCCTCGCCAAGAACACGGCGGTGAAGTACCACCCCAAGGACGGCGGGGCCCCGATCACGATCAACATCATCGACACCCCCGGCCACGCCGACTTCGGCGGTGAGGTCGAGCGCGGTCTGTCGATGGTCGACGGCGTCGTGCTGCTGGTGGACGCCTCCGAGGGCCCGCTGCCGCAGACCCGTTTCGTGCTGCGCAAGGCGCTCCAGCGGCGGATGCCCGTCATCCTCTGCATCAACAAGACGGACCGTCCGGACTCCCGGATCGACGAGGTCGTCAACGAGACCTACGACCTCTTCCTCGACCTGGACGCCGACGAGGAGCAGATCGAGTTCCCGATCGTCTACGCCTGCGGCCGTGACGGCATCGCCTCGCTGACCAAGCCGGAGGACGGTACCGTCCCGGCCGACAGCGAGAGCCTGGAACCGTTCTTCTCCGCCATCCTGGATCACATCCCGGCGCCGGTCTACGACGACGAGGCGCCGCTCCAGGCGCACGTCACCAACCTCGACGCCGACAACTTCCTCGGCCGTATCGCGCTGCTCCGGGTCGAGCAGGGCGAGCTCCGCAAGGGGCAGACGGTCGCCTGGATCAAGCGGGACGGCTCCATCGCCAACGTCCGCATCTCCGAGCTGATGATGACCGAGGCGCTCACCCGCAAGCCCGCCGAGAAGGCGGGCCCCGGTGACATCTGCGCCGTGGCCGGTATCCCCGAGATCATGATCGGTGAGACCCTGGCCGACCCGGAGAACCCGATCGCGCTGCCGCTGATCACGGTCGACGAGCCCGCGATCTCGATGACCATCGGTACGAACACCTCGCCCCTGGTGGGCCGCGGCGCCACCGGCAAGGGCGCGGACAACAAGGCGGCCGTCAAGGACCGCAAGGTCACCGCCCGCCAGGTGAAGGACCGTCTCGACCGCGAGCTCATCGGCAACGTCTCGCTGCGCGTGCTGGACACCGGGCGCCCCGACGCCTGGGAGGTGCAGGGCCGTGGTGAGCTCGCCCTGGCCATCCTGGTCGAGCAGATGCGCCGCGAGGGCTTCGAGCTGACCATCGGCAAGCCGCAGGTGGTCACCAAGGAGGTCGACGGCAAGGTCCACGAGCCCGTCGAGCGCATGACGATCGACGTGCCCGAGGAGCACATGGGTGCGGTCACCCAGCTCATGGGCGTGCGCAAGGGCCGCATGGACAACATGTCGAACCACGGCTCCGGCTGGGTGCGCATGGAGTTCGTCGTTCCCTCCCGCGGCCTCATCGGCTTCCGTACCGAGTTCCTGACCCAGACCCGCGGCACGGGCATCGGCCATTCCATCCACGAGGGCCACGAGCCGTGGTTCGGCACCCTGACGACCCGCAACAACGGCTCGCTGGTCGCCGACCGCTCCGGCGCCGTCACCGCGTTCGCGATGACGAACCTCCAGGAGCGCGGCGTGCTGTTCGTCGAGCCGGGCACCGAGGTCTACGAGGGCATGATCGTCGGTGAGAACTCCCGTTCCGACGACATGGACGTGAACATCACCAAGGAGAAGAAGCTCACGAACATGCGGTCCTCGTCGGCCGATTCCTTCGAGGCCATCGTCCCGCCGCGCAAGCTGTCGCTCGAGCAGTCCCTGGAGTTCTGCCGGGACGACGAGTGCGTCGAGGTGACCCCGGAGGCCGTGCGTATCCGCAAGGTCAACCTGGACGCCCGTGAGCGTGCCCGCGCCGCCTCGCGCGCCAAGCACGGCTGACCTAGCGACGACGAAGAACCGGCCCCGCAGATCCTGCGGGGCCGGCCGTCGTTCACCCCTGTGCGTACGAGGCGTCCGGCCTCCTGGACTGCCCGGACTCCGCGGAAGCGGAGTCAACCACTTTTCGGTGCGAGCGTCCGGTTTCCGGACGTTGCTCGCCGGAACTTGTATTAACAGTCCGTTTCGCGGGTGTCTGTCTGTGCTCCCTTTGTCCGGATATTGGCCATCTGGGCACGAGTGATGTTGTCAAACCGAGACTCTTTAGGTGTGGTTTACGGCGCGAAGGTAGCCAATAGTTGGCTTCATTGAGCTCGGGTCAACGGGTCAAGCGCTGTGGGGAGCGCCGACTCACGAGCACACTCAGGGTGCGGAAGTCATCGCCGTCAGGGGTGTCGGCGATTTTTTGTGCCCTTCTCGAAGTGACAACTCATGAGGAGGAACCCATGCGCGGTGCCAAGAGCGCCAAGTGGGTCGCGGGTGCGATCGTTGTCGCCCTGGCCGCGACCGCCTGTGGTGGCGGTAGCGGTAGCAATGGCAAGGGCGGCGCTGCCCGTCAGATCGTGATGGAGCTCGGGGAGCCCCAGAACGGTCTGGTCCCGTCGAACACGTACGAGTCCGAGGGCTCCGAGGTCATGAACGCCCTGTTCACCGGCCTCGTGCGGTACGACGAGAAGAACGAAGCCCAGCTGGACATGGCTGCGTCGATCGAGACCAAGGACAGCAAGGTCTGGACGATCAAGCTCAAGGACGGCTACACCTTCCACAACGGTGAGAAGGTCACCGCGCAGTCCTACGTCGACGCCTGGAACTACGGCGCCAACCAGGACAACACCCAGGAGACCAACCCGCTGTACGCCAAGATCGATGGCTACGCGGACCTGAACCCGGGCGAGGGCAAGAAGCCGGCCACGGACAAGATGAAGGGCCTGAAGGTCGTCGACGAGAAGACCTTCGAGGTCACGCTCTCGGCGCCGTTCAGCAGCTTCAAGACCATGCTGGGCTTCAACTCCTTCTACCCGCTGCCGAAGGCGTTCTTCTCGGACCCGAAGGGCTTCGAGACCGCCCCGATCGGCAACGGCCCCTTCAAGATGGACGGCAAGTTCGTCCACAACCAGCAGATCAAGACGGTCAAGTACGACAAGCACCCCGATGTCAAGGACATCAAGATCGCGGGTGTGACCTTCAAGATCTACAACAACCAGGACACGTCCTACCGCGACCTGCTCGGTGGCGCCGTCGACATCATGGACAACATCCCGACGTCCGCGATGGCCACCGCCTCCAAGGACCTCGGCGAGCGTTACATCGAGGGCACGGACTCCGGTGTCGGTTACCTCGGCTTCCCGCCGGCGACGACCAACAAGGCCTACTCGAAGCCCGAGATCCGCAAGGCCATCTCGATGGCGATCGACCGGAAGTCGATCACCGAGAAGATCTTCCTCAACACCCGTACCCCCGCGGACGACTTCATCAACCCGCTGGTTCCGGGCTACCGCCAGGGTGCGTGCGGCGACGCGTGCAAGTACAACCCGACCGAGGCGAAGAAGGCCTTCGACGCCGCGGGCGGCCTGCCGGGCAACAAGATGGAGCTCGGCTACAACGCCGACGGCGGCCACAAGGAGTGGATCGAGGCTCTGGCCGCGCAGCTCGAGAAGAACCTCGGCCTGGACGTCACGGTCAAGCCGTTCGAGCAGTTCGGCGCCATCCTCGACGACCTGGGTGCCAAGAAGTACAAGGGCGCGTTCCGTATGGCCTGGTCGATGGACTACCCGGCCGCCGAGAACTACCTGCGTCCGATCTTCTCCGAGGACGCCATCACCAACGGCTCCAACTACTCGGGCTACGTCAACAAGGACGTCGAGAAGTTCCTGGACCAGGCCGACACGGCCACCAGCGAGGACGCCGCGGTCAAGGCCTACCAGCAGGCGGACGACGTCCTGCTGAAGGAGCTGCCGTACATCCCGGTGTACTTCTACAAGCTGAACGCCGGTACCAGCAAGAACATCAAGCCGGGCTTGCGTATCGACAACATGACGCAGGTGGACTGGACTTCGGTCAACCCCGCCTGACGGTTCACGGGACCTTCTGAGAGGTCCTGACAGCATGGGGGTGACGGGACTAAGCGCCCGTCACCCCCCTCTGCCGTCTCCCTGTCGATAACCCCACCCGGGTGTGCTGAAAACCCTCCGTTGTGCACCCGGTATCCGTACAACTGGAGACCTGATGGGTCGATACCTGATTAGGCGTCTGCTGCAGGCGATACCCGTACTGCTCGGCGCGACCATCCTTCTGTACTGCCTCGTCTTCCTGCTGCCAGGTGACCCGATCCAGGCCCTGGCGGGCGAGAAGAGAGCAGACCCTGCCATCGCGGCGCTGCTTCGGGAGCAGTACCACCTCAATGACCCGCTCTACATGCGGTACTGGTACTACATCTCGGGCGTCTTCACGGGTGACTTCGGCGAGACCTACACGGGTCGCCAGGTCTCCGAGATCATGAGCGAGCGTTTCCCGGTCACCCTGAACCTGGCGCTCATCGCGTTCGCCATCGAGGCGCTGATCGGTATCGTCGCCGGTGTCTTCGCGGCCCTTCGCCGCGGCAAGTTCCTCGACAACATCGTCCTCATATCGACTCTCCTTCTCGTCGCCGTGCCGTCGTTCGTGCTCGGTAACGTGCTCCAGCTGACGCTGGGCGTGAAGTGGGCCGTCGCGCCCATCTCGTACGACGCGGAGGACATGACGACCCTGATCCTCCCGGGTGTGGTGCTCGCCTCGGCGTCCCTCGCCTACATCGCCCGGCTCACCCGGACCAGCATGATGGAGACGATGCGCGCGGACTTCGTGCGTACCGCTGTCGCGAAGGGCCTGGGACGGGGACGGGTCATCGTCCGGCACGCTCTGCGCAACGCGCTCATCCCCATCGTCACCTTCCTCGGCGTCGACCTCGGCGCCCTGATGGGCGGCGCGATCATCACCGAGCGCCTGTTCAACATCCCCGGCATCGGCGGGCAGCTCTTCCAGTCCGTCTACCTGCGCGAAGGCCCGGTCGTCGTCGGCATCGTGACCGTGCTCGTCCTCGTCTACATCTTTGCCAACCTCGTCGTGGACCTTCTCTACGCCGTGCTCGACCCGAGGATCCGCTATGCCTGAGAACACCTCTGCAACCGTTGAGGACAGCGTGGCCGCGCCGGTGACCAAGACCGAGGGCGGCAAGAGCGGCAAGGGCAAGGAAGCGAAGCCCGAGCGCGTCGCCAGCATGTGGAGCGACGCCTGGCGCGACCTGAGGCGCAACCCGGTGTTCCTCATCTCCGCGGCGATGATCCTCTTCCTGCTTGTGATGTCCGCCGTGCCGCAGCTGTTCACGAGCGCCGACCCGTTCGCCAAGGGCTTCTGCGACCTGTCGCACTCCGTGGAAGAGCCCAGTGCCGCGCACTGGTTCGGGTTCGACGTCCAGGGCTGCGACATCTACACCCGGGCCGTCTACGGCACCCGCAACTCGATCATCGTCGGTGTGCTCACCTCCGTGCTCGTCACGCTGGTCGGTGGCGCACTCGGCATGATCGCCGGTCTGCGCGGCGGCCTGCTGGACTCCCTGGTCTCCCGTTTCACCGAGATCTGGTTCGCCATCCCCACCATGCTCGGTGGTCTGCTCGTCCTGGCGATGCTCGGCTCCGGCAACGTGGTCACCGTGTCGCTGATCATGGCGGTGCTCGGCTGGCCCCAGCTGTTCCGCATCATGCGCGGTGGCGTCATCACCAACAAGCACAACGACTACGTGGTGGCGGCCAAGGCGCTCGGCGCCAGCGGCTGGCGTATCGCCATGCGCCACGTCCTGCCGAACTCCCTCGCCGCGGTGATCGTCATGACGACGATCAACCTCGGTGTGTACATCTCCGCCGAGGCGGCCTTCTCGTACCTCGGCATCGGTGTCCAGTCCCCGAACATCTCCTGGGGTCTGATGATCAGCGACGGCCAGGACCGCTTCCTGTCCTCCCCCCACATGGTGCTGTTCCCGTCGCTGTTCCTGAGCATCACGGTGCTGGCCTTCATCATGCTCGGCGAAGCAGTGCGCGACGCCCTCGACCCGAAGCTGCGCTAGGAGGGCGTACGTGACCACCATCGACAAGACCAGTCCGGTCCCCGCGCCGCGCGGGGACGCACACGACAGCGCCCCGCTGCTCGAGGTGAAGGACCTCCATGTGGAGTTCCACACCCGGGAGGGCGTCGCCAAGGCCGTCAACGGCGTGAGCTACAACGTCCACTCCGGCGAGACCCTCGCGGTGCTCGGCGAGTCCGGCTCCGGCAAGTCCGTGACCGCCCAGGCGATCATGGGCATCCTGGACATGCCTCCCGGCAGGATCCCGCAGGGCGAGATCCTCTTCCGCGGTCAGGACATGCTGAAGATGTCCGCCGAGGAGCGGCGCAAGATCCGCGGCCGGCGCATCGCCATGATCTTCCAGGACGCGCTCTCTTCGCTGAACCCGGTGATGAGCGTCGGGTACCAGCTCGGCGAGATGTTCCGGGTGCACCTGGGCATGTCCCGCAAGGAAGCCAAGGCCAAGTCCATCGAGCTGATGGACCGGGTGAAGATCCCGGCCGCCAGGGCACGTGTCAACGACTACCCGCACCAGTTCTCCGGCGGTATGCGTCAGCGGATCATGATCGCCATGGCGCTGGCGCTGGAGCCTGACCTGATCATCGCGGACGAGCCGACCACCGCGCTCGACGTGACCGTCCAGGCCCAGGTCATGGACCTCCTCGCGGAACTCCAGCGCGAGGAGAACATGGGTCTGATCCTCATCACCCACGACCTCGGTGTCGTCGCCGACGTCGCCGACAAGATCGCGGTGATGTACGCGGGTCGCATCGTGGAGACCGCGCCCGTCCACGAGCTGTACGGGCGGCCTGCCCACCCGTACACCCGCGGACTGCTGGACTCCATCCCGCGCCTGGACCAGAAGGGCCAGGAGCTGTTCGCGATCAAGGGTCTGCCGCCCAACCTGATGAAGATCCCGTCGGGCTGCGCCTTCAACCCGCGTTGCCCCAAGGCACAGGACGTGTGTCGCACCGATGTGCCGCTGCTGCGCCCGGTGACCGAGGAGGACGGCGCCGAGCTGCCCGGCCGCGGCAGCGCGTGCCACTTCTGGAAGGAGACGATCCATGGCTGAGACAAGCAAGAAGGACGAGGCCGTGGACGCGACCCCGAACGTCACCGACGTCGAGACGGTCGACGCGAGCACCGATGCCGAGGCCGTAGCGGCCATCGAGGCTCCCGTCGACCGGGGTGAGCCGATCCTCCAGGTGCGCAACCTGGTCAAGCACTTCCCGCTGACCCAGGGCATCCTCTTCAAGCGGCACGTCGGCGCGGTCAAGGCCGTGGACGGGATCTCCTTCGACCTCTACCAGGGCGAGACCCTCGGCATCGTCGGCGAGTCCGGCTGCGGTAAGTCCACCGTCGCCAAGCTGCTCATGCTGCTGGAGACCGCGACCGCCGGTGAGATCTTCTACAAGGGCCAGGACATCACCAAGCTGTCCGGCCGGGCGCTCAAGGCCGTCCGCCGGAACATCCAGATGGTGTTCCAGGACCCCTACACCTCGCTGAACCCCCGGATGACCGTCGGTGACATCATCGGCGAGCCCTTCGAGATCCACCCCGACGTGGCTCCGAAGGGCGACCGGCAGCGCAGGGTGAAGGACCTGCTGGACGTCGTCGGTCTCAACCCGGAGCACATCAACCGCTATCCGCACCAGTTCTCCGGCGGACAGCGCCAGCGCATCGGCATCGCGCGCGGCCTGGCGCTCAACCCGGAGATCATCATCTGCGACGAGCCGGTGTCGGCTCTGGACGTGTCGGTCCAGGCGCAGGTCGTCAACCTGATGGAGAGGCTCCAGGACGAGTTCAACCTGTCCTACCTCTTCATCGCCCACGACCTGTCGATCGTCCGGCACATCTCCGACCGGGTCGGCGTGATGTACCTGGGCAAGATGGCGGAGATCGGCACCGACGTGCAGATCTACGACCACCCGACGCACCCCTACACCCAGGCGCTGCTGTCGGCCGTCCCGGTGCCCGACCCGGCGGTCCGCGAGGGGCGCGAGCGCATCATCCTCACCGGTGACGTCCCGTCGCCGGCGGACCCGCCGTCCGGCTGCCGCTTCCGCACCCGTTGCTGGAAGGCCCAGGACAAGTGCGCCACCGACGTGCCTCTGCTGGCGGTCCCCGAGCGCTTCCAGAGCGTGGACACGCCGGCCGCGCACGAGTCGGCGTGCCACTTCGCCGAGGAGAAGGACGTGGTCCACGTCGCCTGACAGGCGGCGGTGCCAGGTCCACGGCTTGCACACTCAAGGGCGCTCTTCCCGCGGGAAGAGCGCCCTTGGGCGTTTCCCCGTGCCACATCCGACATCACGGCTGCGCGTAATGTCAGGTTTTGGGGTGATATTGGGGTCTACTTGTCTCCCTGGACCCCGAGGAGGCACCCATGCGCCCAGCCGTGCATGCCACACCCGCCGCACGGGCCGCCGTCGCGTTCGCGCTCGCGTGCACTGCGGCTGCCTGCGGCGGTGGGAGCGGCGGCGGAGGCGGGGCCGACGGGATCGTGAGCTCGTCGTGGGGGGATCCGCAGAATCCGCTGGAGCCGGCGAACACCAACGAGGTCCAGGGCGGCAAGGTCCTCGACATGGTCTTCCGGGGGCTCAAGCGGTACGACCCGAAGACCGGCGAGGCGCAGAACATGCTCGCCGAGAAGATCGACACCACGGACTCCACCACCTTCACCGTCACCGTCAAGGACGGCTGGACCTTCTCCAACGGGGAGCCCGTCACCGCGCAGTCGTTCGTGGATGCCTGGAACTACGGCGCCCACCTCGAGAACAACCAGCGCAACGCCTACTTCTTCGGCTACATCGAGGGCTACGACCAGGTCCATCCGGCGTCCGGCGATGCCACCGCCCAGACCATGCGGGGTCTCAAGGTGACCGGTCCGCGGACCTTCACGGTGACGCTCAGCCAGAAGTTCTCCACCTGGCCCGAGACCCTCGGGTACGCCGCCTTCTCACCGCTGCCGAAAGCCTTCTTCACCGACCATGACGGGTGGCTGGCCAAGCCCGTCGGGAACGGTCCGTACACCGTCGATTCCTACGCCAAGGGCGCGCAGATGTCCCTGCGCCGCTGGGACGGCTACCCCGGCGACGACAAGGCGAGGAACGGCGGCATCGACCTCAAGGTCTACACCGACAACAACACCGCCTACACGGACCTGACGGCCGGAAACCTCGACCTGGTCGACGACGTTCCCGCATCGCAGCTCAAGAACGTGCAGGCCGACCTGGGCGACCGCTACATCAACACTCCTGCGGGCATCATCCAGACCCTCGCCTTCCCCTTCTACGACCCGGCCTGGAACAAGCCGGGTCAGGAGAAGGTCCGGCAGGGCCTGTCCATGGCGATCAACCGTGAGCAGATCACCGAGACCATCTTCAGGAAGACCCGCACCCCGGCCAAGGACTGGACCTCGCCCGTGCTCGGCCCCGACGGGGGCTATGACGACGCGCTCTGCGGCTCGTACTGCACCTACGACCCGGTCCACGCGAAGCAGCTGATCGCCGAAGGCGGCGGCATTCCCGGTGGCCGGCTGACGATCTCGTACAACGCGGACAACGGCTCGCACAAGGAATGGGTCGACGCCGTGTGCCACTCCATCAACAACGCCCTCGGAAACGACCGGGCCTGTACGGGGAGTCCGGTCGGCACCTTCGCCGACTACCGCGGCAAGATCACCCAGTCCAAGCTGAGCGGGCCCTTCCGGGCCGGCTGGCAGATGGACTATCCGCTCATCCAGAACTTCCTCCAGCCGCTCTACTACACCAACGCCTCGTCCAACGACGGCAAGTGGACCAACGAGGAGTTCGATCGGCTCGTCGACGCGGCCAACGCCGAGACCGACCCGGCCAAGGCCGTCGGCACCTTCAAGCAGGCCGAGGCCGTCGTGCGCGATCAGATGGCCGCGATCCCGCTCTGGTACCAGAACGGCAGCGCCGGCTACTCGGACCGGATCAGCGATGTCTCGCTGAACCAGTTCAGCGTCCCCGTCTTCAACGAGATCAAGGTGGCCGGCTGACGGGCGGCCACCCGGCCCCGTTCACCCGGACCCGTACCACCCCAGGGAGTCCGTGATGGGACGCTATGTGATCCGCCGCCTGCTCCAGATGATCCCCGTCTTCTTCGGCGCCACGCTGCTGATCTTCCTGATGGTGAACGTGATGGGCGACCCCATCGCGGGCCTGTGCGGCGAACGCCAGTGCGACCCTGCGACCGCCGCACAGCTGCGCAAGGAGTTCGGCCTCGATAGGCCCGTCTGGCAGCAGTACCTGACCTACATGGGCAATGTCTTCACCGGTGACTTCGGCACCGCCTTCAACGGACAGCCCGTCACCGAGCTGATGGGCACCGCCTTCCCCGTCACCATCCGGCTCACCCTCGTCGCGATCTTCTTCGAGATCGTCATCGGCATCACCCTGGGGGTGCTCACCGGACTGCGGCGCGGGCGGCCCGTCGACTCCTCCGTGCTGCTGCTGACCCTGGTGGTCATCTCCGTCCCCACCTTTGTGACAGGGCTGCTGCTGCAACTGCTGCTCGGTGTCGAATGGGGCTGGATCAGGCCCTCGGTCTCCTCCGAGGCGCCACTCGGCGAACTGCTCGTCCCCGGGCTCGTGCTCGCCTCCGTCTCGCTCGCGTACGTCACCCGGCTGACCCGGACCTCCATCGCCGAGAACCGGCGTGCCGACTACGTCCGTACCGCCATCGCCAAAGGGCTCCCGCGCCGCCGGGTGATCGGCCGCCATCTGCTCCGCAACTCGCTGATCCCGGTCGTCACCTTCATCGGTGCCGACATCGGGGCCCTGATGGGCGGGGCGATCGTCACCGAGCGCATCTTCAACATCCACGGTGTCGGCTACCAGCTCTACCAGGGCATCCTCCGCCAGAACACCCAGACCGTCGTCGGCTTCGTCACCGTGCTGGTGCTGGTGTTCCTGATGGTGAATCTGCTGGTCGACCTGCTCTACGCCGTACTCGACCCGAGGATCCGCTATGCATGAGCCGCAGCAGTACGACGGCGGGGGAGCGATCGCCCCGACCGGTGCCGGTGGCGCGATGGACCTGGCGACCAGCGAGGGCGCCACCCTGGAGCGGGGGCCGGCGGGCGGGCCGGGCGCGCCGCTCGGCGGCGGGCCCGCGGGGCGGCCCCGGAGCCTGTGGTCCGACGCCTGGCGGGATCTGCGCCGCAACCCCGTGTTCGTGATCTCCGCCCTGGTCATCCTGTTCCTGGTGGTCATCTCGATCGCACCCTCACTGATCGCCTCCGGCAATCCACTGGACTGCGACCTGGCCAAGGCCCAGCAGGGCTCCCAGCCAGGACACCCCTTCGGCTTCGACGGCCAGGGCTGCGACGTCTACACCCAGGTCGTCTACGGCGCCCGCACGTCCGTCGCCGTCGGCGTCTGCGCGACGCTGGGGGTCGCGCTGCTCGGGTCCGTACTCGGCGGTCTCGCCGGCTACTTCGGCGGTCTCGCCGACTCCCTGCTCTCCCGGCTCACGGACGTCTTCTTCGCCATCCCCGTGGTGCTGGGGGGCCTGGTGCTGCTCTCCGTCGTCACCAGCGACACCATCTGGCCGGTGATCGGCTTCATGGTGCTGCTCGGCTGGCCGCAGATCACCAGGATCGCCCGGGGCTCGGTGATCACCGTCAAGGAGAACGACTTCGTACAGGCCGCGCGAGCCCTCGGCGCGTCCCCCGCGCGGCTGCTGCTCCGCCATATCGCGCCCAACGCCGTGGCCCCGGTGATCGTCGTGGCCACCATCGCCCTCGGTACGTATGTCGCGCTGGAGGCGACGCTCTCCTACCTCGGTGTCGGGCTGCGCCCGCCCACCGTGTCCTGGGGCATCGAGATCTCCGCCGCGTCCCCGTACATCCGCAACGCCCCGCACATGCTGCTGTGGCCGGCCGGCGCGCTCGCGATCACCGTGCTCGCGTTCATCATGCTCGGCGACGCGGTGCGTGACGCGCTCGACCCCCGACTGCGCTGAGGAGCCAGCCGCCATGCTGCTCGAAGTACGCGATCTGCACGTGGAGTTCCGCACCAGGGACGGGGTCGCCAAGGCCGTCAACGGCGTCAGCTACGCCGTCGACGGGGGCGAGACCCTCGCCGTGCTCGGTGAGTCCGGCTCCGGGAAGTCCGTCACCGCCCAGGCGATCATGGGCATCCTCGATGTCCCGCCCGGCCGGATCACCGGCGGTGAGGTGCTGTTCCAGGGCAGGGACCTGCTGAAGCTCGGGGAGTCCGAGCGCCGCGGGATCCGGGGCGCCCGGATGGCCATGATCTTCCAGGACGCCCTCTCCGCGCTCAACCCCGTGCTGACCGTCGGCGACCAGCTCGGGGAGATGTTCACCGTGCACCGGGGCATGTCGAGGAAGGACGCCCGTGCCCGTGCCATCGAGCTGATGGACCGGGTCAGGATCCCGGCCGCCAGGGAGCGCGTCAGCCAGTACCCCCACCAGTTCAGCGGGGGCATGCGTCAGCGCATCATGATCGCCATGGCGCTGGCACTGGAGCCGGACCTGATCATCGCGGACGAGCCGACCACCGCGCTCGACGTGACCGTGCAGGCCCAGGTGATGGAGCTGCTCGCGGAGCTCCAGCGCGAGTACCGCATGGGCTTGGTCCTGATCACCCACGACCTCGGGGTCGTCGCCGATGTCGCGGACAGGATCGCCGTGATGTACGCGGGCAGGATCGTCGAGACCGCACCCGTCCACGAGCTCTACAAGGCACCCGCCCACCCCTACACCCGGGGTCTGCTGAACTCCATTCCGCGCCTGGACCAGAAGGGCCGCGAACTGTACGCGATCAAGGGGTTGCCGCCGAACCTGATGCACATCCCGCCCGGCTGCGCCTTCCATCCGCGCTGCCCGATGGCCCGGGACATGTGCAGGACGGACGAGCCCGAGCTGTCCGCCGTGGACCGGCCGGGCCGGTCGAGTGCCTGCTTCTTCTGGAGGGAGTGCCTCCATGGCTGAGCCGATCATCGAGGTGCGCGGGCTGCACAAGCACTACCCGCTCACCCGCGGTGTGCTGTTCAGGAAGCAGGTGGGGGAGGTGAAGGCCGTCGACGGGGTCGACGCCGACCTGTTCCCGGGTGAGACGCTGGGCATCGTCGGCGAGTCCGGCTGCGGCAAGTCGACGCTCGCCCGGCTGCTCGTCCATCTGGAGCGGCCGAGCAGCGGGCAGATCCGCTACAAGGGCGAGGACATCACCAGGCTGTCCGGTCGTGCGCTGAAGGCCGTGCGCCGCCAGATCCAGATGGTGTTCCAGGACCCGTACACCTCGCTCAACCCGCGGATGACGGTCGGGGACATCGTCGGGGAGCCGTACGAGATCCACCCGGAGGCCGCACCGAAGGGCGACCGGCGCCGCCGGGTGCAGGAGCTGCTGGATGTGGTCGGGCTCAACCCGGAGTACGTGAGCCGCTATCCGCACCAGTTCTCCGGCGGTCAGCGCCAGCGCATCGGCATCGCCCGCGGGCTCGCCCTGCGGCCCGAGGTCATCGTGGCGGACGAGCCCGTGTCGGCGCTGGACGTCTCCGTGCAGGCGCAGATCGTCAACCTCCTGGAGAAGCTCCAGGACGAGTTCCGGCTCAGCTATGTGTTCATCGCCCACGACCTGTCGATCGTGCGTCACATCTCGGACCGGGTGGGCGTGATGTATCTGGGCAGGATCGTGGAACTCGGCCGGAACGAGGAGATCTACGACCACCCGACGCACCCCTACACCCAGGCGCTGCTCTCGGCCGTCCCGGTGCCGGACCCCGAGGCACGGGAGCGGCGTGGACGGATCATCCTTTCCGGTGATGTGCCCTCCCCGGCGAATGTCCCGTCCGGCTGCCGCTTCCGCACCCGCTGCTGGAAGGCACAGGAGCGGTGCGCCACCGAGGTGCCCGCGCTCGCGGTGCCGGAGGCATTCCGCCTGGCCGAGGGATCCGCGAGGCACGACTCGGCCTGCCACTTCGCCGCGGAGAAGCGGGTGGTGCCCGGACCGGGCGGGGACGGCCCGCCCGGTCTCGGGGCCAGGCCCCGACAGGACTAAGCGGCGGTGGCTTCGAGCCTGGCGCGGTCGAGGAAGGCCAGCCGGGCCGCCTTCTGCGGGATGAACACCTCCGGGAGGTTCACCTCGGGCAGGACCACCTCGGCGCCCAGCTCGAAGCCGGCGCGCTCCAGCCGCCTCACTGCCTTGTCGTTGCGCAGATCGGGTTCCGCCACGACCCGCTGGATCCCGGGGTCCCGCAGGAGGAAGCCGGTGGCGAAGGACAGCAGCACGCCGGTGAAGCCGGGGCGCGGAGCGCCGTGGGCCGGGCCGACCAGGACGTGCAGGCCGATGTCCCCCGTTCTGGCGTCATAGCACTCGCTGACCCGGTCGGCCTCGGGGTCGTAGCTCTGGAACAGCATCAGGGGTGTGCCGTCGCTCTCCACCAGCCAGGCGTGATGGGTGGTGAGCGTGTCCATGTGCCGGTAGATGTCCCGGACCTCGTCGCGTGTGGTCTCACCCATGCCCCAGAAGCGGGCGCGGTCCTCGGTGACCCATGTGTGGATGAGATCGGCGTCGCGTTCGGGGTCCAGGGGGCGGATGCTCAGCGTTCCGAAGCCGTCGACGGCCTTCTCGTAGACGGCCGACCGGTAGGCGGGCTCAGTGGTCATGCCTCTCCTTGGTGCGGTACTGCTGGTGGTGCTCAGGCGGTGGGCTCGGGGCTGAGCCCGCTGAAGTCGGTGACGACGGGGACGAGTTCACCGCGCAGCCACAGTGGCAGCTGGTCGCGGTGGTGGGGGTCGCCCGGGATACCGCGGGCACCCAGCGGGACCACCCAGCGGCTGTCCTCGCGACGCCGCAGGTCCCAGACGTAGCGTGCGGCGGGACCTCGGGCGGCGTGGTCCGTGATGCCGGGGACGCTGGAGGTGGCCAGGACGCAGTCGTGGTCACCGGCCAGCCCCGGCCACTGCTCGTCGTCCAGCGGCAGCGCCCGCCAGGGCGCGAGCCGGTGCCGTTCGCCCCAGGCGTCCCGGGTGCGGGCCGGGTGCGCCGCGACCTCTTCGAGCGCCTCGCGGACCACTTCGGCGCGGTCGATGCCCGGCAGCAGCCGGGTCGCGAGCAGCCCCTCCAGGGCGTAGCCGACCTTCACCAGGAGGGTGAGCCAGGGCTGGAACACGTCTGGGTACGGCAGCGGTTCCCTCAGGCAGGCCAGTTCCGGGTGGACCGCGATCCGCCGGACCACCGCATGCCGCACCTCGGCGTACGCGGTGGCTGCCGTGCTGTCGGCGTCCATGCGCCGGTCCCAGGCCAGCAGTCGCTCGCGCAGTTCCGAGGCCGCCGGGCTGAGCCCGGCGGGCCCGTCGGGAGCGGCGATCAGGTCCAGCAGCGGGCGGGCGGACGCCAGATGGGTGTCCATGTGCACCGTCGTCATCTCCGCCGCACTCCAGCGGTCCGAGGCACGCAGCAGGCCGGCTATACGGTCCGCGCGGTGCGGCGGCGCGAACTCCACGCCCAGGGGTCCGGCCAGTACGCGTTCGTTGGCCATGACCGCGAAGTCGGCGACCTCGGTGCGTGGCATCGGCTCGTGCATGCCCTGCCACTCGTGCCCGTGCTCCCAGGCCGGCACCACCCGCAGCCGGTTGTCCCGGTGTCGCAGCGGCACGCGGCCCGCGGTCCGGTGCAGCAGCCCGCCCGAGGTGTCGGCGGCCAGCACCACGTTCACCGGCTCGACCCAGCGCTCGAACGCCCGGTCGACGTCGGCGACCGTACGCGCCCTCATCAGCTCGGCTGTCGCCGCGAAGCCCAGCTCCGCGGTGACGCGCGGGACGTACCGCAGGCTGACGGCCTCCGCGGTCCCGTCGCCGGCGGGGGCCTCACCGATGATCACCGGGCCGCGGGCGGTCTCGATCACCTCGACGCGTACCGGATCACCTCCGGCGACCTCCACCGTCTCGGTGTGGTGTGCGGCCGGTCGCCAGCCGTCGGGGCCGAGGGCCTCGACGCCGTCGGCGGTGCGCCGCAGCCGCTCGCGGTACAGGTCCTGGTAGTCGGCCATCGCGTTGGTGATCGCCCAGGCGACGCTTCCGGTGTGGGCGAAGTGGGCGACACCCGGCACCCCGGGGAAGGCGAGCCCGACCACGTCGTAGTCGGGGCAGACCAGATGGACCTGCTGGTAGATGCCGGGGTCCTCGATGAAGCGGTGAGGGTCGCCCGCGATGAGCGGGGCGCCGGTGCTGGTGCGTCCCGCGGAGACGAGCCAGCCGTTGGAGCCGGCGGTGCCGGGCCCGTCCACGGCGAACAGCTCGATCGCCTCGTCCCCGAGCCGCCGCGCGACCTCGTCGCGCCACAGCTTGGTCGGGAAGCCGGCGAAGAGGATGTGCGTGGACAGCCAGAGCGACAGGGGGGTCCACGGCTCCCACGTCCCGGGGGCGAGTCCGGCTTCGGCGAACTCGGGCGCGTTCGCCGCGCCCCGGCCCAGGCCGACGTTCACCCCGTCCACGTACGCAGCCACCCAGTCGCGGGTCTCCCCGTCGAGGGCCTCGTAGCAGCGCCGCGCGGTGTCCGCGAGCCGCGCCTGCCGGGCGAACCGGTCCCAGGCGAGGGCCTCGGCGCCCAGGAAGGCGGCCGAGGTGCCCTGGGCACGGTGCCGCTCGACCTCGAGCTGCCAGGCGCGGTCGACGGCTGCGTTGTGGCCCTGGGCGTACGCGAGTTCGTTCGCGCTGCCCGCGCGCAGATGCGGGATGCCCCACGCGTCACGGAAGACCTCGGTCCTCACAACGACACTCCTTTAGGTTAGGCTGCCCTAACCTTAACCGTTCGCGTGGGAGGAGAGCACGGTGGGGCATGGCTGGGAGGGCGTCGTCCTCAAGCTGATGCGGGGCAGGGACTTCACCCTCACGGTGACCGGCGCCGAGCAGGTCGCCGAGCGGTACCGCCGACTGTGCCTGAGCGACGGCGGCATGCTGCGGGCGACCGGCGTGCACCCCACTATGTGGGTGCGGCTCTGGTTCGAGAGCGAGGGCAGGCCGCACCAGCGCGCCTACACGCTCGTGGACCCGGACCCGGTCGAGGGAACCTTCAGCCTGGAGTTCGCCCTGCACGACGGGTGTGCCAGCGACTGGGCCCGCACCGCCAAGCCCGGAGACACGATCGAGGCGACCGTCCAGGGCACCGGCTTCACCGTGCCCGACCCGCTGCCGTCGCGGATGTTCGTGATCGGCGACCCCGCGTCCCTTCCGGCGATCAACTCCCTGCTCGGTGCCATGCCGGAGACCCCCGCCACCGTCTGGTTCGAGACCCCGCATCCGTCCGACGCCGACCTGCCGGTGCGGACCGACGCGGAGCGCCATGACCTGCGCAGGGTGCCGCGCCGGGACGCCGGGGCGCACCTCGTGGACGAGGTGCGGGCCGCGCTCCCCGCGCTGCTCGACGGGAATCCGTCCGCGGCCTTCGTGTGGATCGCCTGCGACGCCGCGACGACCCGCCGGCTCACCGCGTACCTGCGCAAGGAACTCGGCATCCCCAAGGACCGGGTGAACGCCCTCGGCTACTGGCGCACCGTCTGATTTCCCCCGGGCGGCCTCACTTGGGCCTGCGGCGCGTTAACGCCCGGGCAACGCCACCGAAGCGAATCCGATATACGGACGCGGCACGCTGAACTCCGTACGGCCGTGCGGGTGCCGTTGACCGGCCGGGAGACGGGAGTCCCCCGGCCGGTCGCCCTCAGTCCCCGGTCGTCATCCCCAGGGCCCGCTTCAGGAAGTCCACCTGAAGCAGCAGCAGATTCTCCGCGACCTCCTCCTGCGGGGTCATGTGGGTCACCCCGCTGAGCGGCAGCACCTCGTGGGGGCGGCCCGCCGCCAGCAGGGCGGACGACAACCGCAGGCTGTGCGCCGCCACCACGTTGTCGTCCGCCAGACCATGGATGACCATCAGCGGTCGCGCCGGTTCCGCCGCACCACTCAGCCCCTCATCGGTGACCAGGGAGTTGGCGGAGTACACCGCGGGCCGCTCCTCCGGCAGGCCGAGATAGCGCTCGGTGTAGTGGGTGTCGTAGAGCAGCCAGTCGGTCACCGGCGCACCCGCGACACCCGCGTGGAACACGTCCGGCCGGCGCAGCACCGCCAGCGCCGCCAGATAACCCCCGAACGACCAGCCGCGGATCGCGACCCTGCCCAGATCCAGGGGGTATCGGCCGGCGAGTGCGTGCAGCGCCTCGACCTGGTCGTCCAGCGTGCGGGTGAAGTCGTGGGCGATGGCCTTCTCCCAGGAGGGGGAGCGGCCCGGGGTGCCCCGGCCGTCCGCGACCACCACCGCGAAGCCCTGCTCGGCGAACCACTGGGAGGTGAGGTGCGCATGGTGCGCGGCGACAACACGCTGCCCGTGGGGTCCCCCGTACGGGTCCATCAGAACCGGTAGCGGACCGTCCGATTCCCGCCAGTTGGACGGAAGCAGGACGGCGCACGGGATCCTTCGCGTGCCCCCTTCCGTGAGCTCCATGCGCGGGGACAGCACCGGCTGCTGCGCATGCGAGGCGATCACGGCGACCTGCTTGCCGTCCTTCACCACCCGTACCGTCGTGCCGCTCGATTCCGGCCGGGCCGACGCGAGCACGGTCACCCCGCCGGAACGCACCGCCGAATGCACCCCCACGCCATCGGAGACCCGCTCCACGCCCAGCTCATCGACCCGGTACACATGGATCTCGCCGATCTCCGGCTCCGCCGCCTCCGCGCCCGCGGACGCCGACACCAGGACGTCGGAATCGCCGATGTCCAGCACGGACCGCACATGCAACTGAGGCCCGGTCAGCGCCCGGTCGCCCCATGCCAGCACCCGGGCCCCGCCCTCGTCGGTGACCCGTACCAGCTGCCCGTCCGGCGCCCAGGCGGGCACCCCGCCGCACAGCTCGAGCCAGATCGGGTCCTCGTCCCCGTGCACCGTGCGCGTGGCACCGCTCGCGGTGTCCACGGCGAGATGCGCCGCCTTGCCCTGCCCGCGCTCCTGCACCAGCAGCAGCGGATCCCCGCACGCAGACCAGTGCACCCGGGCCAGATACGGGTACCGCGCCCGGTCCCACACGACCTCGGTACGGGACCCGTCGAGAGCGACCAGGAACAGCCGCACCTCCGCGTTGGCCGTCCCCGCCGCCGGGTAGGCGACCCGAGCCGGTTCCGTCTCCGGCCGCGCCGGATCCGCGATCCACCAGCGCTGTACGGGGGATTCGTCGACCCGCGCCACCAGCAGCCGGTCGCTCTCGGGCGACCACCAGAACCCGCGGGCGCGCCCCATCTCCTCGGCCGCCAGAAACTCCGCGACGCCGTAGGAGACCCCGGCGTCCTCCGGCGTTGCCAGCGCACGGTCCCCGTCGCCCCCCGCGTCGATCACCCGGAGCACGCCCTGCGCCGAGTAAGCGACGAACCTCCCGTCCGGAGACGGCCGCGGATCGATCACCGGTCCGGCCGCAGGCAGTTCGCGTGCCGTACCAGCCCGCAACTCCGCTGCGAAGAGCCGCCCGGACAGCGCGAACGCGGCCAACTCCGCGGCGCGGTCCACGGCATACGAGACGATGCCCCCGGAGCCCTCACGGCTGCGCTCCCGACGTGCCCGCTCCTCGGCGGACAACTCCTCCGCCGACCCGCCCAGCAGCACCTCGGGGTCCGCCGCCACCCGCTCGCGCACCTGGCCACCGGAACCGTCTGCGCCGTCGAGGTCAAGCACCCACAGCCGGTGGGCCCGTTCCGTCCCCGAGGCCGAGCGCAGGAACACCGCACGCGAGCCGTCGGGCGACACCGTGAACGCCCGGGGAGCGCCGAGCCCGAAGCGCTGGGTTCTGGCGTGCTGGCGGGGGAAGCTGAGCGGGGCTGAGCCGGTGGCAGGGGCCGAAGGGGCCGGGGGAGTGGGGGAGTGCTGCTGCCTCGAGGTCATATGGCCGAATCTAATGCCGTGCGCCCCCGTGTGCTGCCGTGCACCGATCGATGCGTGCCTATGGATAGTTATGATCCCTAGCGCGAGGTGGGTATGACTCCTCCGGCACATGCGATCTGCCCCTTACCGGCCGAATATCTGTGGAGGTGAACCGCCGTGGCACTCTCGATTTCGGCGGTGGTGCTGCTGGCGATCATCGTCTTCCTGCTGGTCAGGAAATCTGGCCTGAAGGCGGGGCACGCCGCAGTCTGCATGCTGCTCGGGTTCTATCTCGCGAGCTCGTCCATCGCGCCCACGATCAGCGAGCTGACCACGAACGTCGCGGGGATGATCGGCGGCCTCAAGTTCTAGGTCCTGTCCGGGGGGCGACCTTTGAGCGCGGCGTCAGACGCATGGGGTCCCCCCGGCCCTCCGGAGTCGAGGGGACGCATCGCAAGGCGATGGGGTTCCCCCGCCGGAGGCAGGGGCAGATCGCCCTCGTACCGGGCGTACTCGGGCGAGTCCGGCAGTGCAGTGTGGGAGTGCCACCCGGCACAGCCATGGGGAGCGCCGTAGCCGGCGTCGAGGTCCCGCGACGCCCGGACAGGACCCGGTTCCGCGCCTCGTAGGCTGGGGGCATGACGGACCTCCCAGCCCGTCGTCTGCTGCTGGTGCACGCGCACCCCGACGACGAGTCGATCAACAACGGTGCCACGATGGCGCGGTACGCGGCCGAAGGCGCCCATGTCACCCTCGTGACATGCACCCTCGGCGAGGAGGGCGAGGTCATCCCGCCCGCACTCGCCCATCTGACCGCCGACCGGGAAGACGGACTCGGCACGCACCGGATCGGGGAACTGGCCGCCGCCATGGCCGCGCTGGGCGTCACCGACCACCGCTTCCTCGGCGGCCCCGGCCGCTTCCGCGACTCCGGGATGATGGGCCTGCCGCAGAACCAGCGCAGCGGCGCCTTCTGGAGCGCGGACGTGGACGAGGCCGCGTGTCACCTCGTTCAGGTGATCCGTTCGGTACGGCCGCAGGTCCTCGTCACCTACGACCCGAACGGCGGCTACGGCCACCCCGACCACATCCAGACGCACCGGGTCGCGATGCGGGCCGCCGAACTCGCCGCCGACCCCGCCTGCCGGCCCGACCTCGGTGAGCCGCACTCCATCGCCAAGATCTACTGGAACCGGGTCCCGGAGTCCGCAGCCGAGCACGGCTTCGCCGCACTGCGCGCAGCCGGGCCTTCCGGCGCCTTTCCCGGGATCGCCGACATGGCGGACATCCCCGGCATCGTGGATGACGCGGAGATCACCGCCGAGATCGACGGTGGCGTGTACGCCGACCGCAAGGCGGCGGCGATGCGCGCCCATGTCACCCAGATCGTGGTGGATGGTCCGTTCTTCGCGCTTTCGAACGGCCTCGGCCAGCCGCTGTTCACCACCGAGTGCTACCAGTTGGCGCGTGGCACGTCCGGCGCTCGCGCGGGCGACCGCGAGCACGACCTGTTCGAGGGAGTAGCCCTGTGAGTGAGCAGCGCCAGTCGCGTCAGCCGAACGAGCGGCCCCGGTCCGAGACGGCCCGGCCCGGCTCCTGGCTGACCCGCGGGCTGAAACCCGGACGGATCGCTGGATATGTCGGGCTGCTGGTCCTCGGGTTCGTGGTGGGCGCCGCGGGATCGCTGGTCCAAGCCGCATGGTTCCCTGCCGGGTTGCTGCTCGCCCTCTTCGGCTGCGCGGGGCTGTTCTACGGAGGCGTGCGTGCCGCCGGGACGCAGTTCGGAGCGCTGGTACCCGCCGGTGGCTGGATGGCGGCGGTGCTGCTGCTGAGTGCCGGACGGCCGGAAGGTGACGGCCTCTTCGCGGGCGGGCTCGGCGAGATCCTGTTCCTGCTGGGGGGAGTGGCGCTGGCTGTGATCTGTGCCACCATGTCGCGGTCGTGGTCACCGGCCGGGCAAATCAGCCGACTTGGCGCGTGAGGTGTCCTTCTCGGGCCGAAATGGCCCCTGTGGCCGGACGGTGACGGGCGGCGTGCGCACCGTACCGCTTCCCCTGTCCATGGGTGCAGGGTCGGCGGCGGCCAGTATGGTGGTGCGCGCTGCCGAGTCGCCCGAAGCAGTGGTACCAGTAGGAACGGGCGGCGGAGCCGATCGGGAGAACCAGCTTTGAGTCGTGAAACTGACAGTTCGTCCTCCGGCCCCCAGGGGCGCGGTGGAGCCGCGTACCCCTCGGGCACACCGCCGTACGGATCGCGCCAGTATCCGTCGCTGCACCCCACGCAGGACGCACCGGACGAGAGAGCCGAAGCCGCTCCGAAGCCGGACGAGCCCAAAACAGAGACCACGCTGACGACGCGCATCCGGATCAACATTCCGGGCTCGCGGCCGATTCCGCCGGTCGTCATGCGTACGCCCATGAGTGATGTGGACGCACGGCGCGCAGCGGGGGGCGCGAAGGGCACGGAGGGCACGGAGGGCGCGAACACCGCGAAAGCCGCGCCGGGTGCGCAGGGGGGCGGCGGTGAGCGGGTGTCCGAGCGCACCGGCAGCACCCCGCGGCCCGCGGCGCCCGTCGAGGTTCCGGAGGCGTCCGCGCCCGTCCGGCCGCGCGACGAGTCTCCGGCCGAGGCGGACAACCCGGCGGAGGTGCCGGGGGACAAGCCGCCCGAGCAGCGGACGAGCGACTGGTTCGCACCACGCAAACCGCCCGCCCAGGCTTCTGTGCCCGCGCAGGCCGCGCCCCCCGCGCCCGCTCCGGGAGCCCCGGCCGGACGCACCGCGCCCCCGGGCCCGCGCCCCCAGAGCACACCCGGTCCGGCCGGACCCGCTGGGCCGACCAGCGGTCCGGTCACCGGCACGTCCCCCTTCGCCAAGGGGGCCCCGGGCGGCTCAGGAGCTCCGGGGGTGCCGGGAACCCCGGCCCGCGGCGGCGACCGCGCCGTCCCGCGGATGGGCGACGACACGGCCGTACTGACCCCGCAGAAGTCGCCGTCCGACACCGGGCCCACCGCCATGCCGGGACCGTCCACCCCCGCGGGCAACGTCTCGGGTGACACGCTGACCAGCGGTATCCCCGTGGTCCCGTCCCAGCAGCGTTCGCCGTTCGCGCCACCGGAACCCGTGGCACCCGCGGGTGGCCCGGATGTGAGCCCCTGGCCCTCGTCCGGTCCGGCCGCGGACTTCGCCGCGCCGGACTACGTCAGCCGGGCCTTCCCCGGCCCGTCCGGACCGCCGTCCCCCTTCGCCCCCGGCGCCCCGGCGCACGACGACGCACCCGCCCCGGCCGCGTCGCCGCGTCCGGCGAAGCCCGCGAAGAAGGGCCGGTCCAAGACCGTCCTCGCGGGAGCGGGCGTGTTCGGGGTGCTGGTCGTCGCGTACGGCACCGGACTGCTGCTCAACCACTCCGATGTGCCCGAGGGCACCACAGTCCTGGGCGTCGACATCGGCGGTGGCACCAAGGAAGAGGCAGTCACCAAGCTGGACGCCGCCCTCGGCAGTCGGGCCGCGGCCCCGCTGGAGCTCTCGGTCGGCCAGAAGAAGGAGAAGCTCGCTCCGGGCAAGGCAGGCCTCGCCCTGGACAGCCAGGCGACCGTGCGCGCCGCCGCGGGCACCGACTACAACCCCGTCTCCGTCATCGGCTCCCTCTTCGGCGCCGAGCGGGTCGCCCAGCCCGTGATCCCCGTCGACGAGGAGAAGCTCCAGGTCGCACTCTCGGACCTGGCGATCGCCTCGGGCTCCGCCACCGAGGGCACGATCAGGTTCGAGCCGGGCAAGGCCGTCGCCGTGCCGGGCAAGGCGGGCTCGTCACTGGATGTCGGGAAGTCGATGATCTCGGTCAAGGACGCCTATCGCGCCCAGGTCGAGACGGGCCGTCCGAATCTGGTCGAACTGCCCGTGGGTGCCAGCGAACCCACCATCACCCAGCAGGAACTGGACCGGGCGATGAAGGAGTTCGCCGAGCCCGCCATGTCCGGACTCGTCACCATCCAGGCAGGTGGCAAGGAGATCCAGTTCGGCCCCGCCCGCTCGCTGCCGAAGATCCTCTCGATGAAGCCCGTCGACGGCCGGCTCGTCGAGGTCTACAACAAGCAGGCGATCACCGAGCTGCTGGACGGCGTCTTCGACGGCATCACCATCACCAAGCGCGACGGCAAGGAGCACCCGGTGTCCGCCGATGACGTCGCATTGGCGATGCAGCAGGCGCTGCTGGGCAAGACCCCCCAGCAGCGGACCCAGGAGATCCCGCTCAGTCCGCAGGGCTAGGCCGTGTGTGAGAACTGGCGTCGCGAGCCAGGCGGGAGTTCTCACACACACCTGGTTCCGGTCACGGCGCCAGATCATGTCCGAGGCCCTGCCCCCGTCACGACGGGGGCAGGGCCTCGGAGTCAGTCCACCGGGCGGACCGTCCGCGGTCCCGCGCACCGGGCGCCGAGTGCCTGCACCCGCTCGCGCAGTTCCCGATCGGCCGTGACCACCACGCAGTCCTGCCCGGCGTAGCCGGCGGCGAGTTCCACGATCAGGTCGTCGCCGCTGCCGGGCGCGGAGTCCACCCGCACCCCGGGCACGGACGCGACGTCGCGTGCGGAGCCCTCGACGACCAGGATGATCTCCTCGTCCCCGGACCTCGCCGCCAGCCGGTCGCGCAGCCGCTCGGCGGCGCCGCGCCGGTCCTTCCACCAGCCGTCGGGCACGGAGCCCACCACGTTCGCCGCATCCACGATCAGCACGGTCATGGGGTCATTATGGTGAGCGGTTCGGCAAGCCGCCGTCTCCCCGATCGGCCAGGCGACTTCAGGCCGGTTCTCCGGGTGGCCGGGTGTGCCCTCCAGTGGCGGAAGATCTCCCGGACCGGTCCGGCGAAGGTGAAGCCGTGCTCGGTGATCCAGGTCGCGACGGCGTCGTACGCGGTCCGGATCTCCGGGAAGACGGCTGCCGGCCCTCCATTACCGTGCTGGCACAGGCGGCTTCCGGGATGCGTCCGGGTCGGCAAGGGCCGGTGCCAGCAGACCACTCGCGTCGTAGTGCCGCAGCGTGCTGACGGCGAGGCCACTGGTCTGCGAGAACTGCCTGATCGGCAGCAGGTTTGTCCTGTCCGCGAGCGAGACTGTGCCGTCTCGGATGACCTGAGGGTCAAGCGAGGGGCGGTGGCCCGGTGCGGCGCCGGCGGTTCAGTTCAGCATCGACCGTGCCGCGTTGGCCCGCTGTCTGATGGTCGCCGCCGCGGTGGGCTCGACCGCCGCGACGATGTCGGCGTACGCGTCCATCTCCGCCGCACCCGCGAGGAAATCCCCGCGCTGGACGAGGAGCTGGGCGCGCTCGAAGCGGAGCCTGGCCGGGTGGGTGGGGAGCAGCAGCGAGAGTTCGACGGCCCACAGGGCCACGTCCGTGCGTTCCGGGCGGGCGGCGGACCAGGCGCGGATGTTGTTGAGGATGCGCAGCACGATCTGCAGGGGCCCGGCGGGCACCAGCATCGAGGGGACGAGCGGCTCGCCGGTCGCCCCGGCCACGAGCAGCTCGGCGTCCGCGCCGGTGAGCAGCCGGCCCCCTGCGAAGGGGTCGGCGAGCACCGGCTCCGACGGGTCGCCGAAGCCGACCACGAAGTGGCCGGGCAGGGCCACCCCGTACGCCGGTGCGCCCGCGCGGCGTGCGACCTCCAGCCAGACGACGGAGAGCAGGATGGGCAGCCCGCGCCGCCGCCGCAGGACCTCGGGCAGCAGGGACGACTCCAGGCGCTCGTAACAGCCGGGGGTGCCGCGGAAGCCGCAGCGCTCGCCGAGCAGCGAGGCCAGCGCCGCAACCCACGCCTCCGGCTCCCGGAGGCCGTAGGGCAGCAGGCCCGCGAGCCGGTCCAGCTCGATGTGGGCCACGTCAAGACCGGTCTCGTCAAAGGCGGGATCCGCCTCCGCCCCTACCAGCAGGCACAGCGTCGCGAGATCGGGCCGCTCGGAGCGTGCCTCGTCGGCGAACCGGCTGCGCCACGGGGTGGCCTCGGGCTGTGGCGGGTGCATACGCGTCTCGTACCCGTTCAGGAAGATCAGGAGCAGCGGAAATGGTGATAGAGGTGATGGACCGCAAAGCCCATCCCCTCGTACATCGCGCGGGCACCGTCGTTGTCGCTCTCGACCTGGAGCCAGGCCGCCGAGGCACCCTCCTCCAGGGCCCGGCGCGCCAGCGCCGTCATCACGGACTTCGCCAGCCCCTGCCTGCGGCGAGCCGGGTCGACCTCCACCGCCATGAACCCCGCCCAGCGTCCGTCGACCACACACCGGCCGATGGCCGCAGGCACCTCGGACTCGCCCGGCACGGTGGCGAACCACACCGACGGCCCGCTCGACAGCACCGACCGCACATGGGGCCCGGGCACACCGGATCGGTGGTAGCGGCGCAGCCAGCCCTCGCCGGCGCCGCCCGCGTCGTCGATCGACCGGTCCAGCCGCACCCGGGACACATCGGCGTCCAGATCGCCGACGGGCGCGAGACCGCCCACCCGCAGCTCCGCCGACACCTCACGCTCCCAGCCGCGGCGCTCCAGCTCCACGCAGAGTGCCTCCTGGGTGCCGTCTCCTCCGGTCGCCGTCTGGATGTACGCGGGCAGGTCGCGCGCCCCGTACCAGGCCCGCACCCGCTCCAGCGCGTCGTCCAGCGGCATGCCCGGGTCACCCAGGGGCAGCACCGAGTTCGCCCGCCGGGTGAACCCTGACGAGGCCCGCAGCAGCCACCCGCCGAGCGGTTCGCTCTCGACCGGCTGCCAAGCACGCGCCGAGATCCGTGCAAGCTCTTCGAAAGAGGCTGCCGGGAGCCCGCGTCTGCGCGCCGGAACCGAAGGGATGACCTTGCCCGCGACCAGCGAAGATTCCAGGATCCGGACGGATTCCCCGGTCCTTCGTGTGATCACCAGCACACCGTCGTCCCACGATATGAGAACCCCGACCGTGTCGGTGAACTTCGCGTCAGCCTCACCGGCCTCGGCGAGCCGTCGTACGGATACTCGTTTTCCCACGTCAAAAGGGGTGATACGGACCTCCCAAGGTCCGCTTGCAGTGAATTCCACAGCTCGGTCCGCCCCTCCTGTTCGGATCATCCCCAGGAACGGAGATACTAGGTGCGGGCATCGACGACGCCGCGCTCCCGCGCAGCCCCGCGGCGAGCCGCAGACCGGACGCCGCGCCCTACGGAGGAGGAACGACAGCGTGACCTACGTCATTGCGCAGCCTTGTGTGGACGTCAAGGACAAGGCGTGCATCGAGGAGTGCCCCGTCGACTGCATCTACGAGGGCCAGCGGTCCTTGTACATCCACCCGGACGAATGCGTCGACTGTGGTGCTTGCGAGCCGGTCTGCCCGGTCGAGGCGATCTTCTACGAGGACGACACTCCTGAGGAGTGGAAGGACTACTACAAGGCGAACGTCGAGTTCTTCGACGAGCTCGGTTCGCCCGGTGGCGCCTCCAAGCTGGGCCTGATCGAGCGGGACCACCCCTTCATCGCCGCTCTGCCTCCGCAGAACGGCTGATAGTTCGATCCCGGTCCCGTACGGTGCGTCCGCCGTACGGGACCGTGGCGTTTACGGGCGGCCACCGGCGTCCGCGCGCCCGTGCCCACCCGTGCGAAAGCGAGAAATCGAGAAAGTGAGCACCGTGTCCGCAGTCTCCTCGCGTCTCCCCGCCTTCCCCTGGGACAAGCTGGAGCCGTACAAGGCGACCGCCACCGCCCATCCCGGCGGCATCGTCGACCTCTCGGTCGGCACACCCGTCGATCCGGTGCCGGCCATCGTCCAGCAGGCCCTGATCGCCGCCGCCGACTCGCCCGGCTATCCGACGGTGTGGGGCACGACCGCGCTGCGGGACGCCCTGGTGGGCTGGTGCGAGCGGCGGCTCGGCGCGGTGTCGTTCGCCCACCCGAACGTGCTTCCGGTGGTGGGGTCCAAGGAGCTGGTGGCCTGGCTTCCGACGCAGCTCGGTCTCGGTGCCGGTGACAAGGTCGCCTACCCGCGCCTGGCCTATCCGACCTACGAGGTCGGCGCCAGGCTGTGCGGGGCGGCGCCCGTCGTCTACGACGACCCCACGGAGCTGGACCCCGCCGGGCTGAAGCTGCTGTGGCTGAACTCGCCGTCCAACCCGACGGGACGGGTCCTGTCCAAGGACGAGCTGACCCGCATCGTCACCTGGGCGCGCGAGCACCGTGTGCTGGTCTTCAGCGACGAGTGCTATCTGGAGCTGGGCTGGGAGACGGAGCCGGTCTCCGTGCTCCACCCGGACGTCTGCGGAGGGACGTACGAGGGCATCGTCTCCGTCCACTCGCTGTCCAAGCGCTCGAACCTCGCGGGCTACCGCGCCGCGTTCATCGCCGGTGACGCGGCGGTGCTCGGCGAACTGCTGGGGATCCGCAAGCACGGCGGCATGATGACGCCCGCGCCGGTGCAGGCGGCGACCGTCGCCGCGCTCGGCGACGACGTCCATGTCAGGGAGCAGCGGGCGCGGTACGCGGCGCGGCGGGCTGCGCTGCGTGAGGCACTGCTGGGGCACGGCTTCCGGATCGAGCACAGTGAGGCCAGCCTCTATCTGTGGGCGACGCGCGACGAACCCTGCTGGGACACCGTCGCCCACTTGGCCGAGCTGGGCATCCTCGTGGCGCCCGGGGACTTCTACGGAGCGGCCGGGGAACGCTTTGTGCGGGTCGCCTTCACGGCGACGGACGAGCGTGTCGAGATGGCGGTCAAGCGGCTGGGCTGAGTGGCGGCACCACGCCGGTGTACGGCCGGGACGGTCCGGGTGTGAGGCGGACGGACGGGGCCCCGGGGAGCACGTGTGACGCTGTGCTCCCGGGGGCCCCTTCCGTGTGCGCCCGAGGTCGGCGCTCGCGACTACTGGGCCGGCAGCGTGTGCGCCGGAAGGACGTCTCCCGGAAGCGTGTTGGCCGGAAGCGTGTTGGCCGGGAGGGTGTCGACGGGCAGCGCGGTCATCGGAAGCGGGGTGGCGGGGACCGCGTTCGCCGGGATCGGGGTGGCGGGCAGCGGGGTGGCCGTCAGCGTGTCGGTGGGCAGCGCCTGAGCCGGGAGCGTGTGGGCGGGGATGGGCGTGGTCGCCATCGGGTCCGCGGGGAGGGCGTCGGCGGGCAGGGTGGTCCCCGCGGCCGGCACACCAGCGGCCAGAGTCCCGGCCGCGGGCAGGCCGTGCTGGTTCGACGTGGCCTGGTCCAGCGCGGTCGTCGCGGAGTCGACGGTCTGCCCGGCCGTCTCCTCGGCGGCAGGAGCGCTGCCGCGGGCCGCCTGGGTGAAGGTGCCGCTCGCGACGGGCAGGGCCGTGCCGACCAGCTTCCCGCCGGCCTCCGTGGCCGTCGTGGCCGCCTTCTGCGCCGTACCGTCCGTGGCGTCGCCGACCGCGACGCCGTCGAGCTGGGTCAGGCCACCGCCCAGGTCGTGGGTGGGCGCGAGGTCCACGGCGCTCGCGGAGCCGGCCGCACCGACCACGGGAGCTGCGCCGGCCGCGACGAGCAGCGCGGCACGGGCGATCCGGCGGGTCAGGGGGAGGGACATGGTGCTCCTTCGACGAGAACGTTTGGTGTTGCCTGTCCGGCGATCGGACGCCATGACAACCGCTCGTGGGCCCGGGATGGTTGCGGTACCCGAAGGTAAAGAGTCGGTAATGCATCGCATAATCAGCTGTGGACAAAAACGGGCGAACAACGCCCGTTCCGACAGTCCGCTGAACCGTCACTTCCCTGTCGTGACAAGGGAAGCGGCGGGTTGCGTCGAACGTCGCCGAACGAGTCCCAGGAGGGCCACCCGGCACGGCAGGGGTGACCACTTCCGGGCGATGCCCCGGACGTGTGCCCGACCACGCGTGCAGGCCTGTCCGGCCCATCCGGACTGTCCGCCTCGCGTCCTGACCGGCCTGTCCGGCCGTGTTCAGTCCTGCCGGGCGGTCCGGCCGCCCGGACCGTCCCCGGGACCGTCAGGGCTACCGGCCGACCCGGATCCTGACCTCGCCGGTGCCGCCCGGGCCCTGCCCCACCTGCTGCCAGCCGTCGTACGCCTCGTCCGCGCTCCAGACCCGGTCCCCGTAGGAGATCTCCGCGATGCGCAGCTCGTCCGCCTGGGCCACCGCCCAGTGCGCCAGCTCCCAGCCCCGCCGCGCCTTCGCCGACTCGGAGTCCCCGCCCGCCGCCCTGGTGACCGGCACCCTCAGCTCGCCCCCCGCCCCGGCCCCTTTCGCGTGCGGGGCAGCGGCGCGGCCCGAACCCGTGGCCGGGGGCAGCACACCGTTGCCGAAGGCCCGGGTCAGCGCGACGCGTACCTTCGCCGGGTCACCGGCCCCCGGCTGCTGCCCCGTGGTGCAGGTCAGCGCGGCCGAGGCGCGTCCGGTGAGGGCCGCCGCCAGCAGCGCGGCATCCGGCTCGTGCTTGGCGTACGCCTGGGGGTACCCGCTGCGCTGGACCTGCTGGGCGGCATCGGTCAGGGGGAGCTTCGCATAGTCCGGCACCTCGTCGAGGTGCTCGTAGAACTTCCCGGCGGAGTAGACCGGGTCGAGGATCTGCCGCGGGGTTCCCCAGCCCATCGACGGCCGCTGCTGGAACAGCCCGAGCGAGTCCCGGTCGCCATAGCTGATGTTGAGCAGCGTGGACTCCTGGAGGGCCGTCGCCAGGGCGATGGTCACCGCGCGCTCCGGCATCCCGCGGGTGGTGCCGACGGCGGAGATCGTGGCGGCGTTCGCGGCCATCTCCGGGGTCAGCTCGAAGGAGGTCTCCGAGTCGGGGCCGCCGGCGGAACGCACCACGCATCCCGGTGCGCCCGTGCCCTTGCTCACGTACTGCATGACCACATACGCGACGAGCGCCAGCAGCACGGCGAACGCGGCGGCGACGCGCACCAGGCGGCCACGCCGGACGGGGGAGGCGGTCGAGGCGATCTCGGTCACGCGCCCACGGTACCGGCCCGGGCCGCATGCCCCTCCAGGAACGGGGACGAGGGCAACGTTAGGGTCGGGGCATGCCCGAAACCGCGCTTGATCTCAGCCTGGACGGCCCGGCACTGACCGCCCGCCTCGTCGACTTCCCCTCGGTCAGCGGGAACGAGAAGCCCCTCGCCGACGCGATCGAGGAGGCACTGCGCCCGCTGCCGCACCTCACCGTCGACCGGCACGGCAACAACGTCGTGGCGCGTACGCGGCTGGGCCGGGCCGAGCGGGTCGTGCTCGCCGGACATATCGACACCGTGCCGATCGCCGACAACGTCCCCTCCCGGCTGGACGAGAACGGTGTGCTCTGGGGCTGCGGCACATCGGACATGAAGTCGGGCGTGGCCGTGCAGCTGCGGATCGCCGCGACCGTGCCCGCACCCAACCGCGACCTCACCTTCGTCTTCTACGACAACGAGGAGGTCGCCGCACACCTCAACGGACTCGGGCGTGTGGCCGAGGCGCACCCCGACTGGCTCGAGGGCGACTTCGCCGTCCTGCTGGAGCCGTCCGACGCCCAGGTCGAGGGCGGTTGCCAGGGGACGCTGCGGGTCCATCTGCGGCTGACCGGAGAGCGCGCGCACTCCGCGCGCAGCTGGATGGGCGCCAACGCGATCCACGCGGCGGGGCCCGTGCTCGCCCGGCTCGCCGCATACGAGCCGCGGCGCCCGGTGATCGACGGACTCGAATACCGCGAGGGCCTCAACGCCGTGGGCATCGAGGGTGGTGTCGCGACCAACGTCATCCCCGACGCGTGCACCGTGGTGGTCAACTACCGCTACGCCCCGGACCGAGGCATGGCGGAGGCGGAGGCCCATGTGCGCGAGGTCTTCGCGGACTGCGGTGTCGCCGAGTTCGTCGTCGACGATCACACCGGCGGTGCGCTGCCGGGGCTCTCGCACCCGGCGGCCGTCGCGTTCATGACGGCCGTGGGCGGCACGGCCCAGCCCAAGTTCGGCTGGACGGACGTGTCGCGGTTCAGTGCGCTGGGCGTACCCGCGGTGAACTACGGGCCGGGAGACGCGCTCCTCGCCCACAAGCGGGACGAGCATGTGGCCACGGAAAGGATCACGCACTGCGAGGAGCGGCTGCGGAGCTGGCTCACCGCCTGAACCCCGGCTTCTGTGGATCTCCCTGTCCGACCTGTGGAATTTCGCTCTTGTCCACCTCCGTGGACCTACGCTGACCAGGAACGAGCATGCAGCGGAGGGAGCAGGTCATGGGCAATCCCGAGGAAGCAGGGCGACCGGAGGAGCAGCGGACCGGGCCGGTACTGCGCCGCAGGGACCAGATCCAGCCCGGCACCACGGACCAGCGTCTGCTGGACACCGAGGGTGACTCCGAGTGGGTGCACACCGACCCCTGGCGGGTCATGCGCATCCAGTCGGAGTTCGTGGAGGGCTTCGGTGCCCTCGCCGAACTGCCGAGCGCGATCAGTGTCTTCGGCTCGGCTCGGACCGCCGCCGGCAGCCCCGAGTACGAGGCGGGAGTCCGTATCGGCAGGGCGCTCGTCGACGCCGGCTTCGCGGTGATCACCGGTGGCGGCCCGGGGGCGATGGAGGCCGCGAACAAGGGTGCGAGGGAGGCCCGCGGGGTCTCCGTCGGCCTCGGTATCGAGCTGCCCTTCGAGCAGGGCCTCAACCCGCATGTCGACATCGGGGTGAACTTCCGCTACTTCTTCGTCCGCAAGACGATGTTCGTGAAGTACGCACAGGGGTTCGTCGTGCTGCCCGGTGGCCTCGGCACCCTGGACGAGCTGTTCGAGGCCCTCACCCTCGTCCAGACCGGAAAGGTGACCCGTTTCCCGATCGTGCTCTTCGGCTCGGCCTACTGGAACGGGCTGGTCGACTGGCTGCGGGACACCGTGGTCGCGCAGGGCAAGGCGTCCGAGCACGATCTGCTGCTGTTCCATGTCACGGATGACGTGGACGAGGCGGTCGCGCTGGTCACCAAGGAGACGGGCCCGCCCGTCCCGGCGCCCTTCGAGGGGTACGAGGCCTGACGGGCACCATGACGCGGCACGCGGTACGAGGCTGAGGCGCGAGCCTGCCCGGCTGCCGCGCCCTCCGGCCGCGGCAGCCGGGTGCTGCCCGCCGGCTCAGGCCAGCCCGCGGCGGGCCACGGCCGGTGGCCGGTGCCCGGCGATGGAGGCGACCATGTCCAGCACCTGGCGGGTCTCCGCCACCTCATGGACGCGGTAGACCTGAGCGCCCAGCCACGCCGAGACGGCCGTGGTCGCGAGGGTGCCGATCAGTCGCTCCTTGACCGGGCGGTCGAGGGTCTCGCCCACGAAGTCCTTGTTGGACAGCGACACCAGCACCGGCCAGCCCGTCCCGGCCATCTCACCGAGGCGCCGGGTCGCCTCCAGCGAATGCCGGGTGTTCTTCCCGAAGTCGTGGCCGGGGTCGATGAGGATGGCGTCCCTGCGCACCCCGAGCCCCGCTGCCCGTTCCGCGAGACCCGTCGTCACCCGCAGGATGTCCGCCATCACATCGTCGTACGCGATCCGGTGCGGCCGGGTCCTCGGCTCGGCCCCTCCGGCGTGCGTGCAGACCAGACCCACGTCATAGCGGGCGGCCACCTCGGCCAGCTTCGGGTCCACCCCGCCCCAGGCGTCGTTGAGCAGGTCAGCGCCCGCCTCGCAGACCGCGGCACCCACATCGTGCCGCCAGGTGTCCACGCTGATCACCACATCGGGGAAGCGACGGCGGACCTCGGCGACGAAGCCGACCGTGCGGCGGGCCTCCTCCTCGGCCGACACCTCCTCGCCGGGACCGGCCTTGACGCCTCCGATGTCGACGATGGCGGCGCCCTCCGACACCGCCTGCTCGACGCGGGCGAGCGCCGGCTCGTCCCGGAACGTGGCGCCCTGGTCGTAGAAGGAGTCCGGGGTCCGGTTCACGATCGCCATGATCACCGGTTCACGCGCACCGAATTCGCGCCGGCCCAGCCGCAGATTTCCGCTGCGCATCCCGTGTTTCCTCCTCTTTCCTCCCCGCGTTCCGTCGCCTGCGACCTTAACTGTCGGTGGCGCATGGCACGATCGGCAGCAGACGGTTTCCTGCTCCGGGGAGAGGCGCGCTGTGTTCTGGTTCTTGCTGATCGCGATGGTCGTGGTCGTCGCCGCGGTCACGCTCGCGATGGTCGGCGGCGGGGGGAACGAGGTCCTTCCGGAAGCGGCGCCCGAGCAGCTCGTGGACCCGCTGCCGGTGACACGTCCCGTGGGACCCGCCGACATCGAGGCGCTGCGACTGCCCCTGGCGCCCCGGGGGTACCGGATGGCCGATGTCGACGACGTGCTCGACCGCCTGGGAGCCGAGCTCGCCGAGCGCGACGCGCGGATCTCCGAGCTGGAGTCCGCGCTGGCCGGCCGGCAGCAGGAGGGCGGCATGTGGGACAAGCGCCCGCAGCCCGGGCCGGGCGGGGAGCAGGACGGATGAGCGGAGGCGCGATCGCGGGCCCCGACGGGCGGCTGCGCTGCCCCTGGGGCCTGTCGACCCCGGACTATGTCGCGTACCACGACGAGGAATGGGGCCGCCCGGTCCACGGGGACGACGCCCTGTTCGAGCGGCTCTGCCTGGAGGCGTTCCAGTCCGGGCTCTCGTGGATCACGATTCTGCGCCGCCGGGAGACCTTCCGTCTGGCCTTCGACGGCTTCCGTGTCGCCTCGGTCGCGGCCTTCACCGCAGCCGACCGGGACCGGCTGCTCGCCGACCCCGGGATCATCCGCAACCGCGCCAAGGTCGAGGCGACCCTCGCCAATGCGCGGGTCCTGGCGGAATGGGCCCCAGGCGAGCTGGACACGCTGATCTGGTCGTTCGCCCCCGACCCCGCGACCCGGTCGGCGCCGCGAACCCTGGCGGATGTACCGGCCGTCACGGACGAGTCCAAGGCCCTCTCCAAGGACCTCAAGAAGCGCGGGCTCCGTTTCGTCGGCCCCACCACCGCGTACGCCCTGATGCAGGCCTGTGGGCTGGTCGACGACCACCTGGCCGACTGCGCCGCGAGAGGGGCGTAGCCGGCCGGTGCGGGGCGTGTCCAAGAGCCACCCCCGCACCCGCCGGGGGTCCTCAGCGGCCCAGGTACTTCGGCTTCTCCTTGTTCAGGAACGCCTGCACCGCGATCCCGTGGTCCTCCGAGGCCCCCGCCCGGCTCTGGACCTCGTCTTCCTTCTCCAGCGTCTCGGCCAGCGAGTGCGAGGCGCCGAACGCCAGGGACTCCTTGATGGCCGCGTACGCGAGCGTCGGGCCCTCTGCCAGTGCCTGGGCGACCGACGCGGCCTCGGCCGCGAGCTGGTCCGCGGGGACGAGACGGTTCGCGATGCCCAGGTCGTAGGCTTCCTGCGCCGAGATCGACCGAGGGAAGAGCAGCAGGTCGGCCGCGCGGCTCGCGCCGATCAGGCGGGGCAGGGTCCAGGAGACCCCCGAGTCGGCGGTGAGCGCGACCCCGGCGAAGGCGGTGGTGAACTTCGCCGAGTCGGCGACGACCCGGTAGTCCGCGGCCAGCGCGAAACCGAAGCCCGCTCCGGCAGCGACCCCGTTCACCCCGGCGACCACCGGCTTCGGCATCTCGGTGAGCGCCCGCACGATGGGGTTGTAGTGCTCACGCACCGTGCTCATGGTGTGGCGGGTGCCCGACTGCTTGTCGGACATCAGCAGCGTGACGTGCTCCTTGAGGTCCTGGCCCACACAGAAGGCCTTGCCGGTGGCGGTCAGCAGCACCGCCCGGACGGCGGTGTCATCGGCCGCGGCGCGCAGGCTGTCCCGGAGTGCCTCCTTGGCCTCGACGTTCATCGCGTTCATGGCCTCGGGCCGGTTGATCGTGATGGTGGCGAGTCCGTCGTGCACCTCGTACAGCACGGTGTCGGCCATGGTCGTGTCCCCTTCGCGGCTGGGTTTCGGCTCGGTGTTGTCGTCGTGTGGGTCGTGTCGAGCCCAGCATGGCGGAGATCGTCCGGGCCGGACATACGCACCGGTATGTGACCTGCGTCAAAGGGAGCGCCGGAGAAAATGTGCCTCCGGTGACGGCGCGGTGGCGAAGTATCGCAGGCGGATCCCCGAATTGGGTGGTTTTGCGAAAGCGCGTTGCGCAAGCGATGCAGACCGATGTTGGTCATCGGGTCCCGCCATGCGGGATAATGGCCGGGAAGCAATGTGTTCGATGCCGGTGACGTGTGCCCACCCAGGGGGCCGTCGGTGACGATGAGCTGGTTTCAGGAAGGGGAACGAGCATGGCGGCCATGAAGCCGCGGACGGGCGACGGCCCGCTCGAGGTGACCAAGGAGGGGCGGGGCATCGTCATGCGCGTTCCGCTCGAAGGCGGCGGTCGGCTCGTGGTCGAGCTGACCCCGGACGAGGCAGACGCCCTTGGTGACGCCCTCAAGAAGGTCGTCGGCTGACGCGGAAGCGCCCGCACCCTTCTGTGTTCACGCAATGCCCCGGCACGGTCCGACCGTGCCGGGGCATTGCCATGACCGGCCTCGGTGCGCGGCCACCGCGCCGGGCGCTGCTACCCGCGCCGTACCGCGCACAGCAGTCCGTCACCCACTGGCAGTAGCGACGGCAGTAGTTCCTGGCTCTCCCTGACCGTCCTCAGCAGCTCCCGCATCCGCAGCACATCGATCGGCTGTGCCGCTGCGTCGACCGTGCGGCCATCGGCGAAAGCCCCTTCGAAGCACACAAGACCCCCAGGTCGCAGCAGGCGCAACGATTCAGCTAGGTAGTCCAGCAGCTCCAGCCGGTCGCCGTCGCAGAAGACGAGGTCGTATCCGCCGTCGGCGAGCCGGGGCAGCACATCCAGCGCACGTCCGGGGATGAAGCGCGCCCGGTTGCCGGCGAAGCCCGCGGCGCGGAACGCCTCCCGGGCGAACTGCTGCCGCTCCGGTACCGGGTCCACGGTGGTCAGTACGCCGTCGGGCCGCATGCCCTGCAGGAGGTAGATCCCGGAGACACCCGTACCCGTGCCGATCTCGGCCACCGCCTTGGCGTCGGCCGTCGCGGCCAGCAGTCGCAGGGCGGCGCCGGTACCTGGAGACACCGAGGGCAGCTCCACGTCCCGGGCCCGCTCACGGGCCCAGCGCAGCGCTTCGTCCTCGGCGACAAAGGCGTCGGCGAACGCCCAGCTCGTCTGCCGGTTGGCGGTAATGGCCCTCTCCTGTTCCCGTAGTTGGCGCAACGGTGACTGTATCCGCTATGCCCGGGAACCCGCAGATGGGACCGGGCGTTATGTAGGGGCACAGGCGAGGCGTGGAGAGGCGGAAGGAACGCGCGGGCGACCACCCACCGTTCTCAAATTCGCGTAAAGATTCTTATCCGGAGCTAACGGGCGAGGTGGCTATGGTAGGGGCTCCACTGGACACCACCAGAGCCGACAGGGGAGGTGCGGCTGCGCCTGTGGATCGGAAAGGGTTGCTGCGGCGGCTGCTCCGGTCGGCGGGTGAGCCGAAATCCGTGATCAACACCGCTGACGACGCCCGCTCCGGCCAGGCCGACTCCGTACCCACCGCGACGTTCGCACCGATGGCGGAATCGACCGCGTGGACCCCTCCCACCTGGGAGGACATCGTCAGTACGCACAGCGGCCGCGTCTACCGCCTCGCCTACCGTCTGACCGGAAACCAGCATGACGCGGAGGACCTCACCCAGGAGGTCTTCGTCCGGGTCTTCCGTTCCCTGTCCACGTACACGCCCGGGACGTTCGAGGGCTGGCTGCACCGCATCACGACGAATCTCTTCCTGGACATGGTCCGCCGCAAGCAGCGGATCCGCTTCGACGCGCTCGGCGACGATGCGGCCGAGCGGCTGCCCAGCCGGGAGCCGTCCCCACAGCAGGTCTTCCACGACACCCACTTCGACGCCGATGTGCAGCAGGCGCTGGACACCCTCGCGCCGGAGTTCCGCGCGGCCGTGGTGCTGTGCGACATCGAGGGACTCTCGTACGAGGAGATCGCGGCCACGCTCGGCGTCAAGCTGGGCACCGTCCGCAGCCGTATCCACCGCGGGCGCTCCCATCTGCGCAAGGCGCTCCAGCACCGCTCCCCGGAGGCCCGGGCCGAGCAGCGCACCCCCGCGGGAGTGGCGGCCGCGGCGACAGCGGCTGGGGAGGTCGGTTCGCAGTGAGCGGCATCGGTCCGTCCCCCGCGGAGCAGCATCTGGGGGACCGGCTCGCCGCTCTGATCGACGGCGAGCTGAAACATGACACGCGTGACCGGGTGCTCGCGCATCTGGCGACATGTCCCAAGTGCAAGGCCGAGGCCGATGCGCAGCGCCGCCTCAAGAGCGTGTTCGCGGCGACCGCACCTCCGCCGCCGTCCGAAGGGTTCCTCGCCCGCCTGCAGGGCTTGCCGGGCGGGCCGCCCGGAGGGCAGCCCGCCGATGACAACGACCATGGTGGAACCTTCGGCGGAGGGCGCCTCCCCGAGGGCGTCTTCGGCATGACCCCGGAGAGCTTCGGGTACGCACCGGGCCATGGCTCCCGCTCCCGTTCCGACTCC
Organism: Streptomyces sp. NPDC059828; assembly: GCF_042731955.1. Classification (NCBI taxonomy): domain Bacteria; kingdom Bacillati; phylum Actinomycetota; class Actinomycetes; order Kitasatosporales; family Streptomycetaceae; genus Streptomyces; species Streptomyces sp. NPDC059828. Next base: position 3,832 of record NZ_JBHWIW010000055.1, on the reverse strand, counting down.
GGCTTCCGGATCCACGACGTGGGGCGGCAGGAAGCCGAGCGGTCGGTGTGGCGTGGCCGGAGGTTCGCGCTGACGGCGGCCAGCGCGGTGTCGTTCGCGGCGATCGCGCTGGGCGGGACACTGCCGATGGGCCCTTCCGGCGATGGCACGGCCCGCGGAGACGGCCGGGGGAACAACGTCACCCCGCAGCGGAGCGTGACACCCGCCCAGGTGTCGGGCACGGACGGACGGCGCCGCGGCGGCGGCGCGGCGCAGCAGGCGACCGGTGCGGGCTCAGCGTCCCTGGCGCCGGTGCGGCCCCTGTCCCAGCCCCTTGTGCCCTCGCACTTGTTCAGCCCCACGCCACCGGCACTCATACGACCCGTGGACTCCGTCTACCAGCTCGCGGACGCCCGCGGGCCGGCATCGTCCGCCTCCCCGCATCCCACCCGGCTCGTCGCGCCCCGCAGCCGCTGACGCCCTCCCCGGGCAGCTCCCACCCGGTCTCCGGGCCGCCCGCACTGTGTGACGCCATCCGCAAACCTGGTTGAATCCAGGGTGGGGTGCCCGGCGGGGCGCAAGGACGAGCGGTTGCGGGGAAGAGCATGGAGCACGGGAAGCAGACGGGTCCGAAGCCGAAGTGGTGGAGCCGACCCGGTGATGCCACCCCGGAGCCCGGCCTGCTGGATACGGTTCCGGCCCCTGCTGACGCGCTTCCCGTGGACGATCAGGCCGAGTACACCCTCGCGGCGCCAGGTCCCGCGCCCCTGACCGCCGAGGCGCCCACGGTGCCCGCTCCCAGGGCGGGTGAGCCCGCCGAGGCCCTGGGCCCAGACACTTCGGGCCCAGACACCTCCGGCTCAGTCGCCCCGGGTGCCGACGGCCCCGGTCTCGATGCCCCGGCCCCCACCATCCCGGCCCAGGCCACCGGCGTGCACCCGCTGCACGAGCCCGACGAGTACCGCACTCCTCCCTACGGTGGCCCCGGGCCCTGGGCTCCTGCCCCGCCGGTCCAGCGACCGCCCGGCACCCCGGCGCACGGCACCGCCGTACCCCCGCAGCCACCTGCAGCCGACGGATATGCCCCGCCCGCGCCGCCCGCGCCTGCGCCCGCTCCGGTGCCCGCGCCCGCCGCCGCACAGCCGCCGCAGTGGGGGCAGTACGACCCCTGGAGCGCGCCCGGCACGGCCACACTGAGCCAGACCGGTGAGCCCCCGAAGAAGAAGCCACGCAGGGGCGCCGGAATCGCCGTGCTGCTTGCGTTCGGGCTGGTCACCGGGATCGCCGGGGGAGCCGTCGGCGCCTACCTGGAGCGCAACGGGGGCGGCATCACGGCACTGGAGCTGCCTCAGGCCGCCGCCGAAAACTCCGGACGGGCCCCCGACAGCGTCGCGGGCATCGCGGCCAGTGCCCTCCCCGGGGTCGTCACGCTGCATGTGTCCGGAAGCAGCGAGCAGGGCACCGGCACGGGCTTCGTGCTCGACACTCAGGGCCACATCCTCACCAACAACCACGTCGTCGCCCCGGCCGGCAGCTCGGGCAAGATCAGCGTCACTTTCAGCGGCGGCGAGACGGCCGAGGCCAAGCTGATCGGCAAGGACAGCGGTTATGACCTCGCGGTCGTGAAGGTCAGCGGGGTGTCCGGCCTCAAGCCGCTGCCCCTCGGCAACTCCGACAGTGTCCGGGTCGGCGATCCGGTCGTGGCCATCGGCGCCCCCTTCGACCTCCAGAACACCGTCACGGCCGGAATCATCAGCGCCAAGGAGCGCCCCATCACCGCAGGGGGTGAGAAGGGCGACGGCAGCGACGTCAGCTATGTCGACGCGCTCCAGACGGACGCCCCCATCAACCCCGGCAACTCCGGCGGGCCGCTCGTGGACACCAAGGCCCGGGTGATCGGCATCAACAGCGCCATCAGGGCGGCCGGCAGCGGTACCGGTTCCGAGGGCGAGGGGGGCCAGGCCGGCTCCATCGGCCTGGGTTTCGCCATCCCCATCAACCAGGGCAAGCGGGTCGCCGAAGAGCTCATCAACAAGGGCAAGGCCACCCACCCCGTGATCGGTGTCAGCCTCGACATGCAGTACACGGGCGACGGCGCCCGGATCGGCGACAAGGGCAAGGGCGACACCCCGTCCGTCACCCCCGGTGGCCCCGCCGCCAAGGCCGGTGTCCGCCCCGGGGATGTGATCACCAAGGTGGACGGCCAGCGGGTGCACAACGGCGAGGAGCTCATCGTCAAGATCCGGGCCCACCGGCCGGGCGACGCGCTGGAGCTCACCGTGCTGCGCGGCGGCAAGGAGCAGACGAGGACGCTGACCCTCGGTTCGTCCAGCGGTACGTAACGGACACCTCGGAGGTACCGCCCCGACAGATTTGCCGGGTACCGTGGACCCGGCCGCATGTGTGGTGGTCAGGCGGGACACGGAGAACGCGAACACAAGGAGCAGCAGGTGTTCAATGACATAGGCCCACTCGAGCTCGTCACGCTCGTGGTCCTCGCCGTGCTCGTCTTCGGCCCGGACAAGCTGCCGAAGGTCGTCCAGGACGTCTCGCGATTCATCCGCAAGGTCCGGGAGTTCTCCGACAACGCCAAGCACGACATCCGTCGGGAACTCGGCCCGGAGTTCAAGGACTTCGACTTCGAGGACCTCAACCCGAAGGCGTACCTCCGCAAGCAGCTCGAGAACGACGACCTCAAGGAAATCCGCAGCAGCTTCGATTTCCGGCAGGATCTGAACGATGTCGCCGACGCGGTGAACGGCAAGGAGCCCAGCGCTTCCACCCCGGCCGCCGTGAACGGCTCGCCGGGCACAGGTGACCGGCTCAGGAAGCGCGAAACGGTCGACACGGGCGAGCGCCCGCCGTTCGACGCGGACGCCACCTGAGTCATCCCGGGCGGTGCGAGAACCCCCGTCAGTCCACGCGCCTGAATGGGGAGACCCCATGCGCCGGACGCCTCGAGCCGCGCCTTTCGGGCGGACGGCACTGGTTCCTGAAACACGGACCAGTGCCATCAATCCCGGCGAGCCGGTGCGGGGTGGCTATCCTCCATCTGTCCGGGAAACGAGGACGCCCGAGGGGGGCGGGCCACTCCGGACCCTGGTGAACGAGGAGGCGGCCGGATAGATGGAGACGACGAGTCGGGTAGGGGCGGCGCAGAGCACGCCCGGTGCATCCACCGCTGAGGAGGTGCCCGCGGCCCGGCGCACGGTCGACGGCTATCTGCGCGCACCGTTCCCGTGGTACGGACTGGACGAGGCCTTCAGCGGGCCGCGCTGGCTGATCCAGGTCGGCGCAGCCGCCGACGGGACGGTGCAGCACGGGTCCATGGGCCATGGCGACGAGCCGACGATAAAGTCCGACGCCACCACCGCCGAGAAGGAACGCTTCGCTGTGGTCGTGACGGTCGCCGCGAGCCCGGTGCGGCGCACCGGCGACGGCACGGGCGTCCTGGACGCCACCACGGTGTCGTCCGCAGCATGGCTGGCCGGCTCGGGGCTGTTGGCCTACACCTGGCCCGGGCAGTTGGACCACGTCCTGCGGGACGACTGGCTCAGCCAGCAGACCGAGACGGCGTTCGAGCTGGCGGACGACCTGGCGGGTCCGGCCTGGTCGGAGCTGTCGCTGCCTGTGGACGGGGTGCCGATGCCCTTCCACTACCGCGAGTCGGAGTTCGGCTGGGTGCTGGCCGGGTCGTCGGAGAACGGCGTGCACATCGGCGCGTTCGGGCGCGGGATGAGCGCGTACGGGCTCGGCTTCTCGGTGGTGCGGGACCTCGGGCCGTACACGTAGGCGGACCGGACCCCGGACCCGGATACGCGGCGAGGGGCACCGTTCCACCGGAACGGTGCCC
>NZ_JBHWIW010000054.1:28723-49662 GCF_042731955.1 Streptomyces sp. NPDC059828 | reverse complement strand
GCGGTGACCAGACCCGGACCCTGCTTGCGCAGGTACATCACGACCGGCTCGTCGTGCTCCGAGGAGACGACCAGCTGCTTGATGTTCAGGATGAGATCGGTGACGTCGTCCTTGACGCCCGGCACGGTGGTGAACTCGTGCAGGACACCGTCGATACGGATGGACGTGACCGCCGCACCCGGAATCGAGGACAGGAGCGTACGGCGGAGCGAGTTGCCGAGGGTGTAACCGAAGCCCGGCTCCAGCGGCTCGATCACGAACCGGGAGCGGAACTCGTCGACGACCTCTTCGGTCAACGAGGGACGCTGAGCAATCAGCACGAGGTATTGCCTCCAGGGTTTGGCGCCCGCTATGTGACGCCGTGGACACCATGAAGGGTACGGGCGATTCGGCCTCCTATGAGTCCGAACCCCCGTACCGGACCCTCTGCCGGCCGGTCGGCAGGCTCAGCTCGCGCAGGAGCGGGGTGCGAAGATCAGCTAATCCGGCCGCCGAGAGTCAGCCACCAGTGCGGTTCGTAGGTACATAATGAGGCGATGACAAAGCCTGTGCCACCGAAGCGTCATTTGCCTACCAGTCCGTTCAAGGCCCCCGTCGTGGCGGCCCCTAAACACTTCACCGTGGGTGACCAGGTCACACACGACGTGTATGGCCTCGGCCGGGTGATCGGCGTCGAGGATGGAATCGCGGCGCTCGTCGATTTCAGCTCGGCGCAAATGCGGATCTTGAGCCCGTACGCCAAGATGACCAAGCTGTAGGACCGCTGTGCCCGGTCACGGCACGCCAGGCCCCTTCAGGGGCCTGTAACGAAAGAGAGACTCCTCATCGAACCGACGTCGCTGTTCTCCGCCCCGGAGGGGCAACCTCGCTGCGCCACCGCAGCACCGCCAACTCCGGCGACAGACCCCTTCCAGGCCCCGGACTTCGGGAACGACGAAACCCTCCCAGTCGAGGATGCACAAGGGCTCGGCTCAGGCATGCGTGCCGCACAATCCACGGCGGCCTAGCTCCCACGAGTACGGGGTTTCGAACATTCGCCGCGAGCCGCACACCCTTCGGTCCTGCGGTGACCCCGACGGTCTCGATTCCCCTCCCCCGTTCACCGTCGTCCAGCCGAGACCGTATGCCAGCCCTTCCCCTAGGGAAGTGCTCGCGTGCGGCTTCAGCTCGATACCGAGCTCTTGGCCGCGTCATGGCCGTGCCGGAACGTGTGACGGCGTGGTTCAGGGCACTGAGTGAACCTTGGGTGACTGTGCGAACACAGGCACGCACCGGCGGCAGGGCACGTAACCGTACGGTTCCCCAGCGTCGCCGCCCGACAGCCACCTGACTACGCGAGCGGTGCAAGGGCGGCAGCTGGGATCGGGGAATCGGCAGCCCGCGGATCGCGATCACGCTGATGACGCTTCCGGACTGTCCAGCAAGTACCGCGAAACCAGTTTCGTGGTGCCTCGAAGCCCTCATGGGTGTGACTGCGGCCCCCTACGTGGCGTCTCCTGGGAACCCAGCGATCGTCAGCGGGGCTCCGCAACCGCGAAGACACCCCGTGCAGACGTTCCGTTCGGCCAGGTCCACCCTGCGATGAGGTGTACGGCCGCGATCTGCGCGGCCTCCGAAGGCCGCAGGACGCGGTTGATGTGGAGGTCCAACCCGGTGTCAGAGCCCGTCCCGTGAACGGTGACGGTCGGGTCAGGGGTGTCACTCTCACTCTGGTGCTGCGGCACGGACTCGCCGCGAAGGAGAGCGCTCAACTGCTCCTTCACCACCGGGTCGTGGACGCCGTCGTAGATCCACCGGGTCCCGAGCACACCATGCTCGGAGGTGCCGATCAGCGCCTCGCCGGGGACGCCCTCAAGCGCTGCGCCGCGGTAGCTCATGGGCACGAGGTACGCCACCGGGCCCTTCGGTGCGGCATCCACGACGATCATGAACTCGATTCCTACCGCGCCCTCTGGATCATCCAGGCGGAATCCGCCGGCCCTGACCAGGTCCGGAGTGTCCGTGTGGCCCACATACCAACTCTGCTTCGGAAGCCAGCCGGAGAGCAGTTCCAGCTTGGTGGGCGACATGGTGGTGTCGTGGATGATGGCCATGAGAGAGCTCCTCGTCGAGGATCTGTGACTGCATGAAGATCCTACTCACGGGTCGCGGCGGATGATCGGATGCGGATACTCGTCGCATGGATGCCATCGATGCCGCACTCGCCGTCGTACGGGAACGTCACCCCGACGCCAGGGCGGCGTTTCTGGGCGGGAGTGTGGTGACGGACCGCCGTACCGAGATGTCCGACCTCGACATCGTGGTCCTCCTGCACGGGGCCCCGGCACCGTACCGGACGAGCTTTCGGGCGCATGGGTGGCCGGTGGAGCTGTTCGTCCATTCCGAGGAGAGCTGGCACCGGTTCGTCGAGCGGGAGGTACGCGTGCGCCGGTCACCGCTGGCGTGGATGTGTGCCGACGGGGTGCTGCTGTTCGACGGGGACGGGGTCGGTGCGCGGTTGGCTGCCGAGTCCCGGAAGCTGGCTGCCGCAGGGCCCCCGCCCATGGCGGCTGAGGAGATCGAAGACCGCCGCTACGCGATCACCGACCTCCTCGACGATCTCGCCGCGTGCGCCGACCCGGGTGAGCGGCTCTTTGTGGGTATGGAACTGGTACGCCGCACTGGGGAGTTGGCCCTGGCCCTGGCCGGGTCCTGGAACGGGGGTGGGAAGTGGCTGGCCCGCCGACTGGAGCACGCGGCGCCGGGGCTCACCAAGCGGCTGCACGACGGTGCCCGGCTGGCGCTGGAAGGGCAGACGGAGCAACTCATCGGCGTGGTGGATGAGGTGCTGGAGCGAGCCGGCGGCCGGCTGTGGGAAGGGTACAAGCGCGGCGGAACGCCGTGATCCTGGCCGCCGATTCGATCGGAGCCATGCCGTGCGAGCGAAGCCATGCCGTGCGAGGCTCCCGAAAGGGACGTCCGCGCATCGTCCGGTTGACGCCGCTGGCTGCACAACAGCGTCGACGGTGACACTCAGAACGGTCCTGTGCCCAAGGGCCGGGCATCTCCAGCGTCACCCTCAACGCGGCGCCCCCTTCTAGCCTTTCGACCCCGGGCCGGCGTCGAAGGGGAGTTCCAGCATCCGGATGGCGTTACCCCGCAGGATCTTGTACGCGACGTCCGTGGAGAGGCCCGCGACATGCTCGGCTGCCACTTGCCTGGTGTGGGGCCATGTCGAGTCCACGTGGGGGTAGTCGGTCTCGAAGGTGGCGTTGTCCACGCCGACCGTCTCGATGGCTTCGATGCCGTGCTTGTCACGGAAGAAGCAGCAGAAGATCTGACGGTAGTAGTACGTGGACGGCGGTTCCGGGATCAGGTCCTTGACCCCGCCCCAGGCGCGGTGCTCCTCCCACACGTCGTCGGCGCGCTCGAGGGCGTACGGGATCCAGCCCATCTGACCCTCGCTGTAGGCGAGTTTCAGGCGCGGGAACTTCACGAGGACACCCGAGAAGAGGAAGTCCATCATCGACGCCATGGCGTTGTTGAAGCTCAGCGACGCCTGCACGGCCGGGGGCGCGTCCGGGGAGGCCGCGGGCATCTGGGAGGACGAGCCGATGTGCATGTTCACCACCGTGCCGGTCTCCTCGCAGGCCGCGAAGAACGGATCCCAGTAGCCGGAGTGGATCGAGGGCAGGCCCAGGTGGGTCGGGATCTCGCTGAAGGTGACCGCGCGCACCCCGCGGGCGGCGTTGCGCCTGATCTCGGCGACGGCGAGGTCGATGTCCCACAGGGGGATCAGGCAGAGCGGGATCAGCCTGCCGCGACTGTCGCCGCACCACTCCTCGACCATCCAGTCGTTGTAAGCCCTGACGCAGGCGAGCCCGACCTCCTTGTCCTTGGCCTCGGCGAAGGTCTGGCCGCAGAAGCGCGGGAAGGTGGGGAAGCAGAGGGACGCCTCCACATGGTTGAGATCCATGTCCTCCAGCCGGGCTTTCGGGTCCCAGCAGCCACGGCGCATCTGCTCCCGTGTGATGCCGTCGAGCGTCATCTCGTCGCGTGAGAAGCCGACGGCGGCGATGATCCGCTTGTACGGGAAGAGCTCGCCCTCGTACTCCCACCAGTCCGTGAGCTGTCCGTCCGGGTCCGTGGTGAAGCGATACTTGCCGCCGATGTACTCGAGTTCCCCGATGCCGGCCGTGAAGGGCTTCGGTCCCCTGTCTCGGTACTTGCCCGGGAGCCAGGTCTCGAAGAGGTGCGCGGGCTCGATGACGTGATCATCCACGCTGATGACCCTGGGCACGTCCACGGTGGCGCTCATGGCTGCGTTCTCATCGGTGGTCACGTCCCCTACCCCCTGCCGGCCAAGTAATCTGACGGTCCATCAGATTCAGGTTACGGGGAGCGCTCGGTGGGCCGCAAGGGCGCGACGAAGCGCGCCGGGACCCTTGCGCGATCCGTCGCGCTGAGCTGAACTGACGATCTGTCAGATTGATAGAGGTCGAGGAGGCTGCCGAATGCAGACGATCTGGCTCACCGGAGCGGAATGGGTCGCGGTCCTCCGGATCGGCCTCGGCCTGTGGTGGCTGGAGAGCTGGCGCCACAAGGACAAGAAGACGTGGTTCGCCGGCGGCGGGATCACCTGGGCCGCAGGAGTCGCGGACAAGCACCGCTGGGGGTTTGTCGGCAAGGGGTTCGACACGGTGGTCAAGCCGCGGCCCCGGCTCATGGCCTACATCGTCGTGTACGCCGAGCTGGCCCTCGGGCTCGGGCTCATATCCGGCTTGCTGACGCCCATCGCCCTCGTGGCGGGACTGCTGCTCAATCTCATCTATCTCGTACTCATGATCCACGACTGGGCCGAGCAGGGGCAGAATCTGATGATGGCGCTGATCTCGGCGGTCGCCCTGTTCGGCATGAGCTGGCAGACCTGGTCTCTTGACCAGGTGCTGGGGCTGTTTCCCTGAAGTTATCCACAGGCCGAGGGCGTCCGGCGGGGGTGCGGCGCAAAATGGAGGGCATGACTGAGATCACCGAGTCCACATCGCCCTCCGACCAGCACGCTGACCCGCTCGTATCGGCTTTGCCCCTCTGGGAGCAGCGGTTCCGCGCGCCACGGGTCTCGCTGCCCGACTGGGCCGAGGACGCGCCGGAGCGCTCGCTGTTCGTGTCCAATGCCACGGGGACGTACGAGCTGTACGCATGGGACCGGTCGACCGGTGAGCAGCGTCAGGTCACGGACCGGCCGAACGGGACGACGGAAGGAGAGCTCACCCCGGACGGTGCGTGGATCTGGTGGTTCGCGGACCGGGACGGGGACGAGTTCGGAGTGTGGATGCGGCAGCCCTTTCACGGCGGGGCCGACGAACCCGCGGCTCCGGGGCTCGACGCCTCGTACGGGGCGGGGCTGGCGCTCGGGCGGGACGGCACGGCGGTGGTCGGGCGCTCGACGGACGAGGACGGGACGACGATCCATGTCGTACGGTCCGGGGCTGAGCCCGTCGAGATCTACCGGCACCGGGAGTCGGCGGGCGTCGGTGATCTCTCGCGGGACGGGGCGCTGCTCGCGATAGAGCACACGGAGCACGGTGACGCCATGCACCCGGCGCTGCGCGTCGTCACGCTGGACGGGGTGACGGTTGCGGAGCTGGACGACACCAGGGGCGGCACCGAGGAGCTGGGACTTGAGGTGCTCGGTTTCGCACCTGTGGATGGGGACACCAGGCTGCTGGTCGGCCACCAGCGGCGCGGGCGCTGGGAGCCGATGCTGTGGGACGTCGCCTCGGGCGAGGAGACGGAGCTGGCAATCGACCTGCCCGGCGATGTGAGCGCGGAGTGGTATCCGGACGGGTCCGCTCTGCTGATCGGCCACAGCTTCGAGGCACGCAGCGAGCTGTGGCGCTTCGACCCGGCGGCCCATGAGCTCGAGCGGGTGGACACCCCCGCCGGCTCGGTCTCCGGTGCGACGGCCCGGCCCGACGGCACGGTGGAGTATGTGTGGTCGTCCGCCGCGCACCCGCCGAAGGTGCGTTCCACGACGGGCCGTGAGGTGCTGGACCCGCCGGGGATGAGGGCGCCGGGGTCCGTGAGTGTGGAGGATGCCTGGGTGGACGGCCCTGGGGGGCGGATCCACGCGCTGGTGCAGCGGCCGGCCGGGGAGGGGCCGTTCCCCACGATCTTCGAGATACACGGTGGGCCGACCTGGCACGACAGTGATGCCTTCGCGGCGGGGCCCGCGGCCTGGGTGGACCACGGCTATGCGGTGGTCCGGGTGAACTACCGGGGCTCCACCGGATACGGGCGGAAGTGGACGGACGCCCTCAAGCACCGGGTCGGGCTGATCGAGCTGGAGGACATCACGGCGGTCCGCGAGTGGGCCGTGGACTCGGGCCTGTCCGACCCGGCGAGGCTGGTGCTGGCGGGCGGTTCCTGGGGCGGGTATCTCACCCTTCTCGGTCTCGGGACCCAGCCCGGCGCCTGGGCACTGGGGCTGGCCGCGGTGCCGGTCGCGGACTACGTGACCGCCTACCACGACGAGATGGAAGCCCTGAAGGCGATGGACCGCACCCTGATGGGCGGGACGCCGGACGAGGTGCCGGAACGCTTCGAGGCCTCGTCTCCGCTGACGTACGTCGACGCCGTGACGGCACCCGTCTATATCTCGGCCGGGGTGAACGATCCGCGCTGTCCGATCCGCCAGGTCGAGAACTACGTGGACCGGCTGATGGCCCGTGGAGCGGTCCACGAGGTGTACCGGTATGACGCCGGGCACGGATCGCTGGTGGTGGAGGAGCGGATCAAGCAGGTGCGGCTTGAGCTGGACTTCGCCGCCAGGCACCTGAGCCTCGGGAACTGAACCCGGGCGACCGCACCTTGAGTGCCGCACCTTGAAACCTGAACAGTGACGCCATGCCACCGCCGTGCGGGTCCTGCTCCTGGGTCCCGGGTCCTGAATGCCGGGTACGGGTCCTGCTCTTCGCCGAGATCGCCGGGCTCGTGCGGGGGGCGGGGGCCGGGGCAAGCCGGGCGTTCCGTACCTTGGAGGGGTGTACCGGTTCCTGCTGACGCCCCGCTGGTGGGGGATCAACCTCTTCGTCGTGCTGAGCATCCCCTTCTGTGTGTTCATGGGGACCTGGCAGCTCGGCCGGTTCGAGGATCGCGTGGCCACCCATCAGGCCGCGGAGCAGCGGCTCGACCCGGGCACGCAAGTGCCTGATGCGCTCGATGAGCTGCTGCCGGTGGACGCGGAGACCTCGGGGCGTCCGGCGCGGGTGACCGGGCGCTACGGCGAACAGTTCCTCGTCCCGGACCGGGAGCTGGAGGGGAAGCGGGGCTCGTATGTGCTGACGCTGCTGCGGACCGGCAGTGGCAAGGCGCTGCCGGTCGTGCGTGGGTGGCTGCCCGCCGGGGGCACCGTGCCCGCGGTTCCCGCCGGGGAGGTCACGGTGACCGGTGCACTCCAGGCCTCGGAGACCTCCGGCACCGCGGGGGTGCACACCGCGGGCGGACTGCCCAGCGGGCAGGTGGGCATGATCAGTGCGGCATCGCTGGTCAATCTGGTGCCGGACAAGGTGTACGACGCCTGGATCACACTGCCCAGCGCGCCGGACGGGCTCAAGCCGGTGCCCGCGGCGGCGCCGGGGGGCAGCACGCTTGATCTGAAGGCGTTCCAGAACCTCGGCTACACGCTCGAATGGTTCGCCTTCGCCGGTTTCGTGGTGTTCATGTGGTTCCGCTTCGTCCGGCGCGAGGCGGAGGCGGCCAAGGACGCGGCGCTGGGGCTCGACCCCGCCTGAGCCTCGGTCCCGGCTGAGCCTCAGTCTGTCGGGCACACCCCGACCTGAGCCTCAACCTGTCGGCACCCCCGAACGAACTGAGCCTCAGTCCGTCGGCACGCCCCCAAGCCTCAGCCGCTCAGTACGCCTGTGCGGTAGATGGTGCCCGCGCAGGCGCCCGGGATGGTCGCCTCGGCCGTGGGGCCGCCCGCGGCGGGGACGTGGGAGACCGTGATGCTGCCGTCCGCCGTGCCGCCGTCGGCGGCGCCGAGCTGGGGCTCGGCAGCTGCTCCCTCGGCGTCCGTCGCCGCCCCGGAGGAATCGCCCTCGGAGGGCGTGGTCGGGTCGGGTGAGGCGCCTGTGGTGGGGCAGGTCTCCGAGGGCACGAAGGCGAACTTCACCTCGTAGGACGCAGCCGGTCCCAGCAACAGCGCGGTGGGCTGGGAGGCCGGGTCGGGCAACCCGGTCGCCGCGTCTCCCGCCGCGTGCTCCACCACGCTGATCTTGGTGGCGTCCGCGGCGCCCGCCGTCTCGAAGGCGACCGTGCCGGCTTCGGTGACCGCACAGCTCGTGCCCGACACATTGGCGATGCGGAACGCGCCGTAGACCTTGCCTTCGGCGTCCGGTGTGCCGACCTCGGTGTGGTCCACGGCGAGCTGGGCCGGACCACAGGTGGGTGTGGTGGGAGGGATGCTCTCCTCGGGCACCACCTGGGCAACCGGCGACTCCTGGGCGGACGTGCTTGCGCGCGGGTCCGGCGAGCCGGTCACGTCGGGCTTGCCGTCCGTGTCGGACCGCTGTCCCGGTCCTTCGCCGCCCGGGGCGGTGTCACCGGTGTCCGTCCCGGCTTCGGCTCCGGTGCCACCCTGGGCGTGTTCTCCGTGCCCCGCGTTGACGGGGCTGGCCGGGTCGAGCGCCCCGGACTCGGCGACGTGGACGAAGGCGGGGATGGCAGCACCCAGCAGGACCACGGAGGCCGCCACACCGACCAGCGCCTGGCGCTTGCGGGCGCGCCGTACGGGGACCGCCTGGCGCAGCCGCTCCAGTGTCCCGTCCGCTGGCGTGAGGTCCTCCACGGCTTCGTGCAGCATCCGCCGCAGGCCCAGCTCGTCGAGGTCGGCCGTGTTGTCGTCGTCAGGCCCGTGGTGCCGGTGGTGCTGTGGCCCGTGGTTCACAATTCCGTTCCCAGTCCGGTCGTTCAACGGCCCGTCCGGCCCGTACCGCTCAGTGTGCTGCTCACGGTCGCCACCGGGCTCGTGTTCTGGCCCGTTTTCGCGGTTGGGCCCGCGTGCGTGATCGTGCCCACGCCCATTCATGCCGGGGCTCCCATGGCGACGCGGAGCGCCGCGATGCCGCGCGAGCCGTAGGCCTTCACCGAGCCCAGGGATATCCCCAGGGTCTCGGCGACCTGGGCCTCGGTCATGTCCGCGAAGTACCGCAGGACGAGCACCTCACGCTGGCGGCGTTGCAGTCCGCGCATCGCCTTGATCAGTGCGTCGCGCTCGAGCTGGTCGTACGCGCCTTCCTCGGCGCTCGCCATGTCGGGCATGGGCTTGGTGAGCAGCTTCAGCCCGAGAATCCGGCGGCGCAGCGCGGAGCGCGAGAGGTTCACCACGGTCTGGCGGAGGTAGGCCAGGGTCTTTTCCTGGTCGCGGACGCGGCTGCGGGCCGAGTGAACCCGGATGAAGGCTTCCTGGACCACGTCCTCGCACGAAGCGGTGTCATCGAGGAGCAGTGCCGCGAGGCCGAGCAGCGACCGGTAGTGGGCGCGGTAGGTCTCGGTGAGATGGTCGACGGTCGTGCCCGCGGTCATCGTCTCGTCAGTGCCCTCGCGCGGGGACGACTGGGACGGTATGCGGGTGGGCCGAGGGGTGGGCATCGGGGCGATCACCGGCATGCCGCCGACGGCACGGGGCCGCCGGAGCGGTCGCAGGGCGCCGGCGCCGTCGGCGGGCGACGGTGCAAGGCCGATGGCGCGAGCGGACGGGAGCAAGGCCGTGCCGCCGCGGATCGGGACCACCGCTGTGATGTCGAGTACCTCTGCCACGCTTGTTGGACACGCTTCCCCCCGTCAGGGTTGTACGCGCACTTCACCGTTCTTGGCGGCGCCCCGCATACCCCGTACGCCCCGTATGTCCTCATGCGTAATCGTTCTTCCCCAATGCCCCCTGTGACGCGGCACAGTAAGAGGGCGACCACAAAGACGCCCACCCACCAACCACTGGTTGCGGAATGGCGGGAAAGCGTCGCCGAACATGCCATCACCCCAGTTCAAGTGGTACATGCAAGCAAGGTGGTCGGACGTCGCGCAGCCCAACCTGAACACAAGGTGTTCACAGATCCTACAAAGGTCTGACGGGAAGACTGTCAGGAGTCCCCCGCAACCATGGTCACACTACGTTCCGCGACTATGCGCGGACGATGGCCTCGGCGATCTGGGCCGTGTTCAGTGCGGCACCTTTGCGTAGATTGTCCCCGCATACGAAGAGTTCGAGAGCCCGGTCGTCGTCCATGGACCGCCGCACCCGGCCCACCCAGGTCGGATCGGTACCCACCACATCCGCAGGCGTGGGGAATTCGCCTGCCGCGGGATCGTCGAAGAGCACCACTCCGGGGGCGGTGGCGAGGATCTCGTGGGCCAGGCCGACGTGCACCTGGCGCTCGAACCGGGCGTGCAGGGAGATCGAGTGTGAGGTGACCACCGGCACCCGTACACAGGTCGCGGAGACCCTCAGCTCGGGCAGCCCGAGGATCTTCCGGGTCTCGGCGCGGATCGCCAGCTCCTCGGACGACCAGCCGTCCTCGGCGAGCTCTCCCGCCCAGGGCACCACATTGAGCGCCATCGGACCGGGGAAAGGTCCGGTGCCGTCGCCGACCGCCCGGCGTACGTCACCGGGGTGGGTACCCAGCTCGGTGCCGGCGACCAGGGCGAGCTGGGTACGCAGGGCGTCGACGCCGTCCAGGCCCGCACCACTGACGGCCTGGAAGGTGGTCACCGCCAGCTCGTCCACGCAGAATTCGGCGTGCAGCGCGCCGACCGCGACGATCATCGCGAGGGTGCCGCAGCCGGGGCTCGCGACGATGCCGCGCGGACGCGTCCGCAAAGCATGCGCGTTGATCTCGGGCACGACGAGCGGCACGTCCGGGTGCAGCCGGAAGGCCGCCGAATTGTCCACGACCACCGCGCCCTTGGCGACGGCGATGGGCGCCCAGTGGGCGGCCACATCGGCCGGCACCAGGAACAGCGCCACGTCGATCCCTGTCAGCGCCTCATCGGAGAGCGCGACGACCTCTGTCTCCTCGCCCCGCACGGCCAGCTTGCGACCGGCCGAGCGCGGCGAGGCGACCAGGCGTATCTCGCCCCAGACATCCGCGTGCTGCGACAGGATCTGGAGCATGACCGCGCCGACGGCCCCGGTCGCACCGATGACCGCCAGCGACGGCTTGTGGTTCACGGGCGGTTCACCGACCGGTGCCTCCGTAGACGACTGCCTCGTCGGAGTCGCTGTCGAGACCGAAGGCGGTGTGGACCGCGCGGACGGCCTCGTTCACGTCATCGGCCCGGGTGACGACCGAGATACGGATCTCGGAGGTCGAGATCAGTTCGATGTTCACTCCGGCGTCCGACAGCGCCTCGAAGAACGAGGCGGTGACGCCCGGGTTGGTCTTCATCCCCGCACCGACCAGTGAGATCTTGGCGATCTGGTCGTCATAGCGCAGCGACTCGAAGCCGATGGCGCCCTTGGTCTTCTCCAGCGCGTCGATCGCCTTGCGGCCCTCGGTCTTGGGGAGGGTGAAGGAGATGTCGGTCAGACCGGTGGACGCGGCGGAGACGTTCTGCACCACCATGTCGATGTTGATCTCGCTGTCCGCGATGGCGCGGAAGATCGCGGCGGCCTCGCCCGGCTTGTCCGGCACACCGACGACGGTGATCTTCGCCTCGGAGGTGTCATGGGCGACACCGGAGATGATGGCCTGCTCCACCTTGCGGGCTCCTTGCTCGGCGTGTGGTTCGTTGCTGACCCAGGTGCCCTGCAGCCCAGAGAAGGACGAGCGGACGTGGATCGGGATGTTGTAGCGGCGCGCGTACTCGACGCAGCGGTGCAGCAGCACCTTGGAGCCGGAGCTGGCGAGCTCCAGCATGTCCTCGAAGGAGATCCAGTCGATCTTGCGGGCCTTCTTCACGACCCGCGGGTCGGCGGTGAAGACGCCGTCGACGTCGGTGTAGATCTCACACACCTCGGCGTCCAGCGCGGCGGCCAGCGCGACGGCGGTCGTGTCGGACCCGCCGCGGCCCAGGGTGGTGATGTCCTTCTTGTCCTGGGAGACGCCCTGGAAGCCGGCGACGATGGCGATGTTGCCCTCGTCCAGCGCCGTACGGATCCGGCCAGGCGTGACATCGATGATGCGCGCTTTGTTGTGGACCGAGTCGGTGATGACGCCTGCCTGGCTGCCCGTGAACGACTGGGCCTCGTGGCCCAGGTTCTTGATCGCCATGGCCAGCAACGCCATGGAGATCCGCTCTCCGGCGGTCAGCAGCATGTCGAACTCACGCCCGGCAGGGATAGGGGATACCTGCTCGGCGAGATCGATCAACTCGTCCGTTGTGTCGCCCATCGCGGAAACCACGACGACCACCTGGTGGCCGTTCTTCTTGGCATCGACGATCCGCTTGGCGACGCGCTTGATGCCTTCGGCATCGGCAACGGAGGAGCCTCCGTACTTCTGCACGACAAGGCCCACGTGCGCTCCTCGCTCAGTGTCAGCCGCAGTCAGTACTGCGGTCGGCTCAGTTTAACGAGCGGGCCGGGAACGCCCCCTGTGTATCGCATCGTGAGATGTCCCGCTCACGTGGCGATATCCGGGCAATAACCCGGCCATCACCTGCACAACCCGTGGATGTCCCACGATCCCGCGGGCGGGGCGTTCCTGGCCGCTCAGAGCGTTTCTTCCCGGGGTCAGGCAGAGCACGCCGGAATGTGGCGCCCCTCACGCCGGGAGCCGCCAGGAGCCACCGGAAGTGACCGGCAGTCACCGTGCACCACACAGGGTGACCTGTCGAGCGGGAAGGACCGTCAGCGCGCCGAGCGCAGGCCCAGCGGCCCCGCGATCTCCTGCACCATCACACGCCCCGCCTGCTCCGCGAGGTCCTCCTCCGCCAGGTCCTCGTCCGTGTCCAGTCCGTCCAGCTCCTGGAGCGGCTGGTCGAGGCGGACATGCGCGACCAGGGACTGGAGGGCGCGCAGCGTCGCCGAGGCGGTCGGGCCCCAGTTGGAGAAGTACGAGAACTGCCACCACCACAGAGCCTCGGTGGTGCGGCCCGCGCGGTAGTGGGCGAGGCCGTGCCCCAGGTCCGTGACGATGTCCGCGAGATTGTCGGAGATACGGCAGGCCACCGGAGCCTTGCGCGGCTCATACGGGTCGAAGACCTCCGAGAAGACGTCGACCGGGTCCAGCAGCACCACGAACCGCTCGCGCAGCTCGTCGACCTCCAGGTCCGGGCCCGTGTCCACCTCGTAGCGCTCCTCCGGGACGATGTCCTCGTGCGCACCGAGCCTGCCCCCGGCGAGGAGCAGTTGGGAGATCTCCAGCAGCAGGAAGGGCACCGCGCTGTCGGGCTCATCGCCCTTCGCCACTTCCGTGACGGCCACGATGAAGCTCTCGATCGAGTCGGCGATCTGGACCGCGAAGTCGCCCGGGTCCTGCGTGGTGGAGTGGAGCGTTGCGTCAGACATCGAGAAGTCGTCTCCCCTCGAAGGCACGCCCGAGCGTGACCTCATCGGCGTATTCCAGATCGCCGCCAACGGGAAGTCCGCTGGCGAGACGCGTCACCTTCAGCCCCATGGGCTTGATCATGCGCGCCAGGTAGGTGGCGGTGGCCTCGCCCTCGAGATTGGGGTCGGTCGCCAGGATCAGCTCGGTGACCGCGCCGTCCGCGAGCCGCGCCAGCAGCTCGCGGATCCGCAGATCGTCCGGGCCGACGCCTTCGATCGGGCTGATCGCACCGCCCAGGACGTGGTAACGGCCGCGGAACTCACGCGTCCGCTCGATCGCCACGACGTCCTTGGGCTCCTCGACCACACAGATGACGGCCAGGTCGCGGCGGGCGTCCCGGCAGATATTGCACTGCTCCTGCTGCGCGACATTGCCGCACACGGCACAGAACCGGACCTTGTCCTTGACCTCGAGAAGGGCCTGGGCGAGGCGGCGCACATCGGTCGGCTCCGCCTGGAGGATGTGGAAGGCGATCCGCTGCGCGCTCTTGGGACCGACGCCGGGCAGCCTGCCCAGTTCGTCGATGAGGTCCTGAACCACGCCTTCGTACAACGGAACGCCTCTCCTGGCCGGATTGCTTCGATGGTTACGGTAGTTGGTCCATGTGCGGCTTAGAAGGCTCGCGAGAACCTAGAACGGCAGACCGGGGATCCCGCCGCCACCGCCAAGCCCCTGGGCGAGCGGGCCGAGCTTCTGCTGCTGCAGCAACTGCGCGTTCTCGTTCGCCGCCTGGACGGCCGCCACGACGAGATCGGCGAGGGTCTCGGTGTCCTCCGGGTCGACCGCCTTGGGGTCGATGACAAGGCCGCGCAGCTCTCCCGAGCCGGTGACGGTGGCCTTGACCAGCCCGCCGCCCGCCTGCCCCTCGACTTCGGTCGCCGCCAGCTCCTCCTGGGCCTGTGCCAGGTCCTGCTGCATCTTCTGGGCCTGCTGGAGCAGCTGCTGCATATTGGGCTGACCACCACCGGGAATCACGGGTCACTCCTGGCTTCTCGACGACGACTGTTTCGGTAAACCGAGCCTACGTGGTCATGGGTCGGCTCGCCCCACCCAGTCGGCTCCCCGTCCGCACCAACTCTTTCGAGTGAGTTCGTGCCGGAACGACCGTCCCTGCTCTACCGGAGCGCGCCCCCCGTGCGGGCGGAATTACCGGGATCCAGCCCCCACGGCCCACCATTCGGCGGTAGGAAGGGCCTGCGCACTACACCCCACGCCGACCTCGTACGACTTGCGTCACGCAGGGTTAGCTGGGCCATGTCCATCGTCACATGTCGTCATGTGTAGTCACGCAGAGCGCAGAGGAGTGCCCCGGTGAGCCAGCCGGAGATGCAGCCCGACCTGACGGCCCGGCCCTTCCCGCTCGGGGACTGGGGGGAGCCCGCGGAGCGTCTCGACGAGCTGTATCGCTGGGTCGAGAGCAACGCCCTGCACACGGCCGACTGGTATCTCCGCGACCGTACGCGCAAGCGCCGCTGGGCCCGTGTGCTGCGCATCGGTACGGCACTCGGGGTGTTCGCGGGCGCCGCGCTGCCCCTCCTCCACCTGACCGACATGCTCGCGGGGGCCGCGACCTGGGGCTATCTGTCGCTGCTGCTGTCCGCCGCCTGTCTGGCCTGCGACCGCTACTTCGGGCTGACCTCCGGCTGGATGCGTGCGATGGCCACGGCCCATGCCGTGCACCGACGGCTCCAGGCTCTCCAGTTCGACTGGGCCTCGGAAAGCGTCCGCGAGGTGCTGGGCCCCACCGATGGCACCGCGAGCGAGGCGGCCGAGCGGTGTCTCAGTGTGCTGCGGCGCTTCTCGGAGGACGTCACCGAGCTGGTGCGGGCCGAGACGGCGGACTGGATGATCGAATTCCGCTCGGGCCCGGCCCCGCTGGCGATGCAGGCACTCGCCGCGCCCTCCTCGTCCCGCCAGGACGCCGCTGCGGGTGCCGGTCACGCCTCGGGCCGCTTTCCGCTCTCCCCGCCGTCCCGCCCGAACATGCCGCGCCAGCGCCCGCCCGAGCCGCGCTGAACACCGCGCGCAGCCGACGGATCCACCTCGGTGGGCGTGGAGTTGTGCCCCTGCCGGTGATCGCGATCGCGTACCTGTGGGGGGTCAGCTGAAGATGATCATGGAGCCTTGACCGAGGCTGCGGGTCGCCGCCGCGTGCAGTCCGAGCCAGACGTGGCGCTCCCGGGCGAAGGGGCTCTCGTCGTACGGGATCGGGCCCGCGGGCTCCTCCAGCGAGGTGGGGCGGGTCGGCGGCGCCGGAGCAGCCGGGGGGTTCCCGGGGTCGATCCCGATGGCGGGGGCCACCAGCTCCAGCTCCCGCAGCAGGCCCTGCGACGAGCCCAGGGGGCCGCCGGCGGCGAGGAGTTCCTCGTTGGAGAGAGGGGCGTCGAAGTCCACGGGGACGTACGCGCCCGCGTGGTCGTAGTGCCAGACCAGGTGGGACTGCTGCGCCGTCGACTCGAACATCTCCAGCAGCTGTTCGTAGTCACCGCCCAACTCGTCCACCGGCGTCACCGCGAGTCCGCAGAGCTGGAGCAGATAGGCCCGGCGCAGGAAGTGCAGGGCGTCGTAGTCGAAGCCGGCGACGGGCGCGACATCGCCGGACAGTCCCGGCATGTAGGCGAAGACGGGAATCGTGGGCAGACCCGCGGCGGTGAGGGCCTTGTCGTATGACGCGATCTCTTCTGCGAAGGGGTTGTCCGGGCTGTGGCACAGCACATCGACAAGGGGGACCAGCCAGAGGTCACAGGCCAAGACGAGCTCGCTCTCCATCGGATCGATCGGCGTGCGGTTAGTGCGATGGTCGGGACAGCGTAGTGCCACGACGCCGACCCGGACAGTCAGCGCGCATCACTGGCCAGCGCCGTTGGCCGAAGGCGCGCGGTCACCGGGGACCCTGCTCCTGGGGTTCCCTGGGGTGCGGCGCCCGCAACTCCAGGCCGTCCGGCGGGCGATGCTGAAGGCCGTGCCCCGCGCGGCGCTCCAGGCGGTCCGCCCATGCCAGGGCGTGCCTGTTGTGCGCCATGATCAGTTCGCGGGCCGCACCCGCGTCACCGCCGCCTATGGCTTCCGCGAGCTCGTCGTGGCCGCTCCACAGCCAGGTCCTCAGATCGCTCTCGGCACGGAGGTGCGGGACGGCGAACACCCAGGCCTGTACGCGCAGGCGGTGCAGGAAGTCGGCGATGTAGACGTTGCTCACGAGGGCGCCGAGCTCGCGCCAGAAGCGCACGTCGTAGCCGATGAGGATGTCCACGTCGGCTGCGCGGGCCGCCCGCGCGGCCTCTTCGGCCCTGCGTCGTATGGAGCCCAGGGCCGGCCCCCGCCCCAGTTCGACCCGTGGGGCGCCGTCCTGGCGGAAGATGCCGTCCACTATCAGCGAGCGCGCCTCGACCATGCCCCGGAAGTCCGCGACCGAGAAGCGGTGCACCTGGAAGCCGCGGTGCTGTATCGAGTCGAGCAGCCCCTGCGCGGTGAGGTCGACCAGCGCCTCCCTGACGGGTGTCGCGGAGACCTCGTACGTGGCGGCGATCTCCTTGACCGTGAACTCCTGCCCGGGCTGGAGGCGCCCTGCGAGCACCTCGTCACGGAGCGCATCCGCGATCTGCTGGCGCAGGGTACTGCGCGTCACAGCGGCGCTCGCGGGCATGTTCTGGGTCCCCTCCGGGTTGGTTCACGACACCTTAAGCCAGCGGGAGGGGACCCATCTGGTGTGCTTCACCACGGTGGTGCCGAGCTGACGCTGCGGTGGAGGCACTGGACGTGCCCGGTGGGCAGGGCTCCCGGCCACGGGGTGGGCCGGTTTCCACGGGGTGGGCCGGTTCCGTGGCTGGCCGCACCCCGTGGAACCTCGCGGCCACGGGGTGGGCCGGTTTCGCGGCATGCCGCACCCCGTGGCGGCGGCCGGAGTGTCCGTCCGGAAACGCCGGAGGGGCTGGGCGGTCGGGCCGCAAGCCCTATGCGACGTGCTCGTCGGCGACGGCGAGGGCCGCGTCGAGGGCGGCCAGGCCCTCCTTGGCCTCGGCGTCGCTGATGTTGCAGGCGGGGACGGCGTGGGTGCGGTTCATGTTGATGAAGGGCCACAGGCCGTTCTTCTTGCAGGCCGCGCCGAAGGCCGCCATCGGTGCGTTCGCCTCGCCCGCCGCGTTGTACGGGACCAGCGGCTCATGCGTCTCCCGGTCGCGTACGAGGTCCAGGGCCCAGAAGGCACCCACACCGCGCACCTCGCCCACCGACGGGTGGCGAGCGGCCAGCTCGCGCAGGCCGGGCCCGAGTACGGTCTCGCCCAGTTCGGCGGCGCGCTGCACGACCTGCTCGTCCTCCATCACCTGGATGGTGGCGACGGCGGCTGCGCAGGCCAGCGGGTGGCCCGAGTAGGTGAGGCCGCCCGGGTAGGGGCGCTTGTCGAAGGTGGCGGCGATCTCGGCGGAGATCGCGACACCGCCCAGCGGCACGTAGCCCGAGTTCACACCCTTCGCGAAGGTGATCAGGTCGGGTATGACGTCGAAGTGCTCGGCCGCGAACCACTTGCCGGTGCGCCCGAAGCCGGCCATCACCTCGTCGAGGATGAAGACGATGCCGTGGCGGTCGCAGATCTCCCGTACGCCCTTGAGGTAGCCGGGCGGCGGGATCATGATCCCGGCGGTGCCGGGGATGGTCTCCAGGATGATCGCGGCGATGGTCCCGGGACCCTCGAACGCGATGGTGTCCTCCAGGTGCTGGAGGGCCCGCGCGCTCTCCTCCGCCTCCGTGGTGGCGTAGAAGGGCGAGCGGTAGAGGAAGGGCGCCCAGAAGTGGACGACACCCGAGGAGGCGGTGTCGGAGGCCCAGCGGCGCGGGTCGCCGGTCAGGTTGATCGCGGTGGATGTGGCGCCGTGGTACGAGCGGTAGGCGGAGAGCACCTTGGCGCGGCCGGTGTGCAGCCGGGCCATGCGGACGGCGTTCTCGACCGCCTCGGCACCACCGTTGGTGAAGAAGATCTTGTCCAGGTCGCCGGGCGTGCGTTCGGCGATCAGGCGCGCCGCCTCGGAGCGCACGTCGACGGCGAAGGCGGGCGCGAAGGTGGCCAGCTTGCCGGCCTGCTCCTGGATCGCGGCGACCACCTTCGGGTGCTGGTACCCGATGTTGGTGTAGACGAGACCGCTGGTGAAGTCGAGGTAGCGGTTCCCGTCGTAGTCCCAGAAGTACGAACCCTCGGCACCGGCGACGGCGAGCGGGTCGATCAGGCCCTGTGCGGACCAGGAGTGGAACACGTGGGCACGGTCGGCGGCCTTCACGGCCGCGCCTGCCTGCGGATCGGCATGAGGGGTCATAGCGGACAGCGTATGGACCGGCTACGGGCGCCGGACATGGCCATCTTGTATGGCCTCGGCCACTTTCATCGGCATGGTGTCGCGGGCCCGGGGACCATCTATTGACAGCATCCTGTCGTAATGACAGTCTACTGCCATGGAGACGAAGACCGTTCACCTCGCCGTGTACGACACGTTCGCCGACTGGGAGACAGGCCACTCCACCGCCTGGCTGGCCCGCACGGGCTTCACCGTCCGCACCGTGGGACTGGAGGCCGACCGGCCCGTGACCAGCATCGGAGGGCTGCGCGTCCTGCCCGACCTGACACTCGAAGACCTACGACCCGAGGAAAGCGCGCTCCTGATCCTCCCCGGGGCCGACCTGTGGGACGCGGGCGACGAGCTCGCGCCGTTCGCCCGCAAGGCGAGTGAGTTCCTGGGCGCCGGGACGCCCGTCGCCGCGATCTGCGGGGCGACGGCCGGGCTCGCCCGCGAGGGACTGCTCGATGACCGCAGGCACACGAGCGCCGTGTCGTTCTATCTCGCGGCCACGGGATACGGAGGCGGCTCGCGGTACACCGAGGCCGACGCCGTGACCGACGGCGACCTGATCACCGCGGGCCCCACCGAGCCGGTCGCCTTCGCCCGCGAGATCCTCGGCAGGCTGAGCGCTTTCGACGCGGCCAAGCTGGGCGCCTGGTTCCGGCTCTTCCACGACTCCGACCCGGCCGCGTTCGAGGAGCTCAACGCATGAACGGCGAAAGCAGCCACCAGGAGCTGCTCAGCTCCACCGCACTGAGCGTCTTCCGGCTGAACGGCCAGTTCCTCGCCGTCGCAGACGAGCTGGCCCGCCCGGCCGGGCTGACCGCCGCCTGGTGGCAGGTGCTCGGCGCCGTGCTGAACGAGCCGATGCCCGTGTCAGGCATCGCCCGCACCATGGGCATCACCCGCCAGAGCGTGCAGCGGGTCGCGGACCTCCTGGCCGGCAAGGGGCTCGCCGAGTACGTCCCGAACCCCGCTCACCGCCGCGCCAAGCTGCTCCGCCCGACCGCCGACGGCCGGGCCGCCATCGAACGGATCAACCCGGGACACGCGGAGCTCGCCGCCCGCCTTGCCGCGGAGCTCGGCAGCGAAGGGTTCGCGGACACGGTTCGCGCACTGGAGCGGCTGAGTGCGGCCTTGGATGCGCTGACACGCCACCCCGTTGACCCACCCGAGGGAATCTGACACTCAACACCCCGACACGCTCTTATTGTCCTATTTATGGCTTTTCTTGTGATTCGATGTGTCGCACTTCCGCCCCTTCCGGACAAGGGGCGTGACGGCCCGTCACACAAGAAGGAGAGCTACGTCGGATGTCTGAATCACAGGGCACGGGTGCGGGTGCCGGTAAGAGCACCTCGCACCGTCCGAAGACGGCGGCGCTGAGCCGTCACTGGAAGGTTGCCGTTCTCGCCGCGGCTGGGTTCGCCACCATGGCGGCCACCACGACCATCGTCGGAATCCAGGACGCCGGAGCGGCCGCCCAGGCCAACCCCGTCAAGGCCAAGGCGGCACCCGTTGCCGTCCCGGCCGACGGCATGCCGAACGACAGCGAGTACGGGGACTACTGGGCCAACGCGGGCAACCCCGACTCGGCCAAGGGCGACAAGGAAGACGACTCCTCCCACTCCTGGGGCAGCAAGGACGACTACGGCGACAAGGGAGACAAGGACAAGGGCGGCGACTACGGCGACAAGAGCGCCAAGGACAGCGCCTCCAAGGGCAACGAAGGCAAGGGCGACGAAGGCAAGGAGAACGGCGGCCAGTCGCAGTCCAAGGGCAACGAGGGCAAGGGCGACGAAGGCAAGGACGACTACGCGGACAAGGGCGACAAGGGCGGCCACGACAAGGGGGACTACGGCGACAAGGGCGGCCACGACAAGGGCGGCAAGGACGACTGGGACAAGGACTACGGCTCCAAGGACCACGGGAGCGACGACTACGGCGACAAGGACTACGGCAGCAAGTCCGACAAGGACGACTACAGCGGCTACGGCGACAAGGGAGACAAGGACAAGGGCGGCGACTACGGCGACAAGAGCGCCAAGGACAGCGCCTCCAAGGGCAACGAAGGCAAGGGCGACGA
>NZ_JBHWIW010000054.1:0-28624 GCF_042731955.1 Streptomyces sp. NPDC059828 | reverse complement strand
AAGGCAAGGAGAAGGGAGGCAAGGGCGACTACGGCGACAAGGGCGGCAAGGACAAGGGCGGCAAGGGCGGCCACGACAAGGGCGACAAGGCCGGCGGCAAGAAGCAGGACAAGAAGCGCGGCTGGTACGAGCGCGAGGTGGACTGCGACCCCAACGACCTGATCGCGGCGCTCGTCGACCTGAACGAGAACAGCGGCGGTTCGCTGCGCCTCGCGGCCGACTGCACCTACACCCTCACCGCCAACACGGACGGCAACGGTCTGCCGGAGATCATCCAGCCGATCAGCATCCACGGCAACGGATCCACCATCCAGCGGGCGGCCAACGCCGACCAGTTCCGCTTCTTCCAGGTCGGGGCCGGTGGCGAGCTGAAGCTCAGCCACGTCATCCTCACCCGTGGAAAGTCCGCCGAGGACCAGGGCGGTGGCGCCATCTGGGTCCAGGAGGCGGGGCTCCTCGAGACGGAGATGGTGGCCTTCGTCAACAACACCGTCGACGACATCACCGACGACGACGGTGGCGCCATCCTCAACGAGGGCATCACCAGGGTCAAGAAGACCACCTTCGAGGGCAACTCCGCCGACGACGGGTCCGCCGTCTACACCGATGACGGCGAGCTCGTGATGGACGACGCCAAGGTCTACCGGAACATCGGAACGGACGGCGCCGTCGAGACCGATGGCGGCACCTCGACGATCTGGAAGTCCGACATCCGCCACAACATCGGTGGCGGCGTCGAGTCCGACGGCGGCGTGACGGAGATCGAGAAGTCCGAGATCGCCTTCAACACCGAGGACGACGGAAACGGCGGTGGTATCGACCACGAGGACGGCGGACTCCACGTACGCGGGACCAGCGTCCACGACAACACGGCGACCGGCGAGGGCGGTGGCGCCCAGCTCTCGGACGAGGCGGTCTTCGAGGACAGCAAGGTCTTCGACAACGTCACGACCGTGGCCCGCGAGGAAGCCGGTCCCGCTGTCGGCGGTGGCGGTCTCGCCCTTGAGACCGAGGACGCGGCCGTCGCGCTGCGGCGCGTGAAGGTGGACGGCAACCAGGCTCCGGGCAACGGCGCTCAGGGCGGCGGCATCTTCGTGCACGAGGGCAGCAGCCTCGACCTCACCGACGTCAAGGTGACGCGGAACATCTCCGACGAGGAGGCCGGCGGCATCCAGAACGACGGCGAGGTCACGACCCAGGGCAAGATCCGGATCATCGACAACGTCCCGACCAACTGCGAGGGCAGCACCAACCCGGTGCCGAACTGCTTCGGCTGATCCCTCCCGCAACAACCACACACCGGGTGGCCCGCAGCGACCACCCCCGATCCCCCCTCTGCCCGCCCCCGGCATCCGTGCCGGGGGCGGGCTCGCGTGATGGCGACACGCCCACTCAACGATTATCCTATTTGTCGCTTTTCGTGTGATTCGATTGAGTCAGTATCGCCCCTTCCGGACCAGGGGCGTGACGGCCTGTCACAAGAAAGCGAGCCGATCGGATGTCTGAACCACAGGGCGCCCCGCCCCGCCCCAAGACGGCGATGCTGAGCCGTCACTGGAAGCTGGCCGTCCTCGCCGCGGCCGGATTCGCCACTGTCATCGGCACCACCACAACCGTCGAGGCCAACGAGGGCCGCACGTCCGAGGCCACGCCCGCCACTCGCGCCACCTCGCCCAAGGGCGCTGAAGGCAAGGGCACTGAAGGCAAGGGCGACGAGGGCAGGGAGAAGGGCGACAAGGGGAAAGGAGGCAAGGGCGATCACGGCAAGGCGGACAAGGCCGGTAGGACCGACAAGGGCGACCGCGACGAGTACGGCCACCACGGCGACGACGACACCACATACGTGGAATGCGACCCGAACGACCTGATCGCCAACCTCGTCGACCTGAACTCGGACGCCGGCGGCACCCTTGTCCTGGCCAAGGACTGCACCTACACCCTCACCGTCAACGAGGACGGCAACGGTCTGCCGACGATCACCCAGCCCATCACCATCCGCGGCAACGGCGCCACCATCCAGCGCGCCGCCAACGCCGACGCCTTCCGGCTCTTCGATGTCGGGTCCGGTGGCGACCTGAAGCTCAGCCATCTCACCCTCACCCGCGGCACCACTGTTGAGGACGAGGCCGGGGCCGCGATCAGAGTGTCCCCGGCAGGGCGGGTCGACCTCGACTGCGTCACCGTCACCCGCAACGCCGTCGGCGATCTCGAGAACGCGGACGCGGGTGGTGTCTTCAACGAGGGCATCCTCACCATCCGCAACAGCACCCTCAGCAAGAACGCCGGCGAGGACGGCGCCGCCGTCTACAACGACGGCGGCAAGGTGGAGATCACCGACTCCAGGATCACCGGCAACACCTCCGACGACAGCGATGGTTACGCCGCCGTCTACAGCGAGGGGGGCGGAACGCTGAAGGTCTCCAGGAGCCTGGTCGCCTACAACTACGCGTACTACGGCGGTGGCATCTACAGCAGCTTCGACGGCAACGGCGCCACCACCACCGTGATCGACCGGAGTGCCGTCGTGTACAACCACGCCGCCTTTGGCGGCGGCATCTACGGGGACGACGGCACACTCGTCGTGCGCGACAGCACCGTCGCGTACAACACCACGAGCGGAGAGGGCGAAGGCACCGGTGGCGGCGGTTTCTACCTCGAACGCAATGTCTCCACAGTGATCACGGACAGCAAGGTCCACGCCAACACCGCAGCCAACGGAAACGGCGGCGGCATCCTCACCGAACTGAACGAGGGCTCGGTGCTCGCGATCCGCGACTCCAAGGTCTCGGGCAACCAGGCGCCCGGCAACGGGGCCATGGGCGGCGGCATCTTCGTCGGCGAAGGCGACGAAGTCCGGCTCACCGACACCAAGGTGACCGGCAACATCTCCGACGAGCCCGCAGGCGGAATCCACAATCTGGGCGCGATCACCGCCTACGGCAAGACCAAGATCGTCGACAACGTGCCGACCAACTGCCAGGCCATCGGGACCAACCCCGTCCCGAACTGCTTCGGCTGACCGATCCGGCCAACCCACCGACCCGCCCCCGGCGTCCAACGCCGGGGGCGGGCCCTTGTCCGGGCCCGGCTCAGCCCACCGTCGTGTCCTCCATGTCCTCCATGTCCTCCCGAAGCCTCGGCCCCGCCGCCACCAGCGACTCCACGGCGTACTCCATCGCCCCCGTGAACTTCGGGTCACCGAGGCGGCGTTCCGTCTCGGCCTCGTCCACGTCCTCGACATGACTCTGGATCCACCAGATGTTGCCGAACGGGTCGCGCACCCGCCCGCCCTCGTCACCGAAGAACTGAAGGGTCACCTCGGTCACCGACTCGCCCCCCGCCCCGACCGCGCGCCGGTGGGTCTCCTTCGCGTCGGGCACGTACAGCCGCAGGAACGCGGGCGTCACCGGCCAGCCCTTCGGGCTGTCGAAACCCATCACCCTGGCGTCGCCGATCCGCAGCTCGACATGGCCGATCGTGCCGTCCTCCATCTCGAAGCGGCCCAGTTCCTCGGCGTCGAAGGCGCGCTGGAGGTAGTCGACGAGGCCCGCCGTGTCGTTGCAGATGATCCAGGGCGTGACGGTGGTGTATCCCTCGGGAACCGGCTGGACGGCCATGGTGTCTCCTCGTTCGGGGAACGCAACGAGAACGACGGTAGGTGGCAAACAGGCCATCTTCTGTCCTCGTTGAACTGACCTATGTCGCAAGGGAGTCCGTCGAATGACCGTCACACCCAGCCCGCCCGGCACGCACGTCACACTCGCCGAGGAGGTGGCCCTGCTGTCGCTGGACGACGAGTCCGGTGCGGCGAGGGAACGCCAGTCCGCGGGCTGGGCGGTCGCGGGCGGGATCCTGCTGGAGCTGGTCATGGCGGAGCGCGTCGCGGTCGCGGACGGGCGCCTCAGCATCACCGACACCACCCCGACGGGCGTCCCGCTGCTCGACAAGCGCCTGGAGCTGCTGATCACCTGGGCGAAGCGCGGCGGCAAGCGCCGGGTGACCGACTGGCTGACCAAGGACCAGTCGAAGGCCGTGTCCGCGACGGTCGAGAGCCTGTGCGCCCGGGGTCTGGTGGTCGAGGAGCGACGCAAGGCGCTCGGAATCTTCCCGCTGCGCCGCTATCCGGAGGCGGACGGCACGGTCGAGCGTGAGCTGCGGGCGCGGCTGGCCGCGGTGGTGCTCGAGGGGGCGGAGCCCGATGTCCGCACCTCGGGGCTTGTCGCGCTGCTCCAGGGCGCGAAGCTGTACGGACTCGCCTTCCCGGACCTGCCGAAGAAGACGGTCGAGCCACGGATGACGGAGATCGCGTCCGGACAGTGGGCCGGCGACAGTCTGCGCGAGGCCATCCGGAACATGCAGGCGGCGATGGTGGCGATCACGGCGACCGTCGTGGTGACCACCATGACCTGACCTGACGGGCTCAGCGCCGCCGCCAGCGCAGCGTCAGACCACCCGCACGGCGCGGATCCGGCTCCACCTGTGTCCCGAAGGCGTGCCCGGCCCTGCTCAGCACCTCGCACAGCCAGGCACGGTCGGCTGCCGGGGCGTGCTCCAGCCGCATGCGCCGGGCGCGCAGCGGCGCCATGCGCAGCTCGGTCAGCTCACCGGTGTCCGGGTCGAGTGCGGGGAAGTACATCAGGCGAAGGTCGGCGCGGTAGCGCTCATAGCCGGTGATGCCCTCGTAGTCGTCGATCAGGTCGCCGCAGCCGTAGAGGATCAGCTTGCCCCGGTAGACCTCGATGGGGCGGGCGTGGTGGGAGGAGTGGCCGTGCACGAGGTCCACGCCGCCGTCCACCAGGCGGCGGGCGAACGCGGTCTGGCTCTGTGAGACGCCGTAGCCCCAGTTCGATCCCCAGTGGATCGACACCACGGTCAGGTCGCCGACGCCGCGCACGGACTCAAGACGCCGGGCGAGGGCGTCGGCGCTGCGGGCGGACAGGTCGGGTACGAAGTCGACTCCCGGCCGCCGCTCCCCCGCCGCCCAGCGGGAGGGGACCCCGGCCGATGCCATGGCGCAGGACACTACGAGCACCCGCCCACGGCCGTCCCCCAGGTCGACGGCGACGGGCCGCCGTGCCGCTTCCGCGTCCCGCCCCGCCCCTGCCGGGCCGAGACCCGCCCGGCTGAGCACGTCCACGGTGTCCTCCAGGCCCCGGCGGCCGAAGTCGAGCACGTGGTTGTTCGCCAGGGCGCAGACATCCGGATGCGCCGCCGCGAGGAAGGGGACGTTGCCCGGGTGCATGCGGTACGCGACGGGCTTGCCGGGGGCGAAGTCGTCGCTGGTGGTGACGCTGCTCTCCAGATCGATGACGCGTACGTCGGGCAGCACGGCGCCCAGGGACTCCAGGGCGTCCCCCCAGGGCCAGGAGAAATCCACAGGCTGGGGAATCACCCCGTTGACCGACTCCGCGAGGGCCACGTAGTCGCGGGCGTCGCGTATGTATCCCTCGCGCAGGGCGGGGTCACCGGGGTGCGGCAGGATCTGGTCGACGCCCCGGCCCGGCATGACGTCACCGCTCAGGAATAGCGTGACGGGGACAGCCAGGACCATGGAGCATATTTTCGCACCATCACCATTTTCCTGCCGCATACGCATAACGACTCCGGTCATCTCAGGAGCCCGGTCTCAGCACTTCGGACGCCGCCGACCGCAGCAGCAGCGGATGCACGAAACGGTGCGCGTTGACCGGGGGAAAGCGCCATGACAGTGGCCAGGTCCGGCCCGTGAGGGCGGGCACCGGAACGAAACTGATGGCGCCCGGGGAAGAATTGAATCGGGTCACTCCGCGCGGCCAGGCCCTGTGCGACGTACTGCCCACGGGGAGCAGGAAATATACGCCATGCCGGCCATTCGCCTCGATGACCACGGGCCCCGGGTCGCCGCCCGTCAGCTCTCCGAGGAAGTCGGCGAGATCGCGGCCCTGGTCCCCGTCGATGCGTACCGCGTCGAATTGGACGCCTGCTTTTCGGAGCTGGAATCCGCGTTCGGGAACCCAGCCGATCTTGCTTTGGCGAGTTTCTGCAATCACGTATCCAGTCTGGCGGTTTCCGGTTAGCGTTTTCCGTGACACGGCCGAGGTGTGGTGAGTCGGTTGACCAGCGCAAACACGCCTTGAATCGGGTCGAATTCGGCGTGGGCCGGTGGTGACCGGTTGAGTCCGGTTGAGTCGAATGGTGATCGGTATGGCGCGTGCGGAGAACAAGGAAACGGCGGGTCCGGCCACGCGACTGGTGGCCGAGATGATCCGCAAGATGCGCATCCGGGCGGGCTTGACACAGCCGCAGCTCGGCGAGCGGATCGGCTATTCGGGTGCCGCGGTGAGCGCGGCGGAGACCTGCGCGCAGGCACCGAGCGACGAGATGCTCGTGGGGCTGGAGCGGGAGATCGGGGAGGGTCTCGGCTTCTTCGAGGATGCGCGGGCGCCCGTACGCCTGGAGAAGTACCCGAAGCAGTTCCAGGACTATGCGGGTCTCGAACAGAAGGCGGTCGCGCTGCATCTGTACGCGACGCTGGTCGTGCACGGGCTCTTCCAGACGCCGGAGTACGCACGGGCGCTGATCGGCGGGGGCTATCCCCCGCTGCCGGAGCCGCGCGTGGAGGAGCTGGTCGAGGCGCGGACGGCGCGGCAGGCGCTGTTCGACCGGCAGCCGGTGGCCCTGATCGAGCTGGTGCTTGAGGAATCGGTGTTACGGCGCACGATCGGCAGTGCGGAGATCATGCGTGACCAGCTGAAGTTCCTGGCCAAGTGCGCACGACGACGCAATGTGACCCTTCAGGTGCTGCCGCTGGACGCCGGAATCGGCGGTGAGTACGCAGGAGCTCGCGGCGGGGTGGAGATCGTCGAGACCCCGGAGCACGACCATCTGGTCTATCTGGAGCTGCAGGGCGAGAGCCTCCTGATCAAGGACCGCAGCAAGGTGAGCACGCTGTCCCAGCGGTATGCGAGGATCCGCTCACAGGCCCTGGGCCCTCGTGAATCACTGGGCCTCATCGAGCAGTTGGCAGGAGAGCAGAGATGAACGACAGCCTGCGCTGGTTCAAGTCAAGCTACAGCGACGACAGTGGCGGCAGCTGCGTCGAGGTGGCCTTCGACTGGCGCAAGTCCTCCTACAGCGACTCCAGCGGCGGCGAGTGCGTCGAGGTCGCCACCTGCCCCCACTCCGTCCACCTCCACGACTCCAAGGTCGTCGACGGCCCCACCTTCGCCGTGGGCTCCGCCGCCTGGTCGACCTTCCTCTCCTGGCAGAGCTGAGCCGATCAGCCAGGCTCGTCACATCCTCCCCGTCCGCTCCGTCAGAGGAGTGTCGGCAGAACGGACGGGAGAGTGTGAGCGATGGACGACGGCGAGTTCCTGGCGGAGCGTTTCGAGGCCCATCGGGGCCATCTGCGGGCGGTGGCCTACCGCATGCTGGGGTCGCTCAGCGAGGCGGATGACGCCGTCCAGGAGGCATGGCTGCGACTCAGCCGCTCGGACACCGACGAGGTCCGGAACCTCGCGGGCTGGCTGACCACGGTCGTCGGCCGGGTGTGCCTGGACATGCTGCGTGCGCGCACCTCGCGGCGGGAGGACCCGCTGGACGTGTACGTGCCCGATCCGGTGGTCAGCAGCATCAGCGGCACCGACCCCGAGCAGGAGGCGCTGGTCGCCGACTCGGTCGGGCTCGCCCTGCTGGTGGTGCTCGAGGCGCTGCCGCCCGCGGAGCGGCTGGCGTTCGTGCTGCACGACATGTTCGCCGTGCCCTTCGACGAGATCGCGCCCATGGTGGGCCGAACCCCCACCGCCGCACGTCAGCTCGCCAGCCGGGCCCGGCGCCGGGTCCAGGGCGCGGCACCCGCTCCCGAGCCCGATCTCACCCGTCAGCGTGAGGTCGTGGAAGCCTTCCTCACCGCCTCGCGCGGCGGAGACTTCGACGCACTGCTCTCCCTGCTCGACCCGGACATCGAGCTGCGCGTGGACGGCGGAGCGTTGCCGGCCCCCCAGGGCAGCTCGAAGCTGGTGCGCGGAGCGCGGGCGGTGGCCAGTCAGGCATTCATGTACCGCAGCTTCTCGCCGTTCGCCCGGCTCGCGCTCGTCAACGGCGCTCCTGGGCTGGTCACGGTGCCCGAGGGCGACACGGCAGCCGCTGTCATGGCCTTCACCGTCGGTCCGCACGGCAAGGTGGTCCGCCTCGACATCCTGGCCGACCCGGAGCGGCTGTCCGGGATCGACGTGACGGTGCTCGACACCTGAGACATGGCCTGAGACATGCGCCCGCCCCCGGGGAGAGGTACCGGGGGCGGGCGGTCCTGGAATGGACGGGGCGTCAGCCGAAGCAGTTGGGGACGGGGTTGGTCCCGGTGGCCTGGCAGTTGGTCGGCACGTTGTCGATGATCCGGACCTTGCCGTAGGTGATCACCGTGCCCAGGTTGTGCACACCACCGGCGGGCTCGTCGGAGATGTTCCGCTTCACCTTGGAGTCGGTGAGACGGAGCGTGGCGCCCGAGTTGACGTAGACACCCCCGCCGACGGCTCCGTTGCCCGGCGCCTGGTTTCCGACGACCTCACTGCGGCGGATGGACAGCTCGCCGTCGGCACGCACGCCACCGCCCGTTCCGGACGTACCCGCGTTGGCGTTGTCGTTGACCTTGCTGTCCTCGATCACTCCCGCGGCGCTGGCGAAGATACCGCCCGGCCCGTCGGTCGCGATGTTGCCGCTGACGGTGCTGTGCCGGACGTACAGGGCACCGAAGCTGATGATTCCGCCCGCGTTGACGGCGGTGTTGTCGATGACGGCGCTGTCCTCCAGCTCCAGCAAGCCGCTCGCGTTCAGACCGCCGCCGTCGTTGGCGTGGTTGGCGCTGATCAGGCTCTTGGTGATGAGGACAGTGCCCGCACGGTTGCCGATGGCGCCGCCGCCGGCGTTCGCCAGGTTGCGGGTGAGCTTTGAGCCCTCGACTCGGAGCTTGCCGCCGTCGTTGAGGATGGCGCCACCCTCCTGGGCGGAGTTACCGCGGAAGGTGCTCCGGCGGATGTCGGTGATGCCCTCGTTGTTGATGGCTCCACCGTCGTCGCCGGTGATGCTGTCGACGGTGTTGTCCTCGAGGTTGACGCGATCGAGGGTGAGGCGTCCCGCGGCGTCGACCTGGATGGCGCCGCCGTCCTGGTCCTCGGCGGTCTCGCCGCGGGTGAGGCTGAGGTGGCTGAGCTTCAGTTCGCCGCCCGCCGCCACCTGGAAGAAGCGGAACTGGTCGATGTCGGCGGCGCGCTGGATGGTGGCGCCGTTGCCGTGGATGGTGATCGGCTGGACGATCACCGGGAGGCCGTTGCCGTCCTGGTTGACGGTGAGCGTGTAGGTGCAGTCCTTCGCGAGGACCAGCTCACCACCGCTGTCCGCGTTCAGATCGACCAGGTTGGCGATCAGGTCGTTCGGGTCGCACTTCACGTACGTCGCGTCATCGCCGTGATGGCCGCCGTACTTGTCGTCGTGCTTCTTGCCGCCCTTGTCGTGGGCGCCCCCGCCCTCCTTGCCGTGACCTTCCTTGCCCTTGCCCCCGCTGTCCCCACCGCCGCCGGCGGGCAGGCCCTTGCCGTCCGCGTGCGCGGTGGACGACCGCGCTCCGGCCACTGCTTCCCGGTGGTTGACCGCGACGAACGTCGTGGTGGCCGCCACCGTGGCGAAACCAGCCGCAGCGAGAACGGCCATCTTCCAATGACGGCTCAGCACCGCCGCCACCTGTGACTCAGACATACGACGTACCTCTCTTTCCCTGTGACAAGCCGTCACACCCCGGGTTCCGAAGGGGGTGAAAGTAGGTCATATCAAAACACACGAAAAGCTAAAAATAGGACAATAGGCATCGGCGTTTCCGAGTGTCGCCGTCGGCGTCGGGTGCGCGCACACCCGGACATGCGCCCGCCCCCGGGGAGAGGTACCGGGGGCGGGCGGTCTGGGGCGGGCTGTGCGGTGAAGGTGGTGCTGACGGCCTCTGTCAGCCGAAGCAGTTCGGGACCGGGCTGGGGCTGCCCTCGCAGTTGGTCGGCACGTTGTCGATGATCCGGACCTTGCCGTACGTGGTGACCGTGCCCTGGTTGTACACACCGCCGGCTTCCAGGTCGGAGATGTTGCCCGTCACCTTCACGTCGGTGAGACGGACTTGGTCCTCCTCGCCGACGTAGACGCCGCCGCCCCTGGCCCCGTTGCCGGGCGCCTGGTTGTCGGCGATCTTCGTGTCCCGGATCGAGACCGCTTCGTCCTCGTCCAGGTCGGTGAAGATACCGCCGCCATTGCTGGCGGTGGCGGCGTTGGCGTAGACCTTGCTGCCCTTGATCACCGCGGAGGCGGCGAGGTGGAGACCGCCGCCGCTGTTGGCGCTCGCGGTGTTGTAGGCGATGGTGCTGTCGCGCACGGCGAGCGTGCCGAACTCGTGGTAGACGCCGCCGCCGAAGGAGCCGTGGTTGTAGACGACCGCACTGTCCTCGACCTCGGTCGTCCCGGAGCTGTAGACGCCCCCGGCGTTGTACCCGTAGTTGTAGCCGACCAGGCTCTTGGAGATCTTCGCGGTGCCGTCCTCGTTGTAGATGGCGCCGTATCCGTCCGCCTCGTCCGAGATGTTGCCGGTGACCCTGGACGTGTGGATCTCCAGCTTGCCGCCCTCGTTGAAGACTGCTGCACCGTCGTCGCTGAGGTTCTTGCTGATGGTGCTGTTGCGGATGGTGGTGATGCCTTCGTTGTAGACACCGCCCCCGTCTTCGTTGTTGGCCGTCACGTCGTCGACGGTGTTACGGGTCACGGTGACGCGGTCGAGGTCGAGGCGACCCCCGGCATGGACGTTGAGCGCGCCACCGTTCTCGTCGGGGGCGGCCTTGCCTCGGGTGAGGGTGAGGTGGCGGAGCTTCAGGTCACCGCCCGCACCGACCTCGAAGAAGCGGAAGTTGTCCGCGTTGGCGGCGCGCTGGATGGTGGCGCCATTGCCGTGGATGGTGATCGGCTGGACGATCACCGGCAGACCGTTGCCGTCCTCGTTGACCGTCAGCGTGTAGGTGCAGCCCTTGGCGAGCACCAGCTCACCGCCACTGTCCGCGTTCAGATCGACCAGGCTGGCGATCAGGTCGTTCGGATCACACTCCACATATGTCGCATCGTCGCCGGGATGGCCGCCGTACTTGTCGTCGTGCTTCTTGCCGCCCCTGCCCTGTCCACCCTTGTCGTGACCATCCTCGCCCTCGCCTTCGCCACCGCCGGCGGGCAGACCCTTGCCGTCCGCGGCGGCTGTGGCCGACCGCGCCTCGGCCTTCTCGCTCTTCTCGTCATCCCTGATGGCGGCGATGGTCGTGGTGGCCGCCACGGTGGCGAAACCGGCCGCACCGAGAACGGCGATCTTCCAGTGACGGCTCAGCACCGTCGTCCACGGACGAGGCGGCTCGCCCGCGCCCTTGCCCTGTGATTCAGACACGACGTAGCCCTCTTTCTGACTGACAAGCCGTCACGCTCCTTGCACGAAAGGAGCGGAAGTGTCTTACATAGAACCACACGAAAAGAGATAAATAAGACAATAGCGGCACTTCGGAGTGTCGTCCGAGGGCACGACACACACCCGCCCGCACCCGGTGCGGGACACCGGGGGCGGAGGGGTGGCTTGCAGAGCGGAGACTTGAGGACAGGTGCTCAGCCGAAGCAGTTCGGGACGGGGCTCCCGCCTCCGTCGCAGTTGGTCGGCACGTTGTCGATGATCCTGACCTTGCCGTAGGTGAACAGAGTGCCGTTGTTGTTCACACCACCGGCGGGATCGTCGGACAGGTTCCTGGCCACCTTCACGTCGGTCAGCCTCAGTTCACCGTCGTTCTCCACGTTGAAGATGCCACCCCCAGAGGCCGCGTTTCCGGGAGCCTGGTTTCCGATGATCTTCGAATCGCGGATCGAGGTGGCATCCTCCCCACCGCCCATGCTCACGAACACACCGGCACCGGTGGCCTCGGAGGCCGTGAGCGCGTTGTCCACGATCTCGGAACCGACGACCGAAGCGGGCTCGGTGAGGGAGAGCCCTCCGCCGTCCACCGCGGCGGTGTTGCCCTTGACGACGCTGTCGCGCAGGTAGAGCGGGCCGTCGTCGCTGTCGATGGCGCCACCGTCGTCCGCGGCGAAGTTGTGGGCGATCGTGCTGTTCTCGATCTCCAGCACGCCGTCGTTGTGCACGCCGCCGCCGTCAACGGAGTCGTTGTGGCTGATCAGGCTGTCGCGGACCCTCATGGTCCCGCTGTTGTAGAGGGCGCCGAAGCCGTCGTCCGGGTCGGCGATGTTGCCGGTGATCTCGGAGTCGATGATCTCGATCTTGGCGTCGTTGTTGGCGATGGCGGCGCCGTCCTCACCGGAGTTCCGGTGGAAGACGCTGTTGCGCACCGTGGCGATGCCGTCGTTCTGGAGGCCACCGGCGTCGTTGTCGGCAAGGATGTCGGTACCGTTCTCCCTGACCGTGACGTCGTCGAGCTCCAGCCGCCCTGCGGGGCTCACCCTGATGGCACCGCCCTCGTCCCCCGCTGCCGCCTTGCCGCGGGTGAGGGTCAGCTTGCGGAGCTTCAGGTCACCACCGGGACCGACCTCGAACAGACGGAACTGATCCGCGTTGGCGGCACGGGCAATCGTGGCCCCATGGCCGAAGATCGAAATCGGCTGAGTGATCCGCGGCAGACCATTGCCGTCCAGATTCGTCGTCAGCGTGTACGTGCAGTCCTTGGCCAGAACAAGATCCCCACCACGATTCTCGTTCAACTCGACCAGCGCCGCGACCAGGGCATTCGGGTCACACTCCACATACTCCTTGCCGTCATCCTCGTGATCGCCACCCCACTTCTTTCCACCCCCGTCCTCACCCCGACCCTCATGACCACCCTTGTCACCCTTGTCGTGGCCACCCTTGCCCTTGTCGTGGCCACCCTTGTCCCCCTTGCTCTCCTTCTTGCTCTCCTTGCCCTCGGCATCCTTGCCGCCCTCACCGCCCGCGACAGGCGACGGCGCGTGCGCCTCGGCCGCACCCGCCCCCGCGACCACCGCAACAGTCGAAGTACCGACCATCGTCGCGAAACCAGCCGCCGCGATCACAGCAGCCCTCCAATGGCGGCCCAGCACCGCCGACTTCACACAACGCACAGCAGACATCCGACACACCTCACTTTCTTTGCGTCAGCCGAAACAGTTCGGGACGGGGTTGGTGCTTCCGTCGCAGTTGGTGGGCACGTTGTCGATGATCTTGACCTTGCCGTGGGTCTCGACAGTGCCCTCGTTCTGGATACCTCCGGCAGCCTCGTCCGAGATGTTGCCGCTCACCTTCGAGTCGGTGAGGTTGACGACGGCGTTTTCACTGACGAAGATCCCGCCGCCCTGGGCTCCGTTGCCGGGAGCCTGGTTGCCGCTTACCTTCGAGTCGCGGATCGCGGCCTCCGCGCCGGAGTCCATGTAGATGCCGCCCCCGCCGCTGCCTCCGATGGGGCTGCTCACAGCGGTGGCGTTGTTGATGACCTCGCTGCGGTCCAGCAGCATCGAGCCGGCGTTCTCGATGCCGCCCGCGTTGGCCTGGGTGCTGGTGTTGCCCTTGATGAGACTGTCGCGGATGTAGGTCGCCAGCGATCCGTAGATCGCACCGGCGCCGTCCACCGCGACGTTGTTGATGACAGCGCTCTTCTCGAGCTCCAGGAGGCCGTCGTTCTCGATGGCGCCTGCGAAGTCGGAGTTGTTGTCGCTGATGAGGCTGTCGCTGATCTTCGCCACGCCGTCGGTGTAGATGGCGGCAAGACCGTCATTGGACGGATCGGCGAAGTTACGGGTGAACTTGGAGCTCTTGACCTCCAGCCGCCCGTCCTCGTTGAAGACGGCGGCGCCGTCATCCGAGGAGTTCCCGCGGAACTCGCTGTGGCGGATGGTGGTGATGCCCGCGGTGTTGACACCGCCGCCCTCGTTGCCGTTGTTGTTCTCGATCTCGTCGACCGTGTTGTCCACGACATCGACATGATCGAGTGTGAGCCGCCCCGCCTCGGACACATCCACGGCACCCCCACTGCCGTCATCCGCCGTCTTGCCCCGGGTGAGGGTGAGGTGGCTGAGCTTCAGGTCACCACCGGCCGCGACTGCGAAAATACGGAACTGGTCCGCGTTGGCGGCACGCGCGATCGTCGCGCCGTTGCCATGGATGGAGATGGGCTGGGTGATCTGCGGGAGACCGTTGCCGTCCTGGTTGTCGGTCAGCGTGTACGTGCAGCGCTTCGCGAGGACGAGCTCTCCTCCGCTCTCCTCGTTCAGCTCGACAATCGCCGCGACCAGTGCGTTCGGGTCACACTCCACGAACCGCTTGCCGTCACCCCCATGGCCATGGCGCTTGTCACCGTCGTGGCCGCCCTGGCCTTCGTGGCCACCCTTGTCGCCCTTGTCGTGGTCGCCCTTCTTGCCCTTGCCTTCCTTGCCAGCCTTGCCATGGTCACCCTTGCCGCCCTCGCCGCCCGCGACAGGCGAGGGTGCGGTTGCCTCAGCCGCACCCGCCCCCGCGACGACCGCGACGGTCGAAGTACCGACCATCGTCGCGAAACCGGCCGCCGCGATCAGAGCGGCCCTCCAGTGGCGGCTCAGCACCGCCGACATCGCATAACGCGCAGACATCCGACACAGCTCGCTTTCTCGCGGGACAAAGAGAGCCACATCGCAACATCAGGAAAGCTCAAAATCGGATAATTAGCCCATGTGTGGGAGTGTCGGCGAAGTCAGCCGTCACCTGAGGGCAGTGGTCACCTGCCGGGCACATCGGCCTGGCGGAGTTCCGCCAGGAGTTCGGTCTGGCCCGCGAGGAGTTCGGTGAGGATGCGGCGGGCCGCGCGCAGGAGTTCGGCGACGTCACCGCCCGCGAGGGCATAGCTCACGGTGGAGCCGTCCCGGATGGAGACGACGATCCCGGAGCGGCGCAGTACGGCCAGTTGCTGAGAGAGACTGGACGGTTCGATCTCGATGTCGTTCAGCAGATCGCGTACGGGTACAGGGCCGTGCTGAAGGAGTTCCAGAACCCGAATGCGCACCGGGTGCCCGAGCATGCGGAAGAACTCGGCCTTTGCCTGGTAGAGCGGGACCTGCATCGCGAAATCACTCCTGGCGGTGTCGTGCGCACCATCCTCCAGCCTCCCGGCCTCGCACACTCAGGCGTTTGCCCTGATCTGGATGTGGCTATGTGGCGACTTGAAGAAATTTTCAAGTCCTGGGTGTGCGAAGACCGGGAGGGGAGGAAGTCGGCTAGACCTCGAGCTCGGCTTCGATGCGCCTGAGCTGGTGGCGGGCCATGGCCAGGTTGGAGTTGCCCTTGTCCAGCACCAGGTAGAGGAACAGGCCGTTGCCGCCGCGCCCTCGGAGCAGCCGGACGAGGTGGTACTGACTGCCGAGGGTGATCAGGACGTCCTCGATGTCGTCGTTGAGCCCGAGGTGCTCCATGGTGCGGACCTTGGCGCGGATCACGTCGGTGTTCCCCGCCGCCGCCACCGACAGGTCGAGGTCCTTGCTGCCGCCCAGGGTGCCCAGCGCCATTCCGCTGGTGTAGTCGACGAGCGCGACCCCTAAGGCGCCCTCGATCATCGTCATCGTCTCCTTGAGGGAGACCTCCACGTTTGCCATTCCGGTGCTGCTCCTCGTCATCCTCGTCAAAGCGTTGCCCGGGCTTCGACACTGCGTGCCCGTTCCGTCACGAAGAAGCTACGTACCGTGTGCGAACCGCGGAGAAGAACTGCGATTACCGGTTCAGGGCGTACGGAAACGGTCTATGATCACCGGCCCGCCACCGCTGGCGGCCTGCCACCACCCATTCGGCGGCTCGCCACGGGAGCCCGTACGCCAGGACCGCGACCATGGACTCATGGCCATGCCCACCGCATACGCGACCAGCATTTCCGTTCCGCTCCCCTGCGATGACGACGTCGAGCGGGTCGTCGGCGACGGTTACGACCCCGGGACAGCCCTGAACGTCGTCAAGATGTTCGCGGGAACCGAGGACATGTTCCCCGCGCTGCTGGGGATGGTGAAGGCGGTCTTCGGGACCGAAGGAATCGATCCCAAGCACCGCGAGGTCATCATTCTGCGCGCCGCCTCCGTGCTCGACTGCCCCTACGAATGGCAGGCCAACGTCCAGATGGGAGCCAACGCCGGGCTCACCGTGGAGCAGATCGCGGCGCTCGCCGCGGACGGTCCGGTCGAGGGCCTCGACGACGAGTACGCCCTGCTCGCGCGGGCCACGGAGGAGCTGCTGCGCGGCGGCACGCTCGGCGACCCGACACTCCGGTCGATGCTGGACACCTACGGCGAGGTCGGCACCCGCAAGTACATCGCCACCATCGGCTGGTTCAGCATGCTGAGCCTGTTCCTGAACGGGACCCGCGTCCCGCTCGAGACCACGGACAAGATCGGGAAGCGCACCTCGCCGCTGGAGTGACCGCCCGAAAACGCGCCGCGGGCCCGTGGGCATGTGCCCCACAGGCCCGCAGCGCGCTCGACTACAGGAACGAGTTGATCTCGATGGTCTCGGTACGGCCAGGGCCGACACCGATCGCCGAGATCGGGGCGCCGGACATCTCCTCCAGCGCCTTCACGTACGCCTGCGCGTTCTTCGGCAGGTCCGAGAAGGTCTTGGCCTTCGTGATGTCCTCGGACCAGCCCGGCAGGTACTCGTAGACCGGCTTCGCGTGGTGGAAGTCCGTCTGGGAGTAGGGCAGCTCCTCGACGCGCCGGCCGTCGATCTCGTACGCCACACACACCGGGATCTGCTCCCATCCGGTGAGCACGTCCAGCTTGGTGAGGAAGAAGTCGGTCAGACCGTTGACCCGGGTCGCGTAGCGCGCGATGACCGCGTCGAACCAGCCGCAGCGGCGGTCACGGCCGGTGGTGACACCGCGCTCGCCGCCGATGCGGCGCAGCGCCTCGCCGTCCTCGTCGAAGAGCTCGGTCGGGAACGGACCGGCGCCGACACGGGTGGTGTACGCCTTGAGGATGCCGATGACCCGGCTGATCTTCGTCGGACCCACACCCGCGCCGGTGCAGGCGCCGCCCGCCGTCGGGTTGGACGAGGTGACGAAGGGGTACGTGCCGTGGTCCACGTCGAGGAGGGTGCCCTGGCCGCCCTCGAACAACACGACCTTGCCCTCGTCGATGGCGTCGTTGAGGATCAGCGTGGTGTCGGCGACATACGGCCTGATCTGCTCCGCGTACTGGAGCATCTCCTCGACGATCTTGTCCGCCTCGATCGCGCGGCGGTTGAAGACCTTGGCGAGCAGCTGGTTCTTCTGCTCGAGCGCCGCTTCGACCTTCTGGCTCAGGATCGACTCGTCGTACAGGTCCTGGACGCGGATACCGACGCGGTTGATCTTGTCGGCATAGGTGGGGCCGATGCCGCGGCCGGTGGTGCCGATCTTGCGCTTACCGAGGAACCGTTCCGTCACCTTGTCGAGGGTGACGTTGTACGGGGTGATCAGATGCGCGTTACCGCTGATCAGCAGCTTGGACGTGTCCACGCCGCGATCGTTCAGCCCGCTCAGCTCGGAGAGCAGGACGGCAGGGTCGACGACCACGCCGTTGCCGATGACCGGGGTACATCCCGGCGAAAGGATTCCGGAAGGGAGGAGGTGGAGCGCATACTTCTGGTCGCCGACCACCACAGTGTGGCCAGCGTTGTTACCACCCTGGTAACGCACCACATAGTCCACGGAACCACCGAGGAGGTCGGTGGCCTTTCCCTTGCCTTCGTCACCCCACTGAGCACCGAGCAGCACAAGTGCGGGCACAGGCGTACACCCCTTCCGGGCGGGGCATGTCCAAGGTCAGGGGGCCTGAGCCGCCAACCGGTGTTTGCCCCGGAATAGACGAAGCCCCTGGCGCAATAGCGCAAGGGGCTCTTGCACAAAGATGCTACCCGAGGAAGGACCGAGGTGTCGGCTCACGACCAGCTCCTGGTGGTCATCGACCCGGTCGCCCGCCGTTTTGACGGCGAGTCCGTTCGTATCGCGAAAGATGTGCTGTGTGCGGCGGCAGATGCGAAGATCTGCCTGCCGGACGGACCCGGGGAATTCGCCCGGACCCTGGAACGCAGGGGCGCTCGGCGGCCCGTCGTGGTCGGGGACGACCGCGCGCTGCTGCGCGCGGTGTCGGCCCTGCACCGGGCACGCGGGCTCGCCGACGAGGCGCTGTCGGTGGTGCCGGTCGGGGACCGGGCATCGGTGGAGCTCGCCCGGTCACTCGGGGTGCCGACGAGCACGGTGGCGGCGGCCCGAGCAGTGCTGGACGGAGCGGCGCGGGCGCAGGACCTCCTGGTGGACGACAGCGACGGGGTGGTGCTCGGGGCGGTAAGGATCCCGGCCACCGTGTCGCGACTGGCGACGGCGGCCCCTGGGTCGGCGTCGGTCTGGGACGCGTGCCGCTCCCTGGTGCGCACCCTCGTCAGCCCCACCCCGCCGCCCGTACCGCCGCCTAGACCCAGTGGCCGGCGGCTGCGCGTCGAGGCGGACGGGGTGCTGCTGCACGACCTGGACGAGCCGGTCGAAGACGTACGGGTACGGGCCGGGGACGGCGCCGCCGAGGTCACCGTGCACCGCCGCAACGGCGAGGAACCGCTGCGGATCCTCGCCGAGGTGG
Organism: Streptomyces sp. NPDC059828; assembly: GCF_042731955.1. Taxonomy (NCBI): domain Bacteria; kingdom Bacillati; phylum Actinomycetota; class Actinomycetes; order Kitasatosporales; family Streptomycetaceae; genus Streptomyces; species Streptomyces sp. NPDC059828. The sequence goes on along the minus strand of NZ_JBHWIW010000054.1, from coordinate 10,000 downwards.
TGACGGTCTCGGGACCGGACTTCCGCTACCGCGCCGACGCCAGGATCACGGGACCGGTCCGCAAGCGGACCTGGACGCTGCGGGCGGGAGCCTGGTCGCTGACGCTTCCGGCGCAGCGGGTGCCGTAGCGCACCTCCGGTGCTGCTCCGTCAGGCGGTGTGCTCGGTCAGCCCGCGTCCTCGCCGATGCGTACCGGCATCAGCAGGGAGTACGTGTGTTCGTTGTCGAGGCGGCGGATCGCCAGCGGTGCCGTAGGGCCGCCCAGCTCCAGGACCAGACGGTCCCGGTCCCCGGCCGCCAGGGCCTGGAGCAGGAAGTCGCGGTTGACCCCGATACGGCCGGCGACGCGGTCGGCGGGGTGGTGCTCGTGCTCGCAGTCCTCGGTCACCGTGAGGGCACCGTCAGCCGTCACTGAGAGGACGGTGAGGTCGAAGGACGCGCCGTCCTCCGAGCGCTCGCCCGCGAGGACGGGCCCGTGCTCGACGGCCGCCCGCAGCCCGGCCGTATCGGTCTCGACCCGGCGCCCGGCAGGCAGCCGGACCAGACGGCGGTAGTCGGGGAACCCCCGGCCGAGGCACTGGCCACCCGCCTGGCGGTCGGCGGTCTCCAGGGTGATCCGCTCGCCGTCGACGGTGAGCCGGGCAGTTGCCGCGGCGTCACCGCCGTCCCCGTCCCCGCGGCCGAGGAGCGCCCGCATCGCGTCCACCAGCGCGGACGGGACCATGGCCTGGACGCGGGCGCTGGACGCGCCATGTCCGGGGGCCGTGGCATGGGCGACGGCGACGGCGACGGCCATGCGATAGCGGTCGGTGGCCACGACCCGCAGTCGACCGCCCTCGATGTCGAACAGCACACCGGCGAGCATCGGCAGCGCCGGGTCCGAGCCGGCCGCGAACCGTACGGCGTCCAGGGCGCCCGCCAGCTCGGCGGCGGGGATGGAGAGGGCGATGTGTGCGGTGGCAGGGGCAGTGTCGGGTTTGGTCATCGGGTTCTCCGCTTTCTCGGCGCTCTCGGCGCTCTCGGCGCTCTCGGCGTTCCTGATCAGCTCTCGGACCGTGGAGAACTCGCGGCGTGCCTCGGACAACCCCCGTTCCAGACGGCGCAGGTGCTCCTCGAGCAGCCCCCGCACCAGAGCGTTGTCCCCGCCGGCCCAGGCGGCCAGGACCAGCCTGATGTCCGTCAGCGGCATACCCGCCCTGCGCAGCCGGGCAAGCAGCCGGGCCTCGTGCAGCTGTCCGGGGCCGTACCACCGGTAGCTGCTGAACGGGTCCACCTGGGCCGGGACCAGCACCCCCGCGCGGTCGTAGAACCGCAGGGCACTGATGGTCAGGCCGCTTTCGCGGGCCAGTTCACCGATGCTGCGCATCTCGCTCTCCACACCCCGGACTCTGGGCCCTCGACAAGGTGCAGGGTCAAAGGAGCCGCCAGGGCCAAGAGGACCGACAGGGTCAACGGAGCCAGGGCCGGACGGAGTCAGGACGCACCGAAGACGCGCTCGCGGTGTTCGCGCCAGCGGCGCATCATCCCCGCCAGCTCGCTCTCCATGAACTCGAAGAACTCCAGGGTCTCGGCGAGCCTGTGCCCGGCCGGGGTGTTCGCGCCCAGCCTGGCGACGCCGTCGCGGAAGGTGCCCTCCCAGCGCTTGAGCACGTTGTCACGGTTGGCGAGCGCCTCGTACCACTGGTTGCTGTGGACGCGGTAGCGGTCGCGGCGGGAGCCGGGTTCGCGTTCCCGGGAGACCATGTTGACCTGGGAGAGGTAGCGAATCGCTCCGGAGACCGCGGCGGGGCTGACCTTGAGCTGCTCACCCAGCTCGGCCGAGGTCATGACGCCCGCGTCGCTGGAGAGAATCGCCGCGAAGACCCGGGCGGGCATCCGGGTCATGCCCGCCTCGACCAGCTGCGCGGCGAAGCGCTCCACGAAGTCGGAGACCGCCTGCCGGTCGCGCTCCTGCGGATCCGTCTGCCCGTTCTGGTCGGTCCCGTCGGTCTGGTCGGTCACCACCGGATCATCTCCCCTGCTCACCCTGCCCGCCTCAGTTTATACGCTTCCTTAACTTCACAACTTTGTGAAAGTAGCGTACGTTCCGAAACATGACGATCGAAGTCGCGGGACTGCACAAGTCCTTCGGACGCACCCACGCACTCAACGGCCTCGACCTCACCGTCGGGGCCGGTGAGGTCCACGGGTTCCTCGGGCCCAACGGCGCGGGCAAGTCGACCACCATCCGGGTGCTGCTCGGACTGCTGCGGGCCGACTCGGGCACTGCCCGCCTCCTCGGCAGGGACCCCTGGAAGGACGCCGTCGAGCTGCACCGCCGAGTCGCGTACGTACCCGGCGATGTGACCCTCTGGCGCAATCTCTCCGGAGGCGAGGTCATCGACCTCTACACACGGCTGCACGAGACGGGACCGCGTGAAGCGCGGCGGGCGACGGGTGGGCGGGAACGGGCGCGGCGCGGAGAGCTGATCGAGCGCTTCGAGCTTGACCCGACGAAGAAGGGGCGCACCTACTCCAAGGGCAACCGGCAGAAGGTCGCGCTGGTCGCCGCCTTCGCCTCCGATGTCGATCTGCTGATCCTGGACGAGCCGACGAGCGGCCTCGACCCACTGATGGAAGAGGTCTTCCAGGACTGCGTCCGCGAGGAGCGCGCACGCGGCCGGACCGTGCTGCTGTCCAGCCATGTGCTGAGCGAGGTCGAGGCGCTGTGCGACCGGGTCAGCATCATCCGCAAGGGCCGGACCGTCGAAAGCGGTTCGCTCGCGGAGCTGCGCCATCTGACGCGTACGAGCGTGAGCGCGGAGCTCGCGAGCCCGCCCGAGGGACTCGCGGACCTGCCCGGGGTGCACGGCCTCGAGGTCACCGGACCGCGGGTGCGGTTCCAGGTCGACACGGACAAGCTGGACGCGGTGCTGCGCGCGCTCACCGGATCGGGTGTGCGGTCGCTGACCAGCACCCCGCCCACGCTGGAGGAGTTGTTCCTGCGGCACTACCAGGTGCCGCAAGATCCGGCGGAAGCGGCGGTGGCGCGATGACCGCCACGGCGTTCGCACCCGTGGCCGGGACCGGGACGCTGCTCAGGCTCGCCCTGCGCCGCGACCGGATCGTGCTGCCGCTCTGGATCCTCGCCGTCGGGGGCATGGTGGTCAGCGGCGCCGGGTCGCTGGCGGCCCTCTACGACACGGACGCCGCGCGCACCGAGCTGGCCCGTTCGATGACGGCCAACAGCTCCATGCGGTCGCTTTACGGTCCGGTCTTCGGCGACTCGGTCGGCGGGCTCGTCGCCTGGCGGTTCGGCACCTTCGCGGCGGTGCTGGCCGCCGTGATGAGCCTGATCGTGGTCGTACGCCACACCCGTGAGGAGGAGGAGACGGGCCGTCAGGAGCTTTTGTCATCGGCCGTGGTGGGTCGGCGCGCACCGCTGACCGCCGCACTGCTCACCGCTCTCGCCGCCAACGCGGCGCTCGCCCTGCTGATCACGGCGGGACTGGCGACCCATCAGGGCATGGGTGGCGCCCTGGCGCTCGGGCTCGCGGTCGGCGGGACGGGCGTGCTCTTCGGCACGACGGCGGCGATCGTCGCCCAGCTGACCGAGAGCGCACGGCTCGCCAAGGGTCTGACTGTATGGGTGCTGGGGCTGGCGTTCGTGCTGCGCGCGGCCGGTGACGCGGGCACGGAGGACGGCGGTTCCGTACCGACCTGGCTGTCCCCCATCGGCTGGGCCGAGCACGTGCGCGCCTTCGCCGGCGAACGGTGGTGGGTGCTCGGGCTCATCACCCTGGCCGCCTCGCTCCAGGCCGCCGTCGCCTACACCCTCGCCGGGCGGCGCGACATCGGCATGAGCTTCCTGCCGACCCGGCCGGGTCCGGGCACGGGGACGGTCGCGACGGCGGGCGGGCTCGCCTGGCGATTGCAGCGCGGGGGCCTGATCGGCTGGAGCGCGGGATTCCTGCTCGGCGGAGTCGTGTTCGGCCGGATGGCGAGCGGTGCCGCCGGCATCGTGGGCGGCAACACACAGGCCAGGGAGATCTTCGAGCGGATGGGCGGGCAGTCCGGCCTCACGGACGCCTTCCTCGCCACGATGGCGGGGATGTTCGGCATGATCGCCGCGCTGTACACGGTCGGGGCCGTGCTGCGAGCCCACGGCGAGGAGACCTCACAGCGCGCGGAACCCTTGCTCGCGAACGCGGTCGGCCGGATCCGCTGGCTGGCCGGCCATCTGCTCATCGCCTTCGGCGGCTCGGCTCTGATCATGCTGCTCGCCGGTGTCGGGCTCGCCGCCGGGCACGGCGGGCGGCTGCCCGCGCTGCTCGGCGCGGTGCTCGTGCAGGTGCCCGCGGTGTGGACGGTCGCGGGGGTGGCCGTGGTGCTGTACGGGGCCGTCCCGAAGGCGACAGCGGCGGGCTGGGGTGTGGCGGGGGTCTGCCTGGCGCTCGGCTGGATCGGCCCCGCGCTGGACCTGCCGGAGACCATGCTGGACCTCTCCCCCTTCGGGCGCCTGCCGAAGCTGCCGGGTCCGGCGATGCACTGGCCGCCCGTGCTGGTGCTGACCGGGCTCGCGGCGGGTCTTGTGACGGCGGGCCTGGTGAGCTTCCGGCGCCGGGACCTCCTCTCGTAGGGCTGAGCGTCAGAAGTGTCAGAGCTCGACCAGCAACTCGCGTACTCCCCTGATCACGAACCCCGGCTTCCACTCCGGTTCCGCCGCCAGCCGCATCGCCGGTGCCTCGCGCAGCAGCTCCCCGAAGGACGCGGCCAGTTCGATCCGGGCGAGCGGGGCGCCCAGGCAGTAGTGGATGCCGGCACCGAACGAGATATGCGGGTTGTCGGGCCTGGCGAGGTCGAGCGCGTCGGGGCGCTCGAAGCGGGCCGGGTCGCGATTGGCGGAGCCGAAGAGCAGCGCCAGTTCGGAGCCCCGGGGGATGATGGTCCCGTCGATCTCGATGTCGTCGAGCACCCAGCGCTCGAAGAGCTGGAGCGGGGTGTCGTACCGCATCAGCTCCTCCACAGCTGTGGACAACCGGGAGTGGTCCGCGCGGAGTCCGGCGAGCTGCTCCGGGTGGCGGAAAAGGGTCCACCAGCCGTTCGCCGTGGTGTTGACGGTGGCCTCGTGCCCCGCGTTCAGCAGCAGCACACAGGTGGAGACCATCTCCTGCTCGCTGAGCCGGTCGCCCTCCTCGTACGCGGCGATCAGCGCCGAGATCAGATCCTCTCCAGGGGTCCTGCGCCGCTCGGCGATCAGCCCCCGCAGATACGCGGAGAACTCGACCGAGGCCCGGACGGCGCGGGCAGCCGTCTCGTCGGTCGGATTCAGCTCGTACATCCCGCAGATATCCGCCGACCAGGGCCTCAGCAGGGCACGGTCCCCCGCGGGGATCCCCAGCATCTCCGCGATCACGGCCACCGGAAGCGGCTCCGCGACCTCCGCGAGCAGATCACCACCGCCCTCCTTCACCAGCCGCCCCACCAGCTCGGCGGCCAGCCGCCGCACCGTGGGTTCCAGCGCCTGCACGGTCCTCGGGGTGAACGCCTTGGTCACCAGGCGCCGGATTCGGGTGTGGTCGGGGGCCTCCAGATCCAGCAGCCCGTGGTCGTTCAGCGTGTGGAACGGCTCATGTGCGGCCGGAGGGGCCGTACGCCCGAACTCCTCGTGGGTGAAGCGGTGCAGATACGTCCGCCCCAGACGCCGGTCCCGCAGCAGCCCCGCGACATCCGCGTAGCACGGCACCAGCCACTGGCGCGTCGGCTCGAACCAGTGGACCCGCCCCGCGGCGCGCAGCTCCGCGTACGCCGGATAGGGGTCGGCGGCGAAGGCCGGGGACCAGGGGGCGAACCGGGAAGCGGCGTGGGGCGAGGGGGCGGGGGCATCCATGGGTGGACGCTAGGGTCAGCGGACGTAGTTCTTCAAGACCTCTGTGTCGAGGGTGATGCCGACGGGGTCGGGGAGCACGATCCCTGCGCCGAAGGCGACTTTGTGCACGTCGAGGTAGCCGCGGCCGCTCTCCGGTGCCGGATCGCTGTGCACGGTGAGCGTGCAGTCGTCGCGGTCGATGAGAAGGTAGACGGGAATGCTGGCATCGGCGTATGCGAGGGGCTTGTCCTCGCGGTCGCGCTTGTCGGTGTCGCTGTCGTACGAGGTGATCTCGACGGTCATCAGGACGCCATCCGGGTTCGCCCACTCGCCCTGGCCGGCGAAGGTTCCCCTTCGCGCAAGGGAGCCGTCCGGCCTGGCCCGACCCTTGCGGTAGGAACTCAACTTCAGGCCCTGCTCGCCAAACAGCCACATGCCCGCCCCAGCCTGCATGCAGCGCTCCTGAAGCCAGCTCATGATCTCACCATGATCGCCGTCAGGCACGCGCTTTTCCCCGATGCGCCCGTTGATGAACTCCAACCTGACGGCGTCGTCAGACTCTTTGGCGGTGAATTCGGCGACCCTCTCGAACTCTTCCACCGTCAATTGAGACATGCGCTCTGCCATAACCGTCATGGTGCACTCCTTCCCGTGCTCACGCCAGCATGGGCAGATAGTTCCGCTGCCGGGGCCATTCCCCCGACGATCGCCCGGATGAGGGAAATCCACCGTCTCGTCAGCCGCTGCCTATCCCGGCGTGACCAGCCTCGCCTCGTACGCGAACACCGCCGCCTGCGTGCGGTCCCGCAGGCCCAGCTTCACCAGGATCCGGCTGACGTGCGTCTTGATCGTGGACTCCGCGACCACCAGGTGCGAGGCGATCTCCGCGTTCGACAGACCCTGCGCGATCAGTACCAGCACTTCCGTCTCGCGTTCCGTCAGATCGCCGATCTGGGCCATGGCCGGGAGCCGGGGCGAGGTGGAGATCCGGGAGAACTCGGTGATCAGGCGGCGGGTGACCGTCGGGGCGAGCAGCGCCTCACCCGCCGCCACGACACGTACGCCGTCCGCGAGCTGGCGTGCCGAGGCGTCCTTGAGCAGGAAGCCGGAGGCCCCGGCGCGCAGGGCCTGGTAGACGTACTCGTCGAGGTCGAAGGTGGTGAGGACCAGCACCTTGGCATCGGAGTCCGCCGCCACGATCTCGCGGGTGGCCTCGATGCCGTTGAGTTCCGGCATCCGGATGTCCATCAGGACCACGTCCGGGCGCAGGGCCGCGACTTGGACGACCGCCTGGCGGCCGTTGACCGCCTCGCCGATGACCTCGATGCCGGGCATCGCGTTCAGCAGCACGGAGAAGCCCTCGCGGACCATCGCCTGGTCGTCCACGATCAGCACACGGATGTCAGTGGTGCCGGTCATGCGGTCTCGTCCTTCGCGACGGGGAGGTATGCGACGACCTCGTAACCGCCGTCATCGGCGGGTCCGGCCGTCATCTCACCGTTCAGCATGGTCACGCGTTCCCGCATACCGGTGAGACCGTGGCCCGAGCCCGGTGACGGCATGCTCAGCTGGTCGGCCGGGCCGTTCAGAATCCGCAGACCCAGGCCGCCGAGCACGTACGAGACCTCGACCCTGGCCGACGCACCCGGCGCGTGCCGGAGCACGTTGCTGAGAGCCTCCTGGACGATCCGGTACGCCGAGAGCTCCACGCCCTGCGGCAGCTCGCGCACCGCGCCGGTGATCGCCAGACCCACCTCGAGGCCCGCGTCCCGGACGTTGCGGAGCAGACCGTCGAGGTCGGCGAGGGTCGGCTGCGGGGCGTCGGGGGCTTCGTAGTCCTCGGCCCGTACGACGCCGAGCACCCGGCGCAGCTCGGTGAGCGCGGCCACCGCGTTCTCGCGGATGGTGGCAAAGGCCTGCTCCAGCTCCGGGGGCGGGTTCTCCACCCGGTAGGGCGCGGCCTCCGCCTGGATGGCGACCACCGACATGTGGTGCGCCACCACATCGTGCAGCTCGCGGGCGATGGTGGTGCGCTCCTCCAGCAGGGTGCGCCGGTCGCGTTCGACGGCGGTGACGCTCTGCTGTACGGCGACCTCTTCGCGGGCCTCGCGGCGGACGTACGACACGGTCATGACGAGCAGGGACATCGCGGAGAGCGTCAGCATCACCGGGGTGTTCGAGCCGTAGTAGGTGTTGTCGTGCAGCAGGGCGCCGGCGAACGCCCCGTACACGGCCGTCAGCAGCCACATCCATGCGGCGGCGCGGGGCCGGGTCCGGGCGGCGACCACGGTGAGCACCGTCAGATGGGCGATGAAGCACGGCACCGACCAGGGCCAGTCCTCCCAGCCCGACACGAGCACGGAGACGAACGGGGTGGACAGCAGCGACAGCCAGAACGCGGCGACGGGCCTCACCAGCGTCAGCAACACCGCCGCGACGGGTACGACGAGCAGCAGCGCGCCTACGTCGCTGCGGCCGTCGTAGGGGCTCGCGGCCACCGTGTATCCGGCGGTCAGCACGATGAACGCGGCGAAGGCCACGAGCGCGTGCCGGATCCAGACCGCCCCGTCGCGCAGCCGGCCCGGGAGACGGCGGATCACGGGCCCGTCCTTGCCGAGCGGCGGAAGCGGTCGGTAGGCGAGGACATCGTGGGCGAGGTCGTCGCGTAGCCCTTGGAGCAGGCCCATGGCCAGGCGGAGCTCGGGGCTGCGGTCTCCAGCGCTCTTCGTCCCGGCCTCGGGGCCCGGTATGCGCTGGGTGGTCTGCGAATCGGTCACGTCAGCCAAGGTACGGGGATGCGCGGGCGGGGTCGTCACCTGCGATGCGGATACTTCGGTATCCGTCCCAGGTACTACGCGGCCGACTCACGGATCACCAGGCGAGCTGGGCGATCTCCTCCGCCACCACGGCGCAGGCGTCCGACGCCGGATCGATCAGCGGGAAGTGCCCGACGTCCGCGAGGAGCGTGAAGCCGACCGGCTCACCCGCCTTCGCCGCGGCGTCGGCGTACGCCTCGGCGACAGCCGGGGGCACGACGGTGTCGGCGCGGCCGTGGACGATGGTCGTCGCAATGCCGGTGGGCAGCAGCAAGGCGGGGTCCGCGCAGGTCAGGCGCTCATCGAACTGATCGTCCTGGCCCAGGAGCTGGTGCACCGCCCCACCGCACACATCCAGCTCGGCCGCCCGCCGCAGATCCGCTACGGGGGCGAGCGCGACGACCCCGCGCAGCCCGGGCGGGCCGGGGAGCCGCCAGCCGGCCGGTGCGTCGGCGGGCAGCACATGCCGGGCGGCGGCCCACAGCGCGAGGTGGCCGCCCGCGGAGTGGCCCGTGATGACCGTGCGGCGCGGGTCCGCCTGCGGCAGCGCGGCGGCGGCCAGCCCGGGCAGCGCGTCCATCGCCGCCGCGATGTCGTCGAACGTGTCCGGCCAGCGCCCGGCCACCGGCCCCCCGACGGCATCGGCTTCCCGCTGCTGGGGGAGCGCCGCGCCCCTGCGGTACTCGACGTTGGCGACGGCGAGGCCGCGCCGGGCGAGGAAGTCGGCGAGCGGGGTCACATGCAGCCGCCCGTACGGCGCCCGCCAGGCCCCGCCGTGCAGCAGCACCACCAGCGGCGCCGGGTCCTCGCCACCGCGCGGGGCGTAGAAGTCGACCTTCTGGTCGGGGTGCTCGCCGTACGCGGCGGTGGCGTCGGGAGCGACGGCCGGATGCGACAGGGCCGAGGTCTCCTCGGCGGCGTCACGAGCGGCAGCCTCACGGGCGGCGTCGTCCGCGGCGGGGTCCGGCATGCTGCTCCAACCTTTCGGTACGGGGGCCGAATCGACCTGGCCAGCCGGGACGGTACCAGGCCACCCGGAGCCCGGACCCGTCCTGGCGATCTTCGAGGCAGCCCGCGTCGTCGGACACGTGGGCGCATCCTTCGAGCCGACGCCTCCCCAGGCCCCCGGGCCGAGGGGGTGGGGTCTCCCCAGGCCCCCGGGCCGAGGAGGTGGGGCCTCCCCAGGCCCCCGGGCCGAGGAGGTGGGGCCTCCCCAGGCCCCCGGGCCGAGGAGGTGGGGCCTCCCCAGGCCCCCGGGCCGAGGAGGTGGGGCCTCCCCAGGCCCCCGGGCCGAGGAGGTGGGGCCTCCCCAGGCCCCCGGGCCGAGGAGGTGGGG
>NZ_JBHWIW010000053.1:41098-49699 GCF_042731955.1 Streptomyces sp. NPDC059828 | reverse complement strand
CGCGCTGCAACGACGCGCACAGAAAAGCCGATCACGGCCACTGTCAACCATCAGTTGGGATCGAACTGTCAAGCATCACCCGGGATCGGACAGCAAGCCGGATAGCGAGTGAGTAGAAACCTTCTCTACGGTTTCAAGGCGCGCTGCGCGCGCTGCCCGGCCAACTGGACCAGGCAGCGCTCCCGGTGCATCAGATCATCGCCAACCCGGCCGCCAGAACACCGAGCACGCGAACACGGACACCCCTCCTGACCTGCCCACAGCCGCGCCCGATTGGCCCCCAACAGGCCAGCCGCAGCACCAGGTCCACGAGACAGGATGAGGCAGGCCGCGGGCGAAGCAGCACACGTAGACACTGGGGCGTCTGTGTTCCCGGCCTCCTGAACTGCGGTAGCAGTCAGATCAAAGATCTGAGGTACCGCGCAAGCGCGGCGGCGCCGGGCGGGCGCCGTCCGCGCTTACCCCCTCCATGTCTTCGCCACCGGGGCCGCACGTCCGTCACCCACCCGCGCCCACAAAGGGGCGAAAGACCAGGCCGGGGCTGGGGACGGACGGCTCCACGGCTTTAGCCACCTCCCTGGTCCGGGACCCACGCCGAACAAGACCAGGGGGCCAATCGGGCACAACAGCGGGCAGGCCAAGGGCTGCCCGATTTCGCGGGCCAGCGTAAGGCCCCCTGATCATGCCCGGCCCCAAACCAGGCAGGACACCGGCCAAAGCCGCTCCACCGCCCGCGTGGTCGGCACCAGGCCACAACCGACTCCGCTCACGAAAGCGGGAACGGTGAGTCGGCGCGCCGAACTTACAGAGCCGAGCGGGCTCAGATTAACGATGCGCTGTGCCATCACGGTGTGTTCAACCATTACCCATAGCCTCACAATCGCCTGACCCGCCCTGCGATGCCCTCCGGTTAAACGTTACATCATCTAAAGCATCTTCTCAGGAGATGGAAACCGTGGTAATCCTATTTCAGGGCAAACGGCTACGATGGCTCGTTTGCTCCCGAACTTGCCACTTAACTGGCCTAGTTCGCGGATGCATGTCGTATAGCCAGAGAGGTGAATATGGCAATCCGAAATAGAATCGGCAGGTGTGCTGTCGCCCTGGTGTTCGCTTGCACGGCGGCGCTATTGCCGAGTGCAGCATCAGCTGACTCGACAGGCGGGCAGTCAGTCATTTCGTCCGAGCGTCCGTCTGTGAAGTCAAGTCCGTCAACGGCGGCAAACCCGGTAATCACGGGCACGTTGGAAGCTGGGAAATGGAAGAAAGTCGTGTGGGGGTGGGGTTGGTACTCCGTCGACTACTACGCCAGCATCGGCGCGTCGGGGGGTAAAGCGGATTGCTACACTACCCCCATTCCCTGGCCGAGGAGCTCCATGCTGCCGGCTAGGATCTCGCACACAGCGCGTGGATACGGGGATTGCTGGCTGTACTCCCCAGTAAAGACCAATTACACCCTCCATACGCTTTTCCCGTGAGCAACTGCACACGCCAAAGCGTCTAGCCCACTGGTGTTGGTGCGCTTGCATGGAACCCCCACTCACGGCTGGTGGGGGTCTACCAGTCCAAGGCGATCTCCTTTATGGCGCGGTGTGGCGGAGCGTCCGGGTCAGTGGAATTCGGCGGAGCTGACCGTCACGAGTCCCAAATGCATGGCTGACCACCACATCAGACCTCAGCGACCGCCCCACCGGTAGGTCGCATCGAGGGGATCAGTCCGTGCCACAACCGTGCCAGATCGGGCGGAGAGTCACGGGGAACTGCGGCGGCTGGCGGGAAGCGTGCCCAGCTTCCGCCGGACACTGCGACCCGCAGGCCAGCGCCCAACTCGCCCCACCTCGCTCCTAAAGCGGGTGTCGCAGGTTCGAATCCTGCCGGGGGCACAGCCAGAAGGCCCCGGACCGATCATGGCCCGGGGCCTTCGACATCTACTTCTGACATCAACGCAGGCGCTCACTCACGACCGGGCCGCCTCTTGAGCAGCCGGTCCACGTGGCTGATCGCCTCGCGTTGGGTGTCCTGGACGACGTGCGTCTGCACGAAGCGGTCCTCGACCGGATCGACGAGTGCGGCCTGCTGGAAATGTCCAATCGGACAAATTTCCTCGCCGCAGTGCTGGTGAATCTGCTGGTCGGGCCCCGCGCGCTCGCCGTCACTGCCGTATGGGCGCAGGATGGAGATGAGGGGAGCTGGTGTGCGGACTCGGCAATTTCGGAACGCCGGGGCGCGACAGTTGAAGGAGGCGCGACCATGCCCCAGTTCATGGACGTTCACCACGGGATGAAGGGCATCACGGCCGACCAATTGCGGGAGGCCCACAGCGCGGACCTCGCTATCGAGAAGGAGGAAGGCGTCCACTTCGAGAAGGCCTGGGCGGATCCGGAGTCGGGCACGGTCTACTGCCTCTCCGACGCCCCCTCGGCCGAAGCGGTCCAACGAATCCACGAACGCACTGGTCATCGGCCCGACGAGATTCACCCGGTCCCCCTGACCGTGTAAGTAAAGTCCCACTCGAGGAGAACCACAGGCGAGGCTCGGGCTCACGCCCACTAGGTCGGCGTAGCAGCTTTGGGCGGGAGCTTGCATGGGGCGAGAGATGGGGGCTCGTACGCTGGCCGCGAAGCGCGAATCGGGCTGACTCCTCGCCTGCCCGTAATAACGATATCGGCCCCGATCTTCGAGGCTCGCCCCATGGTGGGGCCGGCGTGTGGGGCCGGGGTCGCGCCCCTCAGCCGGATGGAGATCCTCGGGCACAGTCAGATCAGCATCGCGATGGACGTCCACACGCCCCCCAGAGTCGCGGCCGATCAGGTCCACAGGCCTTCGCTGCGGCCGGGTCCGCGATCGTGGTGCGGTGCGTGCGGCGCAGTCGGAACGCCCGCCAGGCGGATGCTCCGCATCACGCGGCGATCCGCTTGCGGTTGACGCGCTCGCCCCCCTCGCGGAGTTCGGCTCGAGATCCACGTGCCTCGGGTGTCCCGGATCCGGGGTCAAGGCCCGTGAAGGCCTCGCCCATCACCATGGCCATCAGCAACCCGGAAGAGCCGAAACGGCCCGCCGAAGAATCCGACGGGCCGTCAGGACGTGCGCCCCTCGACAGTAGGCGAGTATCTGGCACCGAGGCCCTCCACGCATCGGCCAAGAGAGGCCGACCACCTGAGGGGAAATCGGTTGTGGCCGGAGGCGGCACCGGCTCAGGCGAACTGCCGCGACGCCGAGCCCCCGAACCCGACTACCGCGGCCAGACAGAACGCTCTTTTACGTGACCATCGCGCATACAGCGATGGTTTGGAAGGAGAAGGTACTCGTTCCGTCATTACGGACCTGTGCAAGCCAGCTTTGAGGCGTATCCGCCGTAGATTCGACGACCGTTGGCAGGCTGCCCGCCACGGGGCCAGTATTTGGGCCGCCACCCATGACGAAGGTGCCTGCGGGGCACGTCACGGTCTGACTGACAGTAGCGCCGGGAGGGACGTTTACCGGGCTTCCTACAGCGAGCGTTGTGGTCAAGGTGTCGGCGCCGGTGGCACCTGTGGGCCCTGTTGGGCCCGTAGCACCTGTGGGCCCTGTGGATCCTGTTGGTCCTGTGTCGCCCGTCGGCCCTGTGGGTCCCGTGTCGCCCGTCGGCCCTGTGGGTCCCGTGGGGCCAGCAGGCCCGGTCGCTCCCTTGCACTTGTCCCAGCCGCCCTGCGCAAGCCAGGGATATTCGCCGCTGTCGAGGGGGGCACAGCGGTCGCCGGGAGATGCCACGGGATGGCCTGGCACTGTCGATGTCCGCTGGGGTAGAGCATTCGCCAGCGATGGAGTGAGCACACCAGAGGACACCAATGCCATCGAGGCCATGAGGCCGGCGGCCAACCTCCTCGAACGACGGGGAAGGGGCCCGAACCGGGAGTGAGGACGCATCACATTCCTGACTTTTAGGGATCGGTGATCCGAGCGGCGACAGCCCAGGCCTTCACGTCTTTTCTCAAGGACGGGCTGTTCGCTTGAAACAGTGGAGGGCACTCCATGGGGTGGATCAAGCAGCGCGCGCGGTGAGCCGCACCGTGAGCGGGCGACTGGGTTCAGCAATCAGCCTTACGGAGCATCTGACCTCGCCGTTTCGCTTGGGATCGGCGGTCGGCGAGACGGAAACGCGAAAAAGCCTTCCTGATTCTGGGACGTAACCTTTCAGATCAACTATCCAGCAGACAGGCCAGGGTGAAAGAGGCTCACTGAGCCCCGCACCCATCAACCGAACCGGACGCAACGCTCTCTTTTCACGTCAACGTCGCGCATACAGCGGTGGTTTGGAAGGAGCCGGCACTCGTTCCGTCATTACGGACCGCTGTGGACCACCTCTCACCCGCGAGTGGGTGAGATTCGACGACCGTTGGCACAAAGCCCGGCGTGGGGGTGATATCGGGGCCGCCACCTACGACGAAAGTGCCAGCGGGACACGTCACAATCTGACCAGTAGTAGCGCCGGGAGGGACGTTTACCAGGCCTCCTACAGCGAGCGTTGTGGTCAAGGTGCCACCGGCGCCGGTGGCACCTGTAGGCCCTGTGCCCGTAGCACCTGTGGGCCCTGTGGATCCTGTTGGTCCTGTGTCGCCGGTCGGCCCTGTGGGTCCCGTGTCGCCGGTCGGCCCTGTGGGTCCCGTGTCGCCGGTCGGCCCTGTGGGTCCGGTGGGGCCAGTAGGCCCGGTCGCTCCCTTGCACTTGGCCCAGCCGCCCTGCGCAAGCCAGGGATATTCGCCGCTGTCGAGGGGGGCACAGCGGTCGCCGGGAGATGCCACGGGATGGCCTGGCACTGTCGATGTCCGCTGGGGTAGAGCATTCGCCAGCGATGGAGTGAGCACACCAGAGGACACCAATGCCATCGAGGCCATGAGGCCGGCGGCCAACCTCCTCGAACGACGGGGAAGGGGCCCGAACCGGGAGTGAGGACGCATCACATTCCTGACTTTTAGGGATCGGTGATCCGAGCGGCGACAGCCCAGGCCTTCACGTCTTTTCTCAAGGACGGGCTGTTCGCTTGAAACAGTGGAGGGCACTCCATGGGGTGGATCAAGCAGCGCGCGCGGTGAGCCGCACCGTGAGCGGGCGACTGGGTTCAGCAATCAGCCTTACGGAGCATCTGACCTCGCCGTTTCGCTTGGGATCGGCGGTCGGCGAGACGGAAACGCGAAAAAGCCTTCCTGATTCTGGGACGTAAGAATGTGTCCTATGTGGTGAGGCGGATGAGTCGTTATACGTCAAGGAGCGCACGTGCGCTTCACACATGCTGCGTTGACCGTCGGGCTCGCGGTTGCGACCAGCCTGCCGCTGGCGGGGACCGCCAGCGGGGGGGACGGTGGAGGCGGGCCGTATCACCGCCACGGACTACTCTGCGGGGACGCCCGCCACGGTCGCGCTGGACCCGGCGACGGGCTCCGTCACCACCACGTTCTCCCAGGCCGCAGAGGACGGGGTCCTCTCACCCAAGGGCTCCCGGGTCGCATACATCCAGCGCCGGGACACGTGCATACCGCAGGATGAGGGCTGCATGTACGCCCGCGACCTGGTGATCGCCGACGCCAAGGCCGAAGGATCCTGGAACTCACCGGATCCCTGCCACTGTTCAGGACGTCTCCCGAGTTGCCCACGCCACGGAAAGAATCCTGAAGCCGACTCCACCAGGACCAGCTTCTCGGGCCGGAGCGGCCAGGCCACGAACTCGCGGCGCCTCGCACGACGGTAGGTGCAGCCGGAGAGAGCGTTACGGCCAGCCGCGTTCAAGGCTCCCTCGTGGCGTCGTCTTCGGATGAGGCCGGGAGCGGGGTGCGGCAGGGAGGTGCGCCGGTTCCTTCGCGCGTGCCCGCCCCGCCCCCGGTTGTCGCACACCTACCCCCGTTGACCTTTTGGATGTCTTCGCCCGATCCGATGCAGCCAGCGCCTCGCCGTCAGGAACATACGCAGGGCCCGACCGCCATGGTCGGGCCCTGCAATGGTGTGTGCGCCGGCTCAGCTCACCACCGGTACCAGCGACCGCGGCTCCCGCCGGCGGGGGTGGAGCGCATGACGAAGCCGAGCAGCCACAGCACGAGGACGGCGAGCGCGACCCACCACAGAACCTCGACGGCGAAGCCAGCGCCGAAAAGAATGACCGCGAGAAGCAGAACGAGAAGCAGGGGAACCATTGATATCAACCTCCTGAGCACCCGTTTGCCCGGCCAACTCTCAACCAATCCCCAGTTGTGCCTTGTTTATGAAGGGAAAGCTGGGGCAGAGTAGATACCCAAACACAGCTCGGGTTCGGGCTCCCAGCGGGGTTGGTCCAGCCGCAGGACTGCTTGAACAGCCGGAAGGTCGGTTTTCGGCAGCTTGCCGTCAGCGGATGAGATGCACCTCGACCTCACTCACGGTGTCACTGGTGTTGACGGCCTCTACGTAGCCCTTGGCCGTGCGGTACTTCCCGGTGCCTCCCGTGATCGCCAGGGTGATTTCACCTGCGCCGGACTCGGTGATGGGGAACACTCCCTGCACGGTGAGCTGCCCGTCGGGCAGTGTGAGGGTGACCTGGCACTGGAAGGTGAACCCTCCGCTGGACTCGACGCGCGTCACCGTGCAGACCTCGTCGTACCGTCCTACCTCAGAACCGGACCGAAAGACGGTGCCGGTGGCGACAAGCTCGTCCCCTTGACTGCTTCCAGTGGGGTCCACATCAATGAAGTTGGCCGCGGTCACCACCGTCGTCAGATTGAACACCTTCGTCTTATCGTTCGACGGCTTGGGGCGGCTGGTGTCGGGACTCGGTGTGGCTGCCGCGGCCACGGAAGCGCAGCAGAGAGCAGCGGCCAGGCCGGTGACCGCACTCAGACCAAGACGTTTGATGTGGCGCATGATGCGTCTTCTGGGGTGAAGCGCGGGCATGTGACCCTGTGTCACAGAACGGGGCCCGCTTCCCGGTCAGCATCCGTTGAGCGACGAGCCCCAGCCGCCCCAGGCACGCATCCAGGTGACGGGAACTCACGGGGCGCCGTCTTGCCGCTACTGGCCGCGCCGCAAGCCCTCGGCTTCAGCTACTCCTACAACCCAAGCGAGACGCTCGGCGCCTGCCCTCAATACTTCAAACCGGCTCTCGGCTGCGAAGCGACTCAAAGGGCGAGCTCCCGATTCTGCCTCTCCTGCGCATAACGCCTCCCCGACCACCGATCTGACGGCACACAACCCTCGATGGCATCCGCCCGCCCGCCACGCTCAGACGGCCCGACGGGGGGTCCCGTCGGGCCGCCTCACGGACTCCTGGTCCTGGCAGTGCCGCCACCAGGGAGATCTCAGCTGGTCACAGTGCCCTGGTGGAAATACAACCGCCAGCCCGTCTGCGTCAGACGCCACAGAGAGCTCCGCCATGTCTGACGTCCCTGGTTGTCGGCGAAGTACGTCAGATGGACGACGCCCGGGGCAAGGACGACTCCAGACATTTCGCTGACCTTGACCGGAGACTCCGGGGAAACCGAGCCGCCGCTCGTCACCGTGAGGATCGACTCCACGTCCCACTGGCGTCCAGAAGCCCCGATCTCGGTGAACTCCGGATCCAGAAGTTCCAGGACACGGGCCGGGGAAGCGCGCACCTCGGGATCGAGAAGCCGAGTCTCCCCTTCGATGGCCGCTTGCACAGCCCGCTCGCTCTCATCCGCCATGGTGGAACCCTACGAAGGCACTCTCCCCAAGACACAGCGAATTGTTCACCCGACGCGGCGTCGCCCACGGCTTCGGACTGGGTGAGGCGCACCTTCGCCTGGCTGCACCAGTTCAAACGGCTCCGCACTCGCTACGAACGAAGCGCCACCACCGCGGGGGGCGTCCTGCTGCGTCGTAAGCACATGTGCCGAGGGCCGCACCCCAGCGCGGGGTACGGCCCTCAACCGCTGCACGTCGTAGCCATGGCATCAACCATGAACAGGTTCCGGAACCATGTCGACCCCCCAACCAACGGCGTCGGCTTGCAGGTACGGGTCCACGCGGACCGGGACCCACTCACGGAGAAGGAATTCGGGCGAGCGAGCCGAGCCGCAACTACCCCAAGCCCACCTTCGGTGCGCTGAAGGCCGGCAAGCTCACGGCGGAGACGGCTGGAGATGCTCTACGGGGTGGCCGCTCCGTGCGGCCTGTGGGGCCATCCTTTGTGGGGACGTCCTTTGTGGGGGCGGTGGCGTAGTTCGATGGTGACGGTCACCGGGTCGCTCGTGGTGGTGGCGCCGGTCGGATCGGTGGAGACGGCGACGAAGGTATGCACGCCGCCGGCCTTGGCGACGCGTCCGGAGCAGTTCCAGTTTCCGGATGCGTCCACGATGGAAGTGCAGATGGTCCGTTGGCCTTCCAGGACGGTGACGGTCCTGCCCGTCTCGCCTGTGCCGGTGAAGGTCAGCCGGCAACCGCCGCGTCCCTTCCCATCGGTACTCCGCGGCTCGGGGCAGTTCCTGATCGTGTCACCGTCCTGGGGGCTGGTGATCACCGGGGCGGTGTTGATCGTGATGGTGATCGGTGTGCCGTCGGTGCTGCGGCCGAATTGGTCGGTGGCTCGGGGCAGGACGGTGTGCGGCCCATCGCTCAGGGCGACAGCAGGGGCGCAGC
>NZ_JBHWIW010000053.1:0-41003 GCF_042731955.1 Streptomyces sp. NPDC059828 | reverse complement strand
CGTCGGTGCTGCGGCCGAATTGGTCGGTGGCTCGGGGCAGGACGGTGTGCGGCCCATCGCTCAGGGCGACAGCAGGGGCGCAGCTCCAGGTACCGTTCACGGCCACGACGGTGGAACACAACGTGGTGTTCCCTTCGAGCACGGCGACCGTGGTCCCGGGCTCACCCGTCCCGGTGAACGTCGGCGTGCTGTCGGTGAGCACGGCCCCGTTGGACGGATCGTCGATCACCGGGGCGGTGGGTGCGGTGGTGTCGATCGTGATCGTGATCGGTGTGCCGTCGGTGCTGTTGCCGATCCCGTTGGTGGCTCGGGGGAGGACCGTGTGCGGCCCGTCGCTCAGGGCGACAGCAGGGGCGCAGCTCCAGGTACCGTTCACGGCCACGACGGTGGAACACAACGTGGTGTTCCCTTCGAGCACGGCGACCGTGGTCCCGGGCTCACCGGTCCCGGTGAACGTCGGCGTGTCGTCGGTGAGGACGGCCCCGTCCGCCGGGCTGGTGATCACCGGAGCGGCGGGATTGGTGGTGTTCAGCAGCACCGACACCGTGGCTGCACCAAAGTTGGCGGTGCCCAGGTCCTGATCACCGTCGCCGTCCAGATCCGCCGCAGCCAACGCGATCGGATCGGTCCCGACGGGGAAGGGGACCGGGGGCGCGAAGACACCACTCCCGTTGTTCAGCAGCACCGAAACGGTGCTGGCTCCGTCGGCGGTGGCCAGGTCCTGGTCACCGTCATCGTCCAGATCCGCCGCCACCACCGCGGCCGGCGCGGTCCCGGTGGCGAAGGGGGTTGCCCCCGCGAAGAGCCCTCCCCCGGTGTTCAAGAGCACCGAGACCTGATCGTCGCCGGCGTCGGCGGTGATCAGATCCTGTCGGCCGTCACCGTTCAGATCCGCCGCAGTCACCGAGACCGGAAAGGTCCCGACGCCGTAGGACACTGCGGTGGCGAAGGTACCGTCCCCGTTGTTCAACAACACCGACACCGTATTGCCGATGGTGTCGGCGGTGGCCAGGTCCTGGTCGCCGTCACCGTTCAGATCGGCCGCGACCACGGAGAACGGTACGAGCCCGACACCGTAGGAGACTGCGGTGGCGAAGGTACCGTCCCCGTTGTTCAACAACACCGACACCGTGTTGGCGAGGGTGTCGGCGGTGGCCAGGTCCTGGTCGCCGTCACCGTTGAAATCCGCTACAGCAAGCGAGTTCGGGTTGGCCCCGACGCCGTAGGTGGAACCGGAGCCGAAGGTACCGTCCCCGTTGTTCAACAACACCGACACGTTGTTGTCGATGGAGTTGGCGACGGCCAGGTCCTGGTCGCCGTCGCCGTTCAGATCGCCCACCGCCACCGAGGCCGGCGCGGTCCCCACGCCGTAGGTGACCTGGGGAGCGAAGGTACCGCTTCCGGTGTTCAGCAACACCGACACATTGTTGTCACCGGAGTTGGCGACGGCCAGGTCCTGGTCGCCGTCACCGTTCAGATCCCCCGCAGCCACCGAGGCAGGCAACGTACCGACGCCGTAGTCGACTGCGGGAGCGAAGGTCACGGTGGCGGCCCAGGCCGTACCGGCAGTGGGGAACACCACCAGGGCCAGGGCCATCAGCAGAGCCGTCAGCACGGCTCGTGCGCGCCGTGGCGCTTTGGGCACCCCGGCGTCCTCATCACACGCTCTGGGCAATGCCTTCTCCCTTGTTCCGGCGGGCGGCAAGGCCCGGGGCGAGTGCTAGGCGACGTGTCGGACTCAGCCACGCCAAGGGAGGCTGTCCCGGCGGCGCCTATTCGCTGACCTGGGTAACCCACACTTCCGAGGAACGATGCCGCTCGCCCAAGCCCACTTCTGCTCAGTCGGCGTCATTCGCCCACGCGGAACCACACGCCCGGCACAGTCGCACCCAACCGGCACAGGACCAGCCCCATGGTGTCGAGACGAAGAACCGCATGCCGGGAACACCCTGCCCACGGCGCATTCCCACACCCACTCGACACTCCTCCACCCTGCACGGAGAACACCCGACAAGCCCAAGGAATGACGAGTAAGCCGATTTACCCACGACCTTGATCATCATGGAGATTCGTGGATGAAATTGCCTAGGCCGTGCTTCCGGCATCACGCGCAGCGAAACCCCGCACATCAAGGCGTTCAAGGCGCCCTCCTGGAAGGCAAAGATGCAGGTAGGAGCCGCTGGCTACAGCCCCCGTCGCTCCCCTGAAGCGGGTGTCGCAGGTTCGAATCCTGCCGGGGGCCACAGCCTGCGTAGCGGGTCGGAGAGTTGACGGACCTCGTTCTCTTCGGACAGGGACCGTCTTCGTGGTCGACTGCCGCATGGATGCCACATCCACGCAGCGGCACCCCGACCCCGTCACTTGATTGAGGGAGGATCCACTGCATCGAGTACGGCGGCAGTGATCCGAGCTCGGGCCTGCCGCTCCGGGGCGCTCACCGGGGCGGTTTCTATGCCAATAGTTCGAAGCGACCGGTGCGTAGGGTCTCGTGGTTGGCGAACAAGCCGTCGAGGTGGAAGGTCCGGTCCAATTCGGCTGACCATTCAGCGTCCGGCAGGTCCGTATAGGCGTCGCATCTCACCATGCGCGCCCGGGCGGCCTGGGTGAGGATCCACCGTGCCTGCTCCTGACTGTTCGACACCCGGCTCCACATGCTCCGGGCCAGACTCCACAGGTCGTCACCCCGAGCGGCGCCGGTGACGGCGATGATGGCGATGTCCCCGAGGCCGCGAGGGTCGCTGGACTGGGTGGTGTACGCGACAGTCAGCCCTTCGAGGGGGAAGAGGGTCACTCGGGTGCGTCCCTTGATCTGGTCGGGTTGTTGAGGCACCGCACGCTCCGTTCTTGTGGCGAGTGGGCGGGCCGCCTGGTCCTTGACGGCCCGCCCCGGTCGGGTGGTCAGCAGCAGGGGCCGTCGCCGCAGCACGTCGGCGGGTTGCACTCCGCGGCTGTGCCCCACAGGGATTCATCGACCACCAGGCCTGCCGCGCGGATCCGGCCGACGACGTCGCCCATCAGGCCCTGCGTGCGGGTCTTGCTGTTCGGCGCATGATGGAGGTAGTAGCCGAACTGCTCCTTGCACCACTGGGTGTACTCGGTGCTGTGGAGCATGAAGGTGTGCCACCCGGGATCCACCGTCGCGGACGGGGCCATGGTGTCCCCGGACCGGGTGGTGCCCATGACCCAGCACAGGGCGATGGCCTGGTCCTGGATCCGCTCGGCGACGCTCCGCTCCAGGCCGTACTCCTCAGCGCAGAAGTCGACGAGCCGGTCGAACAGGCCGGGTGCGACGAGGTCGCGTCCACGACGCAGTTCCACAGCTACAGCGGTCATGCGATGCTCCTTGGGTGTGTGCTCGGTACGAGGCCATTCCTCGCGCCGTCGTGCACATGCCGGGCTCTATGGGCCCGCTCCGTCTCGGTCGTCGTCCTGCCAGGGAGTTCCGGCCGGGACGGAGATCTACGGCCGCTCGCCGCCGCTCCCGCCGTCGGTGGGCAACGCGCGGGAATCTCAGCGGCGCGTTCGGTCAGGGCACACGCGAGGGAAGTGGACGACTCCGCCAGCGGCCGACGCGGTGTGGATGTCCCGCGTCTCGTGTGGCTGGTCCGGGCTGATCGTCTGATCGCACCTCGCGCAGATCACGACGATCACCGGTCCTGAAGGTTCTCGTAGTGGTCGCACAGCGACAGCACCGACAACGCGACCTTCCGCGCATGCCGACGAGCACCCTCCGGACCGAACCCCGGGGGCGTCGTCACCCGCAGGCATGCCCCGTCCACGGCGACCTGCGCCACCTTCGCCGACGAGTCACCGAGCGGGGCCCGGGAGATGAGCGCCTGCACCTCCGGCGCAAGCAGATCCACGAAACCGCGCATCGCGGGGACCACGTCCACCGCGGCCCCCTCGTCGGCGAGGACCTCGCGGGCGACGTCCCGCATCGTGGCGAGGTCAGGTGGCGCGGCTGCCGTAGCTCGCGGTGACGCCGACGGTGGGGGCAGCGCTGGCGTCGAACTCCGCACATTGGCCTTCACGATGGGGCTCCCTCAACTACGCTGAGTTGCTCACTGTCACTGATGATGAGCGTAGGAAGCGGTGCGCTGCGGAAGTAGTGACAGTGAGTACGGGATTCCTCCGCTGCTGAGGGCCAAGAGGTGCATCCATGGGCAGTAACAACCGGTCAACCCCGACCAACGGTCAGGGAACGGCCGCCCGCCACGGCGGCATCGTCTCCGGCTATGTACTACGACTGGTACGCGAGCAACTTGGCTACACCCAGGAGACCCTGGCTGAGCGCATGCGCGTAGCCGCCGACACCCTCGCCGGATGGGAATCCGGCCGCCGCCCCCTCACTGCCGTGCCGGTCGGACAGATGCTCGTTCATCGACATCGGCTACTTCAGCTCGGGGCTGCTCCCCCACTCCTGCTCGCCCTCGAACGAGCAATGGAGGCCGACGTGCTGCTGTCGAGTGCGCTGGGTGGGGAGAAACCAGCTGACCAAGACCCGCTCGGTGCGTGGGTCATGCAGCGCGATCTCGTGGAAGTGCTCACCTGGCCGCTGAACGGGGTGGCCCCCACCCCGCTACGAGACCTGCCTGCGCCAGCTCGCCCACGCCGGGGCCCAGTACCCAAAGGCCCAGAGCTCGCGGCGGCCGACCGACGACGGTTCTTCTCACGCATGCGGCGCATTGCCGAGAGCGCCCGAGGGGCCGAACACTTTCTGCTTCGCCGACAGGCCCTCTACCTGGCCGGGTACGACTCTGCCCCGGACACCGGCGACTGGCTCGCCCACCAGCAACGCACCGAACGTCCCGACGGCTGGCTGACCCATTGGCTCAACGCTCGCTCCGTTGCAGCTGTTGCGGCTCGGCAGGGCGACCGCGACCGCATGGCCCACTTCATCGCCGCTCTTGACGGGGATGACGCGAGCGAGGCCGCGAACCTCAACTACTGGGCATATTGGATCGGCGAGTCTCCACATGTGCAGCTGTCGGACAGCTTCATCGCCACTGAAGATCCGGGCGTCTGGGCCGGGGAGAAGCTGCTGCACCACCTCGTACGCGGGCTCAACCCCGAGCACGGATTTGTCGATCTCAACATCCACACCCTGTGGGCGCTGCTCGCGGCCCGGCCGAACCTCCTGTCCAGCGGTGCCAGCCGCGCCTTACGCGATCGACTCCCCGTGATGTTGGATAGCTGCGTGCCGTCGGCGCGAGCCCGCCGCGAGCTTGAGAACATTCGGTACGCGATCCGCCTTTCCCGGGCGTGAGAGGAGACCAGCTGTGGCTGACGACCTGACCGGAGTGGCGCACTTCCTGTACGAGGCGGGCACACTCAAGCAGACGCGCCGCACCGGCTGGTGGATGGCCGGGGTCCGCGACCCCGAGACCGTGGCTGAACACTCTTGGCGTACCTCCCTGATCGCCTCGATCATCGCGAACCTGGAAGGAGCCGATCCGGCCCGCGCTGCTTTCCTCGCCGTGTGGCACGACTCGCAGGAGACACGAACCGGCGACGTGAACCACCTCGGCAAGAAGTACTCCACGGCGGCTGACCCGCAGGCTGTGACCGCGGACCAGGTGGCCGGCATGCCGGAGCATCTGGCCGCGATGGTGCGCGATCTCGTCGCGGAGTACGAAGCCAAGGAGTCCCGGGAATCTATCTGTGCGCGGGACGCGGACAAGTTGGAGTGCATGCTCCAAGGCCTGGAGTACCGGTCGCAGGGCTACGAGAGCGCACAGCGGTGGATCGACAACAGCCGCGCCCGCATCGTCACGGAAACGGGCCAGCGGCTGGCAGACGAACTCTTGGCACAGGGGCCGTTGGACTGGCTGCGTGCCACCCTCGGCGAGTCGCCTGCGGGCTGAACAAGCGCGAAACCGCCCCCTGCCCGGCCCGCAGGCCAGACAGGGGCACGCGTCTGCGATGTCAGCCCCGCCGCTACGAGGCGAACGCCCGCGCCAGCGACCGGAGCGCCCTTCATGACTCCCCCGGCCGAGGGCAGGTGGATGCCCGCTCTCGTACAGCGGCAGAGCGGGAACGGGTGGCTCAGCGTCTCGCTGCGCCACCCGCTCTCTCAATGAAGGGCACGGCCTGCAACACGCTTCAGCGGGGAGCGGCTCATGTGCCATGCCCTTCAATCAACACGACGGTTGTGCCACAACCCTCGCGTCACTTCCTCTTCTGTCCAGGAGACCGAGGGAATCGGTCGTCCCTGGCCACATGGCGACCCAGAGACCCGCCGCCGCCGGGGTGCGCGGAGTGTGTGGTCAGTTCGCGTTCACAAGGTCGTGCGCGGGGACGGTCACGGTGCGCTTGCCGGGCTCGCCGCCGAGGACCACCTTCCGCAGGGCACTGTTGTTGTCGAGGTTGGTTTCCTTCAGCCGCTTGGCCGGGTTGGCCAGCACCTGGATGTAGTAGGTGCCGTTGGGCACGTCCGTGATGTCGAACGACTGTCCCGGCAGGTTCTGGGTGTAGGTGTCGCCGGAGCCGACGTCCAGCACCTCGCGGACGGAGATGGAGTTCTCCTGACCGCAGGCAGTGGACAAGTCGGTGTTGTACGGATGCCAGTTGGCGTTCTTCACCGTGTAGTCGACGGCGTCGGTGTTGGCCAGGCAGAAGGCTTCCTTGCCGCTGCGAACCGCTTCCTTCTTGTCGGCCTTCAGCAGCCGGTAGCTGGCGAAGTCGGTGAAGTGCCAGTGCACGTGGCCGGGACGCGGGTCCCACTCCATGGTGCCGGTCGGGGTGTAGCCGACCTGCTTGCCCTTGGCGTCGTAGAAGTACTGGAAGGCGTCCATCTTGGCCTTCCCGGGCGAGCGGAAGCCGTCCACCACGAGCTGAGCCGGGCCGGCGTTCCACACGTTGGCGCTGAAGGCCAGGTAGTCCTTGCCGGGGATGTTCTGGTCACCGTCGCTGATGGTGATGCCGTATGCCGGCAGCGACCGCAGGTCGGGCTTGGGGACGTCCGGGACGGAGGCCTTGCCGGTGGGCCGCTTGGAGAGCGGCGTGAGGGCGGGCGCCTTGCGCGAGCCGTCGGTCTGCCCGGCGGTGTCGCCGGCACGCATACCGGCGCGCGCGGCCTGCTGCTTCTTCAGCGCCCACGGCAGGGCCGGCGGCGCGGCCTTCAGCGGGCCGTGGCCCACGTTGTACGAGGGTCCCGCGCCGCTGGTCTCCGGTGCGCCGGCCTGGGCGGGCGTCGGAGCATGCCCCGGCCCGTGCCCGGCGTGACCGGCCGGAGTCTGGTGGGCAGCGCCGTGACCGGCCGGGGCCTGGTGGGCAGCGCCGTGACCGGCGTGCTCCCCAGCGGTGGCCGAACGGGCCGCCGGGGTGCCGGGGTCCTCCCAGCTGCGCTCCTCGACGGTGACGTTCACCGTCGCGGGCTTGTCGGCGATCCCGAAGAGGTCCCGGTACTTCTTGGCGACTCCGACCTTGGCCGTGTACGTGCCGGCGGCGAGCTTCACCGGCTGGGTGTAGGAACCGGCGTAGGTGTTGGCGGCCCAGCCCTTCTCGACACCCCACACGGAACCGAGGGTGAAGGCGTTGGTGGGGCAGCTCTCCGGATACTTCGATTTGGAGGGCGCATCGGGTCGGACCCGCCCGCTGGCGTTGTTCGGGCAGAAGCTCTCCGTCCGGCTGACGACCTTCTTGCCCGCCTTGTCGGTGATGGTGATCTCCGCAAAGCCGGGCAGCCCGGAGAAGTCCTTCACGGTGCCCTGGGGCAGAGTCTTGGCTCTGGCCTTGCCGCCCTCGTACACGGTCTGGGTGATGGTCACCGGGTCCTTGTAGGACTTCCGCGTCACCTTGAGCTCCAGCGGTCTTCCCTCCGCTGTCAGGTAGGTGCCCAGATCCAGGTAGACGCCCGGCTCCTCCTTCCAGGAGGTGAGCGTGACCGAGTTGGTGGCTGCGATGAGACTCAGCTTGGGCCCAGTCGCGGCCTCCGCCTTGTCCGGCGTGGCGGCCATGAAGCCGGCCGTCACGGCCATGGCGACGACGGCCGTGGTACCGGCGAGCAGCGGACGCCGCAGCCGGGTGGTGCGCGTAGTGGTCATCGTTCCCTCATCCTCCGGATGCTGTGAGAAGGAAGCGGACAGCGGGCCACGCGGCCCGACGGGACAGGACAACCGTCCGGCCGGCGCGTTGAGAGGCACTCGCTGCGCTCGTGCGGTGAGAGGAGGGGACTGGGAGCCCGGTTGTCCGGAGAGTCGAAAACGTCGGGATGTTGGCCGAATAGCGCCGCTGTGGTGGAAACACGCTGTTGCCGGCACCGGGGCACCCCCCGGGGGACGGAAGGTCGGGAGGACGTTTGACGCAGCCCGCCGCCCATCGGGCCGCTTTACGGTGATCCCGGTCCGGAATGGGCGCGGAAGCTGCCGGTCCGCGGCCACGGATCAGGCCCCGCTCTGGCTGGACGGCCGGACATGACGGCCTACGGCACACAAGACGTCCAGCGTCCCCGGCCGACTGACGCACACAACGGCGAGTGCCCCACCCCCCGTCCGGCGCATTACGACGGGGGGGTGGGGCACTTTCGGGTTCAGCGAGCGAATCGCCGCCGGCCGGCTAGCCGGTGGCGTCCTGCCGCCTGCGGCGCATCCACCACATCAGGGCCGCACCGGCGGCGGCGACCGCCGCTGCGATGCCGGAGATCAGCCCGACCGGGGTGTTGGAGCCGGTGTCGGCGAGGCCGCCGTTCGGATCCGGCCTGTTCGCCGGCGGGGTCGCCTTCCCGTCGTCGCCCGGGGTGGGCGGGTTCGACGGCGGATCGGTCGGCTTCGGGTCTTCCGTCGGGGTCGGAGTGGGGTCCGGGCCCGGGTCCTCGGCGCCGGACTCGATGTCGCCGCTGCCGCCGAGGTAGAGGGTGTCGGTGTCCCGGTAGGACACGTCATCCGACTGGAGAGAGGTCTTCGTCGTGGTGTCCAGGGTGCGGTGTTCGACGTTGAACCGGGTCTGGGTGATGTTCCGCTTCGGCTGCTTGGAGAAGTCCACACCCCCGACGCCCTGGTTGAAGACCTTGCCGCCGTACTCCAGCTCGAACCACTCGATGCCGTCGCGCAGCGACTTCATGTACCTCTGGTACACGTCTTCGCGGGTCCACTTGTCGTGTGGGGCACGCAGCGGCCACGCGGAGACGTCATCGGAGTTGATGATCTTGCGGAAGTCGGTCGGTGCCTTGGCATCCTGCTGGCGGATGTACTCGGCCGCGACACGCGAGGTGTAGACGGCGCGCAGATCGGCGTAGCGCTTGTCGTTGTTGACCCGCTCCTCCATGAGGGGAACGATGTTGGCGCGGACGCTCGCTTCCATCGACTTCTTCTGCGCGTCGGTCAGGCCCTTGCACTCGGTGCTGCCGGGCGCTTCCCACTCGATGTCGAGCCACTGGGTGGACACCTTCAGGGGCGCGTCCAGGATGTAGATTCCGCCGTCCTGCTCGCGGACCTGCGCGGTCTTGGGCTCCGCCCAGAACCGGACTCCGGGGAAGCACGGAAGGCCGTTCTGGCGGGGGGCGTTGTCCCAGTACCGCTTGCCCCCGGCGTGCTTCTTCGGGTTGAGGGCTTCGGCGAAGTCCTCCTTCATCAGGTAGTCGGCCTCGAGCAGGACCCGGCCGGCGTCGGTCTTGCCGAACTTGGCATCCATGATCTTGTCGGGCTGGTCCGGGTTGAGGTTGACCCAGAACTTCTCCGGAGTGAGCGCGAGCCAGGTGAACAGGGCGTCGGAGGAGAGCTGCATGCGCGCCTCGCCGCCGAAGCCGGGGTTCTCGTCGGGGTTGGGCATCTGGTCGGCACGCATGGAGTACTGCATGCCCTTGCCCTTGCCCAGGCCGCCGACGTACCGCAGTTCCAGGGTGGTGAAGTCGACGCCGCCCGGGCCGCCGCGCGGGAGGGTGCCCCGGGGGTCGAGCCGGCGGGCGTCGGCCTGGATCCTCCTGGCCTCTTCCAGGGTCTTCCCGGAGCCGTTGATGCGGTCGTTCAGCGGGCCGCGTGTGCCGCACGAGGACGCGGCAGCGAGCTGCATCCGGCCCTGGCCGCCCTGGCAGCCCGGGGCGAACCACCGCTGGTAGTCGGAGTATCCCCGGATGGGCTTGGTCTGCGGAACGGGGTTGTAGATCCGCTGGTTACCGCGGACCTGGTTCGTCTGACCGGGCCGTAGCCGGTTGACGTACCGGTTCAGGTTGTCGATCTTCTTGCGCTGGCCCTCGGTGAACGGCTTCGCGCCGGTGAACCGGAACTTGTGGTCCGGCATGAACCGGGCGATCTTCCGGTCCTTGCCGAGCTGCTTGTTCGTCAGCTCCGAGTTCGACTTGAACTCGTTGAACTCCTTGGTCTTCTGGTTGTAGGCGTCGTACCGGCGCGTTTCGACGACCTTGCCCTGTGCGTCGATGAGCTCGACGGTGACCTCGCAGAGCCAGTCCGGCCCGACCAGGCGGAAGTCACGGACAAGCTGGCGTTCGAACGCCGAGCCCTTGTGGTTGTTGGTCTGGTTGCGGATGAACCGGTGCTCGAACCAGTGGTCGAAGCTCAGGCCCTCCGTGTTGTGGAAGTACCGGGCGTAGATCTCGAACTTGCGGTCCTCCGGGTCACCGGACTTGTCCGCGGTCTTCTGCCACGCCTTGTAGTTCTTCTCGGTGTCGTTCGAGACCTTCGACAGGGCCTTGGTCTTCTCGGCAGCCGTCGGCGGCTTGACCCCGTCATAAGCCTTGCCGGGCAGGTCGTAGTTGAAGTTCTTCGGGTTGCCCTGCCAGGCGGAGAAGTTCGAGCCGGTGGGGTCGTTGGGGAACCCCGAGTTCGTCGGCGTGCTCTGGTACTGCTTGCCGAGGTTCTTCGTGTCGCAGCGCTTCGCGCCGGGCTTGATCCTGGCCGCGACGGCGCGCGGCGCGGCGGTGGCGCTGTCGATCTCGATGCCGGGCAGACCGGTCACGGTGACCGCCGAGGCGATCCCGAACACGGCTAGAACGCGGCCTGCCAGACGCCACCGCTCGGGTATGCGCAGTGCTCTGTTCAAGTGTGATCTTCCCTCACGTGTGGGGCCTTGAGGGGATACGGGGCGGCGCGCGAGGCCCCCGTGACATGTACGCGTCGCCCGCACCCACCCTAGACCGATCCGCCGACGGGCAAGAAGCGGATAAGGCCGCGTGTCGGCATGTCAATCCGGTTACACACAAGGAAAGTTGAAGTGCCGTCAGCCGTTGAAGTAGAGGGACTCCATGTGGCTGGTGGCGTGCTCGCTGTGCCGCACCCGCAGCAAGGAGGCCTCCAGATCGGCCCTCCCCCACGGGTCCGCGCCGGCGAGGCAGGCCGTGGCGAGGGCGCCCCAGTCGTTCTGGTTCGGTTCGTCGTCCAGGTCGAAGTACACGTCGAGGTCTTCGAGGACCTCCGTGGTGATTCCAATGGCGGACATCACCGCCTGCGGGTCGCCGGTCACGACGAACGGTTCGTCACCGGGCCAGCCGCAGGCATGGAACATGGTGCCGTCCGGCAGCCACACGAGGTCTTCGGTGTGCTCGGCTCCGCAGTGCACCTCGACCCGGCCCACGATCCGAGCGTCGGGGAAGCGCTCCCGCAGCCGAGTGGCCTCCGCCAGAAGCGGCATGCCGTTGCCGTCATCCGCGAACGCCGGATCGGAGACCGACACGAGGTTCCCCCACGCCCCGGCCCACACGAGGTCCAGATCGGCTCTCGTGGCGACCGTGATCGTGTCGCTCTGCTTACGAGGGCCGAGATCTTCGACCACGTCGTCGATCGCGTCCAGGGAGCGAGCGAACTCCGCAGCCCTTGCCGGGTTGTTGGGTGGAAGGTCCTCGATCTCGATGGTGAACGGCGGGTGCAGAACGGTCAGTTCGTAGCGGACACCGCTGCCATGGGTCATCCGGTCGGGCGAGGAGGTCCAGAAGTCGGAGTCAGACATGCCCGTCACCGTAACGGGGTTCCTTGTCCGGTGGGTGGGCGGCTGGTTCGTTCTTCGTCATGAGCGTGAGGCATGAGACCGTCTTGTCGTGGCGGAGATGACCAGTGGGTGGGAGAGGGCCTTGGCCGGGGCCTCGTCTCGTTCGTGGTCGGAACGCGTTCGCGCCGGACACGACCTCGCCTCCTTCGCTGAAGCTCCCGAGGCTTCGGCAGCGTTGGTGGAGCTCCTGCTGGACAGGGAGAACACGGCAGTGACCCGGCGGACGGCGGAAGCTCTGGTCCGGGTGGGGACGGTGGTCGCCATAAGACTCGTCGCCCTCGCGGTCGCCGGGGCCGACGACGACCAAGCCGACTGGATGCAGACCGGGGTGCATGACGCGCTCGCGGGAACAGACGGCGCGCCGGACGTCGCAGCGCTCTGCAGGCAGCTCGCCCGGGACCCGGAAGCAGCCGTCCGCCGGGGCGCATCGGAGATCTCGGCATGGGCGGAGGACGCGGGGGGCTGATGTGAGCCGAGCTGTCTACGGGCTCCTTCGTGCTGCGTTGGCCAGCAGGAACAAAGGTGGGCAGCCAGGCCGGGAAAACCGGTCGACGGCCCGGCGCTCCACGGGCGAGGATGCGGGGCTGTCGCTCACCCTGCCCGGAGGTTCCGTGGGATCCAGAGACGCCGACATCGACTTCGCTTTCACGTCCCCGACCTCCGTGTGCGCCGTTCTGGACGCTTTGGCCGGTGCGGGGTGGTCTGCGGCGACAGCGCCCGGGGGCATCTCGTACATGATCAACGACGCGGCTGACATGTACGAGTGGTACGACACCACGCCCGACGGCATCGGCGAGGCGCTGGCACTGCTGGACGAGCCGGGGAACCTGCCGTACACGGTGGCCGTCAACGTCTACCACCCGGAGGCGGGGACAGGCGGCATGCTCATGTTCCTGCCCGGCCGCACGGACGTCTCCTTCATGCCCACCATGGACCGTCGGCACATCCCAGCGGCCCCGGAATTCACCGACCTCGCCTGGTACCTGCACGCCCTCGTGCCCGCCCTTGTCACGGCCGGGCTCGAAGGGTACGAGGCCAAGGAGATCCGGTACTGACGGACCCGCACAGCCGTAAGCCCGGCAACAGATGCGGCGGCCTGCGGCGGATCCCGGACCTTGAGCGGGGAACGCCGCAGCACCGAGATCAACTCCCTTGCGCACACCGTCAGGGTGCGGTGCGGTTCCCTGTCACGCGTGAACGATCCGCCGGGGACGCGGATGCCCGGTTATGACGGGTGCTGCCGCCGAGCCGGTCCCTGTGGACAACCCCGAGCGCACCGGTTCGGTGTATTGAGGCAGAATCTGGGAGATCGAAGGCCTGACGGCAGGTACCAGACCCGGCATGGCCACGGAGCACAGCAGGCGTGGGGACGGGGAATGGCCGAACCGGAAGTCCGGGGCTTGGCCGCGGGCCGCTATCAGCTGAACGAGCTGATCGGACGCGGCGCCATGGGGGCGGTATGGGCGGCCCAGGACGTGAAGCTGCGCCGTGCGGTCGCGGTCAAGGAGATCTGGGCACGCGTCGATCTCGCCCCCGAGGAGTGGCGTCGGCGGGCGGAGCGCGCGCTGCGGGAGGCCAGGGCCGCGGCACTGGTCCAGCACCGGAACGTGGTGGAGATCCACGACGTCGTCATGGACGACGGCCGGCCGTGGATCATCATGGAGCTCGTGGCGGGACGTTCCCTCGCGGAGGAACTGGCCGTCGGTCGCGTGACGGTCGGCGACGCCGCGCGCATCGCCCGCGAGGCACTGGAAGGGCTGATCGCGGCCCATGCGAACGGCGTGGTGCACCGCGATGTGAAGCCGTCCAATCTTCTGCTGGCCCGGTCCGACGGGCGTACCGTCCTGACCGACTTCGGCATCGCCGCGGTGACCGGCGCAGACACCCTGACCGTGCCGGGCGCGATGATCGGCACACTCGACTACCTGTCGCCCGAACGCGTCCAGGGTCTGAGAGCCGTACCGGCGTGTGATCTGTGGTCCCTGGGAGCGACCCTCTACGAAATGGTCGAAGGACGTTCTCCGTTCCGCCGCAACAGCGAGTTCGCCACGCTCCAGGCCGTGCTCGACGGCACGTACGACCCACCCCGGAACGCCGGTCGCCTCGGCGAGGTCATCGAAGGCCTGCTCATCAAGGACCCGGCGCAACGGATCACGGCCTCGGTGGCCCGGTCCCTGCTGATCGCCGCCGAGCACCCCGAAGCACCGGCCGAGGCCGCCGCATCCGCTCGTGTCCCCGGCGACCGGCGGCGATCCGGGTCCGGAACCGGCATGGCCTCCGAGGAACGCCGGACCGTCGCGCGGGCAGACCGGCACAGACCCGTCCGGCCCGAAGACCCAGACCCGGCGCAGGTTCCCGGCCGCGCCTCCCGCCGCTGGATCGCCCGTGCGCTCATCGGCTCGGCGGTCATCGCCCTGGTCGCCGCAGGTATCTATGCCGTGCCTCCCCTGCTGGCCCGGAAGTCTCCGGCTCCCTCCAGCAGCCAATCCGCAGCGCCGGTTTCACCCGCAGCCGCCCGCCCTGGATTCCGCGCGATCAGCGATCCGGCCGGATTCACCATGGAGATCGGCAAGGACTGGACCGGGCCATACGCCGACAAGAGCCGCATTTTCTACTACTCGGCGAGCAAGGCCTACGGGCTCGGGGTCCATCTGAATCCGGCTGACGGAAAAGGGGACCCCTATGCCGAGCTCTCGGCACAGGACAACGGCGGCACCGGCACCTCGGCGGTCGGCGACTACCCGAAATACCGGCGGGTTCGCCTGGAGCGGCTCGAGCACAACGGTGCATCCGCCGCCATCTGGGAGTTCACCTGGTACGACGCCGCGTCCGGCGCTCGCCGTCGCTCGATCGATCTGCGGTACACGGAGAACGGGCGGACTTACGACTTCTGGGTCGCCGGACCCGACAGCGAGGTCCCCGGCATCCGGAGGTACTTCGACGTGGCTCGGGAGAGTTTCTCCCCCACGCGGACAGAACACGGATAGACATCGGGGCGCCACGCGTGGAACGCGGAGCGCCCGGTGTTCACCGCGCCGACAGCCCGGGGACCGCGCCGGGTGGCATCCGGACAACCGCGGTCCCGCCGTCGAGATCCACCGTCGTCCGGTTCGGTGGCGCCCCGTCCTCCTCGTCGTCGCGCATCAGAAGGGCGGACTGGCGCTCCTTCAGCTCGGTCTGCTTGCCCGGCGAAAGGCTCGCGTGCAGTTGCTCGAAGCCGGTCGCCGAGATCTGGCCCTGCCGGGCCGCGTTCCGCCACGGCAGAAGGCCGGACCTGCCCGCACGCAACAAAAGCTGGTCGACGAAGGCCAGCAAGGTCAGCAGGATGACCAGTCCGGGCAAGGTCATGAAGACGAGGAACGCCATGCCCCCAGTATCCCGGTGCACCCGAGAACCATCCGGTTCCCCGGTGCACCAGCAGCTGCACCGGGCAGTACGACGCCGGCACCGGGACCCGTGCTCGGCAGGTCAGGGCTCAGCGTGCTCCAGTGCGTGGTTCCACGCCTCGACGGAATCGGGGGCCAGCAGTGGCGCGACCGGAGCCTGGAGGAATTCGTTCTCCACGAGGTAGAGACCCGCGGTGCCGGCGTGGCCGGGGAAGAGGGTGTGGAGGCGGGTCATCACGGTGTCCGGGGCG
Organism: Streptomyces sp. NPDC059828; assembly: GCF_042731955.1. Taxonomy (NCBI): domain Bacteria; kingdom Bacillati; phylum Actinomycetota; class Actinomycetes; order Kitasatosporales; family Streptomycetaceae; genus Streptomyces; species Streptomyces sp. NPDC059828. The sequence continues at coordinate 25,429 of NZ_JBHWIW010000053.1, read as the reverse complement.
GCGTCGTCGGTGTCGAGGAGGCGGCGGGCGAGGATCTTGCGGTTCCAGACGTCGATGCCGAAGGCGGCGGGGTCGCGGGAGGCGTGGGAGGCGATCACGGCGGCGGTGTAGGGGCCGACGCCCTTGATCTCCTGGACGGCCGCCATGAGGTCGTCGGAGGCCCGGAGTTCCTCGGTGCTGTGGTCGCGGAAGAACGCCGCGTAGTGCGGGAGGCTCTTGGCGCGGAATCCGAGCCGGTCCCGTTCCTTGAGGGTCTCGGGCGGGACCTGGGCGATCTCGTCCGGGGTGAACCAGGCGCGCAGCGTGATGCCGTCGAAGTGGACGAGCCGGCCGTAGTGCACCAGCAGGTTGCGGGTCATCTGGGTGGTGCGGGCGATGGTGACGTTCTGCAGCAGCAGTGCGATCACGGCGATCTCGAAGTGGTCCTCGGGGCAGGACTGCCGCATCCCGCCCAGGACGGTGAGCGCCTCGCGCATGGCGGGTACGCGGGCGGCGAGCTCGGTGAACGCCGCCTGGTCCTCGTCCAGGCCGTAGGAGGCGACGATCCGGCGCCTGAGGTGCTCGCGGTGGGCGGGTTTGTAGTCGCCGTCGGTGTGGACGTCGGCGATGACCGTACGGTCTTCGGCACGCAGCCGTACGCCGGTCACGAGGTCGCCGACCCGGAAGGTGCGCCAACTGCGCTGCTCTGTGTGGGCTTCGAGCCCCGTGGCGTAGTGGGACGGCTTCCAGAACGTGTGCAACGCGTCGAACGGACCGTCGCCGGTGACGGGGAGTTCGAGGGTGTCGGTGTGGTCGAGGGTGCGGGGGGTCACGTCATGCTCCTGGGTGGCGGCCATGGGTCGAGCGGAGGCGGGAGTCGTCCTGGGGCAGTCCGGGGGTGGGGACGGCGCCCGGGGGTTCGGTGGGGGCGTAGCGGGCGAGGGTACGGCGCAGTTGGTCGACGAGGGCGGTGCGGAGCGCGGCGGGTTCGGTGACTTCCACGTCGGGGCCGTAGCTGGTGACCAGGGGGATGAGCCACTCCCAGCGGTCGACGAACAGCACGATGGTCAGCGACCCGTCGTCGTGTTCGTGGACCCGCGAGGTCGACTTCAGGCTCAGGCGCAGGAGTTCGTCCCGGGCTGCGGGGCTGACACGCAGGGTGACGCGGAGATCGCCCTTGCCGTAGTCCTCCATGGCCCGTGCCCACCATTCGCGCACGGAGAAGTCCTCGGGGTAGGCGAAGGTGAGGTCGGTGGGCTGGAGCCGGTCGACCAGGTTGAGCCGGAAGCGAGTGGGGCCGCCGGTGGTGCGGGCGGCGACCATGTACCACTCGCCGGCCTTCCAGACCGCTCCGTACGGTTTGATCAGCCCGGTCTCCTGGCGGCCGTCCTTGGTGCGCCAGGTGGCCTCCAGCGCTGTCGCGGTGAGCATGGCGGTACGCAGCACGGGGAGGTGGCCCGAGCCTTCGTCGCGCCAGTACCAGTCCGCGGTGTCGAAGTGGATGCGCTGGGCCAGGCGCCGGATGACGTCCTGGACGGTGTCGCTCACCCCTGCGGCGCGGGCCCGTTCCTCCACGGGCTCGGCGGGGTCGGGTGGATCGAGGAAGCCGAGGACGTACAGCCGCAGGGCATGGTCGGAGTCGATGGTGAGCGGGTCGAGGGCGGTCTCGGCGGCGAGCCGGTAGCCCCCGACCCTGCCCGGGCAGGCCTGGATGGGGATTCCGTGCGCGGTCAGGGTGGTGACATCGCGGTAGATGGTCCGCTCGGTCACGCCGAACCGGTCGGCGAGCTCCCTCGCGGGCACGTTGGTGCGGCTGCGGAGCATGTGGACGATGCCCAGCTGCCGGGCCCGGGCCGGGTCGACCGTCACCGGACCGCTTGGAGGGGATAGACCTGGCCGCTGGCATACGACCAGTGCGCTGCGGTGGCCAGCTCGACGCAGACGGCGGCGACTTCGTCCAGCGCCAGTGCGCGGCCCCAGGGCAGCTGGGCGGCGTAGGCCTCGGGGTCGGTGACGCCCTTGAGGGCCATGACGTGCCGGGCGAGCGGTGAGTCGATCAGCGACGGGGCGATCAGGTTGACGCGGACGCCGTGCCGCTCCTCTTCCTTGGCGAGGGTCACGACGAGGGATTCGAGTGCGGCCTTGGCCGCGGTGTAGGGGCCGTTGTTCGGGCGGGCGGCCCGTCCGGCGTCGGAGCCGACGGCCACGATCGATGTGCCGTCGCGCCGGGCCCGATCGGCCAGGGCATGCCAGGTGCGGACGAGGCTGAGGACGTTGGCCTGATGGACGCTTTCGAACTCGCTGACGGGGGTCTCGGCGACCGGGCGTTTGCCGGAGGGCGCGCCTGCGCATGCGAACACCGCTCGCAGAGGTCCGGTGTGGGTGTCGACTGCCTGTCGCAGGGCGGAGGTGGAGGTGTCGTCGGCGGAGTCGAAGTGCACCCAGGTGGTGCGCTGGTCGGAGAGGGACGGGCGGGTGTTGTAGGTGGCGACCACACGCCAGCCGTTCCCCGTGAGCCTGCCGTGGATCGCGTTGCCAAGAGCCCCGCTGGCGCCGGTGACGACGGCCAGCGGGGCACGGTCGGATCGGGGTGTGGTCACCGGCCGCTGGCCTCCGGCTCGGCGCGCGCGTCGGGGTGGTCGGTGTCCCACATCTCGGCGAACCGCAGCTGGCCCGCCGGGATGCCGAACAGCGCCCCCACCGCCCGGGCGCGGGCGATGGCCTCGGTGTCGCCGCGCGGGATCTCGACCACGGTGCGCGGGAACGCCACCAGCATCCGCTCCTCGTCCAGCAGGTGCGCGTAGTACAGCCGTGGCTTGAGCGCGGCGGCGAGCTCCAGCGCCAGCCCCGGGGCCCGCTCGGACGGCACGGTCAGCTCGATGATCTCGACCGGGGTCCGCTCGTCCATCAGATGCGGATAGCGGCGGTCCTCCATGCCGGAGAACGTCTCGGGCAGCGAACCGCCGACGAGACTTTCGGTGATCACCACGGCGCGCAGGGTGGGGCTGGACACGTCGGCCGGCTCCTCTCGGTCAGCGATGGTCGGTGGTGGTCGGCGACAGTCGGCGATGCTCAGTGGAACGGGAAGGTGAGCGTCTCGAACACGGTCCGGCCCGTGCACAGCGCGACCAGACGCTCGATCCCGAGGCCGAAGGTGAACACATCGGCCGGGTCGCAGTCGATGTCCGCGAGGAAGTCCAGCGGCCCCTCGTCGGCCGGTACGTCGTGCAGCCGGGTGCGCAGCGCGATGTTGGTCTCCACCATCGGCCGGTAGTCGTCGGCCGCGCGCAGCTTCAGCCCGCCGTCGCAGATCTCCACCCCGTCGGCTATCAGCGAGAACCGCTGCGCCCGCCCGGAGCGGCCGTCGATACGGGAGTTGTGGCGCAGCTCGTACGGGAAGCCGTGGAGCACCACCGGTGTGGTGACCGCCGCCTCCACCGCGTGCTTGACGAAGTCCTCCATCACGGCCCAGTCGGACTCGCCCGCGGGCAGCCGGTGCTCACGCAGCCAGGACCGCGCGGCGGTGACGAGCTCGGCGCCCGCCGGTGCCCGCGTCCGGTGCAGTGCCTCGGCGATCGCGTCGTCGACGGTGCGCGTGGCGATGGTGGAGAAGTCGGTGCCGCCGGGGGTCCTGAGCGTGCCGAAAGCCGTCTGGATGGTGTACTGGACGAGTTCGGTGACCAGGGTGACGCCGTCGGCCAGGGTGACGTCCCGGGCGGCGGTCTGGAGCATCGTGAACTCGATCGCATGGCTGTCGTCCGCCCGCTCCGCCCGGATCGCCTTGCCCAGGTCGTAGACGCGGTCGACGCTCACCACCAGCCGCCGCAGATGCTCCTCCGCCGAGTGCTTCAGATGGAAGGACTCACCGGTGACCGGGTGGCTGGTGGAGAACTGCGGGATGGGCGCGCTCTCGCGGGATGCGCACAGGATCGGCGTGGCCGCCTCCGTGTAGCCGGTTCTGTGCAGCCAGTCGCGTACGGCGCGTAGCAGATCGGCCTTGGTCAGAAGCAGGTCGCGCTCGTCGGGGTGCTGCTTGAGCAGCGTGCCGTACAGCCGCCGCTGCTGGGGCGGGATGGTCATCCCCGTTCGCCTCCCCGAGTCGTCCACGGCGAGGTGATGGTCACGGCGTGCCCGGCGGCATCGGCATCGAGCAGGACCTCGGCGCCGATGGGCAGCGTGTGCTTGAGCGGGGTGTGGCCGAAGGGAAGGCCGAAGGCCACGGGGAAGTCGTACTCGGCGCACAGGTCCTCGACCATCTCGCGGGCACCCAGGCCTCCGGACGGCTCGCAGCCCAGCAGTTCGCCGACGACCATGCCCGAGATCCGGCCGAGTACGCCCAGGTCGCGGAAGTGGGTCAGGGTCTGGTCCAGCAGCTCGACCGGCTTGAAGGCGTCCTCCCACGCCAGCACCGCCCCGTTCCACTCCGGTTCCCACGCGGTGCCCAGCAGGCAGCGAAGCGAGGACAGGCAGCCCGCGACCAGGTGGCCCCGGGCCCTGCCGGTACGTGCCCATGACAGCGGCGCGCTGATCCGCGCGGCGGCGGCATCGCCCGCGAGGACCGCCGCGAAGTGCTCTCCGGTGGCCACGGGGGCGTCGTCGGAGCCGAAGTCCCAGAGCACGGCGGGGCCGTGGAAGGTCGGCATGCCGGTGCGCGCGGTGATGGCGTTCAGGAGCAGGCTGGGGTCGCTGACCCCGACGATCGGCTTGGGATGCGCCGCGATCAGCCCGTAGTCCAGGCCGCGCAGCAGCCGGTTGGCGTTCTTGCCGCCGCCCGCGCACACCACGGCGTCGACGTCCGGGTCGGCGATGAACGTGTGGAAGTCCGCCAGGAGTTCCTCCTCGCGCCCGGCCCGGTACCCGTGGCGGGCCACGGCATGGGGAGCGACCACGGGCTCGTACCCGTGGGCGCGCAGCCGCTCGAGGCCGCGCTCGAAGACATCCGGATGTGCGGCGGGCTCGGGCGCGGACACGGTGACGATGCCGACGTGACCGCCCTTGCTGAGGGGCGCGGGCAGAAGGTGGGCGGTGCCGGTACTCAACAGGGGTCTCCTTACAAGAGGATCGACCGGAACCCACGGCACAAGCGGTGAGGCGCCGGGTGCACAGGGTGACCGTACGGGGTGTCAGCGGGCGGGGGCCAGCCGCATACGGGTCTGCTCCCTCGCCCGGGCGACGGTCGCCTCGTCGGTCCAGGGGGTCAGGGAGGTGTAGTAGTCGAACGACGACCACTCCTCCAGTGATGCGGGAGCGGTGAACCCGTGGTCAAGAGCCTCCTCCCACAACGGGGTTCCGGGGTAGGGGGCGAACAGGTGGACCCGTGTCTCGGGCTGTGGGTCGAACTGCCTCAGCTCATCGATCAGGGAGTACGTGTCCTCCATCTCCGCCTCGCTCTCGCCGGGGAAGCCGACGATGAACGTGTAGGAGCCGAGGATGCCGTGGGCCGCGATGTCCTCCGCCACGTCGAGGATCCGCGCGCGGGTGATCTCCTTGTGCACCACATCGGCCAGCACCCGGTCGTTGCCCGATTCCACGCCCATCAGCAGTCGCGAGCAGCCGCTCTCCGCGATCCGTTCCAGGAGCGGGAGTCCGGACCGGCGGGCTTTGAGGATGTCGTTGGGGTTGATGCTGGCGGCCCACCGGAGGCCGAGGCCGCGTTCGACCAGTCCGTCGCAGAACCCGATCGCCCGGCGCAGGTTGACGAACCAGTCCGCGTCGTAGAACTTCACGCCGTTGATGCCGTACGAGGCCTTCAGCGCGGCGACGTCGTCGAGCAGGTCCTGGGCCGCCATCGCCGAGTACTTGCGCTGGTACGTCAGCTCGAAGCAGAACCGGCACCGGTAGACACAGCCCTGGCTGGAGACGTAGTTCAGGGTGCGGTCGGCCACCGTCGGGTCGTCGCGGACGTACTTCGCCACGTCCAGCAGCGACCACGGGTACGCACCGAGGTTCCCGGCCCGGGGCGGGTTCACGGCCCCGCTGCTCACGCACCGCCCGTCGTCCGTCCGCAGGCCCGGAACGAGGCGGCGCGGCACCCGGCCGAGCAGCGACGCCACGTACTCGGGCATCGAGTGCTGGCCGGGGCCCTGGAGCACGGCGTCCACGAGGGGGTGGGCGGCGGTCTGTTCGGGCTGGACGTTCACATGCGGGCCGCCGAAGACGACGGGCGGGCAGAAGGGGCGCTTCCTGGCCGCGCGCACCATGTCCAGCGCGTGGCCGATCTGACCGCCACCGGTCATGATGCTCACCCCGACGCACACCGTGCGCTCGATGTGCTCGTCCAGCAGCCGCTCCCAGGCGGTGGCGTCCTCCTGGTTGCCGTCGAACAGCACCACGTCGACCAGTCCGCCCGCAAGGAGCGGCTTGGCGATCGTGAGCAGCGAGAACGGCATCCAGTGGTAGACGTAGTCCTTCTCATGGTCGATCTTGGGGTAGGCCAGGATGACGGTCGGCCGCCCCGCTGCTTCCGGTCCGGGTGCGGGGGCGCGGACGCCGGGGAGCCCCATGAACACGCTCATCGGGCGGCCTCCGCCAGGTGCATCGGGGTGGTGTCCCCGGGTCTGAAGGATGCGGCGGCGTACATCTCGAAGGCCGCCTCCACCTGAGCGGCCAGGCCCTCTCCGTCGCCCTTCTCCAGGAGCGGCGCCAGGTCCACGGTGACGTCCTCGCGCAGCAGGCAGAACTGGAGGCGGGCGTCGGCCGTCAGCCGCAGGGCCATCAGGGCGTCATGGCAGGGGAACAGCGCACAGCCCCGGCACACCGATCCGTACCAGGCACCGGCGTTGGAGTCCTTGATGACGACCTTCGTGCCCGACGGCATCGTGAACACGGTCATGGGATGCCCGAGACCGCCCTGCTGGACGACCTCCTCACCGACCGCCCGGGCCCGTATGCCGTCCGCCAGCTCACCCAGCGGCACATAGAGGTCCGGCAGCCGCAACCTGCGCTTGATCTCCAGGCGCCGTGCGAAGCTCTCGCCGCTCTCACCGAGGTCCTTGATGATGTCGAGCAGCTTCACGCTGTGGACACCCGCCGCCTCACAGAACTCGATCAGCCGCCCGACCTCCGGGGTGTTGATCCCCGACATCACCACGACGTTGACCTTGACCGGTACCCCGGTGGCCACGCACGCCCCGATCGCCGCCAGTACGCCGGCGTGGTCGTCCACCCCGCAGATCTCCCGGTGGAGCCGCTCGTCCAGGGTGTCCAGGGACACGTTGAACAGGGTCACTCCGGCCGCGGCCAGCGCAGGCGCCAGTTCACCGATCCGCGGGTGCCGGGATATCACCTCGACCTCGCGCATCCCGGCTTCCTGCCGCAGCCGCCGCACCACTTCCACGAGCGGTCCGTACAGCGCGGGGTCGCCGCCGGTCAGCTTGATCCCGTCGACGCCCCGGGCCCGTACGGCGGTGGCCACTGCGATCAGCCGGTCCGGGTCGAGGTCGGTGCCCGACTCGGTGGCCACCGCTTCCCCGGAGGGGCGGCAGTAGTAACAGCTTCGCTTGCAGCGGGAGTTCACCGTCACCCGCACCTGAGGTAAGCGCATGTCACCCATCCCTCGGAACGTTCGGACATCGCTGACATTCACGGGCACAGCCTTTCGGTCCCTCACCATGGTGGGCAATACGGTGAAGAGGTTCCGATGTCAGGGTTTCCGGCGTCTGAGGTCAATCACTGACATTGCCGGTATACGAAGGGCCAAGGGCCCGGGCTTCGGCAGGGGTTCGGCGGGCGTGATTCGCGGGAGGGGCCCAGTCGCCGGAGGAGCCTGGGACACCAGGCGCCCAGCGGCTTCGCCGAAAACCCTTCGACGCGCGCTCCTGAACGCGCTTTCCTACGGGGAAATCCGGCCCTGGAGAAGGAGCGCGAGGCATGAGCCCTGACGGCTGGCACACGACCGAGGACCTCGACGGCTTTCTCGCCCGCGCGGGTGACTTCCTGCGCTCGCGCCCCGCCCCGCACACCGTCCCGCTGACGGTGACCGAAGGGCTGCGCACGCGGGGGGCGGGCGCATACGGCGCCGGGACACCCGTCTTCGGCTGGCTGGAAAGGGAGGGTTCGGTTCACGGGGCCTACCTCCGGACTCCGCCGCACCCCATGCTGCTCACCCCTCTTGCCCCCGGAGAGGTGGATTCCCTCGCGGCTCACCTGGCCGGGCTTGGCCACGTTCTGCCCGGCGTCACCGCCGACCGCGAGACCGCGGCCGCCTTCGCCGACGCCTGGCATCGGCATACGGGCGCGGCACCGACGCTTCACGAGCGCCAGCGCCTGTACCGGCTCGGCAGGCTCACACCACCGGATCCACTGCCGGACGGCCGGGCCCGCGTCGCGGTCGAGCGGGACCGCGAACTGCTCATGGTCTGGTACGAGGAGTTCGCCGACGCCGTCGGCGAAGCCGCGTCCACGGACCCCGGCTCCTGGGCCGACGCGCGTATCGCTTCCGGGGGTGTCACCCTCTGGGAATCCCCGGACGGCATCCCCGTGTCGATGGCGGGCCTGACCCCGATGGTCGCGGGCCAGATCCGGGTGGCCCCTGTCTACACCCCGGCCCGGCTGCGCGGCCGGGGTTACGCGGCTGCCGCGACGACCGAGGTGAGTCGGGCCGCACTGGCGGCGGGTGCGGACGAGGTGCTGCTGTTCACCGACCTGGCCAATCCCACCAGCAACGCCCTCTACCAGCGGATCGGATACCGGTCGGTGAGCGATTTCGCGGTGTGGGACTTCCCCGCGGTGCAGGCGCGCGGGCTACGCGGATGACCTGGGCCGCACGGTTCACGTGGGTTGCGCAAGCAAAAGGTAGTTGACCGCGTAACGACGCCAACCTCCCCGTCTGGGCCCCGGACCGGCGGCCCGCAGCCCGCGCGCATGTAACCAACATCACTCCGGTGATTCGCTTGTGGCAGGTGTGAACCGAGAGTTTTTCCACCAGTCTGGTGACTCCCGCGACACGCTCCGTTAGCCGCGGGTCCGCAAGTGTCACATGTGCCGTTTGTTTCGTTTGTGTCGATGAACTCATCCACGGAGTCAAGGTGTCCTCGGCCCCATCTGCACGGCTGGCACAACCCCTGAGCCGCACGGCGGGTACGTCGATCGCCGCCGCGCAGGAGCGGGGCCGCCATGAGTAGCCGCGGAAAGGCGGCTCTCGACCGGCATCCGGCCCGTGATGACGCCCGGCTGCGGGCTGTGGTGGAGGACGCGACGATGGGGCGCTGGGAAGGCGCCCGGGAGCTGCTGGCCGCCACGGGTGCGGACTGGGACCGGCGCATCTTCCGCCTCCAGGTGCTCGCCCGCGTCGGTGCCCGGCTGACGTTCGCGGACACCTGGGCCCAGGCGGAGCCGCGGTCCGGACACGCCCTGGCGCTGCTGGCCAACGTACGCACCCTGCGGTCCATGGCCGACGGCCGGGGGCGCGGACGCGGCGAGGCCCTGGAGGAGGCGTGGGCCACCTGTGACGCCGCCGCGGAAGCGATGCCGCACGACCCGGCGCCGTATGTCGTCATGCTCGCGCTGGCGCGGTTCCACTCACCGCCCCGGGACCGCGAGTGGCGGGCGACGGTGCGGCAGTTGTGGACGCAGGTGAAGCAGCGCGACCCGTGGAACCGGGAAGCGCACCACGAGCTCCTCACCTACCTGTTCCCGTCCTGGCACGGCACGGGCGGCGACATGTTCCACTGGGTGCAGGAGGAGTGCACCAAGGCACCTGCCGGACTGCCGTTGCACGTCCTGCCGCTGGTCGCCTTGGCGGAGTCGCACCGTCAGCGGCTGGAAACGGAAGAGAACCGCTACGGGCTCGCCGTGCATCCCTGGACGGACAACCCGTCGACCTGGCACGCCTGGGAGAACTGGTGGGCCCGCCGGGCCCCGCACCGTCCGCACGCCGCCTTCCACGAAGACGCCAACTACCTCGCACACGCCCTGTCGTTCGCCAGCCGGCGCCACGAGGCCGCCGAGGTCTTCGACGCCATCGGCCCGTACGCCACCGATGTGCCGTGGAGCTACTGCGGGGACGCCGTCACGCTGTTCCACCGCCACCGCGGCTGGGCCGCGGAAGCCGCCACTCCGTAACCGCATCCGGCCACGGAGCCCCACCCGCCCCGCTCCTCCGCCCATCCGCACCCTTCTCCCCGCACGGCCCGCTCGAGTTGTTGCCCACCGTCCCCACCGCTCACCTTGATGAAGAGGTCATTCGAATGCCCTTGGACATACCGAGCGTCACATCCTCGGAAGAAGAACGCCTCGCTCAACTCGGCATCACCCAGACCCTGGACCGCTCCATGTCGGGGCGCCAGAACTTCGCCGTCTCGTTCACCATCATCAGCATCCTGTCCGGCTGCCTGACCATGTACGGCTTCGGCATGAACTCCGGCGGCCCTGCGCTGATCATGTGGGGCTGGGTCATCGTCGGCCTGATGACCCTGTTCGTCGGGCTGGCCATGGCGGAGGTGTGCTCCAGCTACCCGACGAGCGCCGGACTCTACTTCTGGGCCCACAAGCTCGCTCCCGGCAAGTCGGCCCCGGCGTGGGCCTGGTTCACCGGCTGGTTCAACACCCTCGGGCAGGTCGCGGTCACCGCGGGCATCGACTTCGGAGCGGCCTCGTTCCTGAACGCCTACCTGAACCTGCAGTTCGGGTACGCCGCGACGCCGGAGCACACCATCCTGCTCTTCGGCATCATCCTGGTGCTGCACGCCCTGGTGAACACGTTCCGCGTGCGGATCGTGGGCTTCTTCAACACGGTGAGCGTCTGGTGGCACCTGATCGGCGTGGTCGTGATCGTCGGCGCGCTGCTGCTCATTCCGGACCACCACCAGTCCCCGTCCTTTGTGTTCACCGAGTTCGTCAACAACACCGGCTGGGGTTCGGCCGTCTACGTCGCCCTGATCGGCCTGCTCATGGCCCAGTACACCTTCACCGGCTATGACGCGTCCGCCCATATGACCGAGGAGACGAAGAACGCGTCCGTGGAAGGGCCGAAGGGGATCGTCCGCTCCATCGTCGTCTCCTGGGTGGCCGGGTTCGTCCTGCTGTTCGGGCTGACCTTCGCCATCCAGTCCTACAGCGGCGCCCTCGGGTCCGCGACCGGGGTACCGCCCGCCCAGATCTTCATGGACGCCCTCGGCGCGAGCACCGGCAAGCTGATGCTGCTCATCGTGATCGGTGCCCAGCTGTTCTGCGGGATGGCCTCGGTGACCGCCAACAGCCGGATGATCTACGCCTTCTCCCGTGACGGCGCGCTGCCCTTCTCACAGGTGTGGCACAAGCTGCACCCGGGGACCCGCACCCCGACCAACGCGGTGTGGCTCGCCGCCGGTGGTGCCTTCGTCCTGGGCCTGCCCTATCTGGTCAACATCACCGCGTACGCCGCCGTGACGTCCATCGCGACGATCGGTCTCTACATCGCCTACGTCATCCCGACGCTGCTGCGACTGCGCCAGGGCGACTCCTTCCATCGCGGCCCCTGGCACCTGGGCCGCTGGTCCAGGCCCGTGGGTGTGATCGCGGTGGCCTGGGTCGCGTTCATCACCGTGCTGTTCATGCTGCCCCAGGTGGGCCCGGTGACCGCCGAGACCTTCAACTACGCGCCCGTCGCGGTCGGTGTGGTGCTCGCGTTCTCCGGCACATGGTGGCTCGTCTCCGCCAGGCGGTGGTTCCTGAACCCGGACCACCCGAAGCACGGCACCCCTGCGGCGCCGCCCGTGTCGCGGGAAGCAGTGCGTTAGCAGGGCCTGCAGGGACGCGAACTCCCGCAAGTCCCCCCGGTCCCGCGGCTAGCAGCCGGACCGTGTCGTCATCGCCCTTGCCGCCCTGGTCGTCCACCCGGGGCGGCAAGGCCGTGCGACCCCCGCCCGTCACGGGAGCCCCCTTGAGTCCGGTACTCGCCGGGAGTCATGTCGAACTGCTTGCGGAACGCGAGATGGAAACCCACCTGGCTGCGATAGCCGACGCGCTGGGCGATGTCCTGCTGCGCCACGGCGGTGTCCGCCAGGAGCCGTTTGCCCTCCAGGAGCCTGCGCATCGTCAGGTATCGCATCGGCGTCTCACCCACCAGTTCCCGGAACATCTGCGAGAAGACCGACCGGGACATCCCCGCTTTGCGGGACAGCGATTCGACCGTCCAGTGTTCGGCATAGGAGCCGTGAATCGCCATCAGGGCCTTGCTGATACCCGGGTGGTACAGCGCACGCAGCGCGGGAGACTCCTCCGCCAGCTGCTCCATCGCGATACGCAGGGACAGAACGAACACGGTCTCGAACGCCCGCAGGGTCACCAGCCGCGCTCCGGGAGCGGTACGCCCCATCTCGAAGGGCAGCGAATCGAGCGTACGCAGCAACAGCGGTTCGCCATGGAGCATATGGCGCCGGAGCACGATGATCCGGGGCAGCGCGCTGTAGAGGCCTGGTTCGCCGATGGCGCTGTAACGCAGGCTCGCACAGAGCATCCGCGTGCGGTAGGGCTGCGTACCGACCCTGACGATGCCGGACTCGCCCGGTCGCAGGTGGGGCACCAGGGCGGACAGAGGCGTCGTCTGCACGCCGTGCGCCGCCGCGAAGCTGTGAGCGGTGCCGTGCGGAAAGACCGCCAGGTCGCCCTCGCGCAGCTCCACCGGTGTGGAGTCGCCGTCGAAGCTGATCACGCAGCCGCCCTCGATCATGTAGTGGACGATCGCGCAGCTGTCGTCGTGGCCCCTGACGCCCCAAGTGCCCCCTGCCTGCCACATGCTGTGGTAGACGTCAGTCAGCCGCAGCGGGCGCAGTAGCTCACTCAGCACGTCTTCACTCACGGACGATCCTTAAATCACTTCGGCTCATGATTAATTGATCGTAGCCAGCGCTCCCAGAACGATGAGAGGTGAAGCCGGGCTGTTTGTCCGGTCTACGGGGTGAGTTCGGGGGAACCGTCCATGAAGATCGTCATTGCCGGTGCCGGCATCGGTGGGCTGACCGCCGCGCTGAGCCTCCATAGCGTCGGACTGCGCGACATCCAGGTCCTTGAGGCGGTGCCGGAGATCCGGCCCCTGGGCGCCGGTGTGAACCTGCTGCCGAACGCGGTGCGCGAACTGGACGCTCTGGGGCTGGCCGAAGGCCTCGAGGAGCTGGGCGCCGACGTGACCGGGCTCGGCTACTTCAACCATCTCGGACAGCGGATCTGGCGCGAGCCCCGTGGCCGGGCGAGCGGCAGCCGATGGCCCCAGCTGGCAGTGCATCGCGGCGCCCTTCAGACGGCCCTCGCCCACAGCGTCCGCGACCGCCTGGGAAGCACCGCGATCACCACCGACGCGCGCGTCACCGGATTCGTCCCGCTACCGGGCGGCGGAGTCGAGGTGGGCCTCGGCCATCGCGTCGGCGACCGGCCCTCCAGCCGGTTACGGGCGGACGTGCTGATCGGCGCCGACGGGCTGCGGTCCGCCGTACGGCAGACCCTGTACCCGCAGGAAGGAGCGCCGCGGTCCCACGGGGCCGCCGTATGGCGCGGTGTGACCCGCAGCGCGCCCTTTCACGGCGGTCGTTCGATGGTCGTCATGGGGAACGGCCGTTGGAAGGCGGTGGTCTACCCGCTCGCCGCACACCCGGGTTCGGACGGCCTGGTCCCGGTGAACTGGGCGGTCTCACGCACCACGCCCGAGGACCCGGAGGCCACCGACGCCGGCTCCGGCGACGGCTTCCCCACGGCGGTGTCCGGCTGGCGGTGCGGCGACCTGCGGTTGGACACCCTTACGGCGGAGGCGGACGCGGTCGCGCCCTTCCCGATGCTCGACCGGGATCCGCTGCCCCGCTGGTCGTTCGGCGCCGTGACCCTCCTCGGGGACGCGGCGCACGCCATGGCCCCGATGGGATCGAACGCGACGACGCAGGCGGTGCTGGACGCCCGCAGCCTCGCCCACTCCCTGGCCACCCACGACGATCCGGTCATCGCGCTCGCGGCGTACGACCGGGAGCGCCGCCCCCGGATGAACCGGCTTCAGCTGCTCAACCGCGCCAACGGACCCGAGGTCGTGATCGATCTGGTCCACAAGCGGGCGCCGGAGGGCTTCGGACGGATAGCGGACGTGATACCCGCCACCCGTCTGGCGCAGGTCGCCCAGAGCTACGCCCGCGCCGCCGGATTCGATGCCGCGTCCGTCAACGAGCCTTCTCCCTACGGGCAGCCACGTCTGCCGCACCCCGCGGCGTAGCGGCCGCTGCGACCGCCCCACGGGTCCGCCCGGAGCGGCTGGTCGCCCCGAAAGCTTCTCGTCACCCACTCAACGCACCCCGTGTACAGGAGAGACATGACCCGCAGCGGCCACGAATACCTCGAATCACTGCGCGACGGCCGTGCCGTGTGGCTCGACGGTGAGCAGGTCAAGGACGTCACGGAGCACCCCGCCTTCCGCAACACCGCCCGTTCCATAGCCCATCTCTACGACATGGCACGGGACCCGGAGCTGCGGGATGTCCTCACGGTGCGCCACGAAGGGCAGGACCGGTCGGTACTGCGCGCCTACCACGTGCCCCGCACCCAGTCCGAACTCGTCGAGCGGCGCAAGGCGTTCAAGACGTGGTCCGAAGCCAGCTTCGGCTTCCTGGGCCGCTCACCCGACTACATGGCCGCGGGCATCGCGGGCTTCGTCTCGACGCCGGAGATCTTCAAGGGGGAGGGCTTCGACGGACGGGACAACCTCGCCGCCTACCACCGGCGCATGGTGGAGGGCGACCTGTACCAGTCGTTCACCATCACCAACCCGCAGATCGACCGCACCAAGGCGGCCAGCGAGCAGGAGGAGGACGACCTGTACGTGCGGGTCGTCAAGGAGCGCGACGACGGCATCGTGGTGCGCGGCGCGAAGATGATCGGCACCGGGGCGGTGTTCGGCGACGAGATCATCGTCGGCACCATCGAGCCGCTGGCACCGCAGGATGCCCAGTACGCGCTGTGCTTCTCCATCCCCCTCAGCACACCGGGGCTGAAGTTCATCTCCCGGACCTCCTACGAGGCCCAGGCCCGCAGCGTCTTCGACAACCCGCTGTCCGCCCGTTTCGACGAGAACGACGCCCTGCTGGTGTGCGACGACGTCTTCGTGCCCTGGGAGCGGGTGCTGACGTACCGGGACGTCGACACCACCTTCCGGATGTGGTGGTTCACTCCGGCCTACAACAACTTCGTCCACCAGGCCGCCACCCGTTTCTGGACCAAGCTCGAATTCCTCACCGGTCTCGCGATCCTCATCACCCGGGCCAACAACACCTACGGTCTGCCACCCGTGCAGATGCAGATCGGCCGGCTCATCGGGTGGCTCAACATCGCCAAGTCGATGGTGCTGGCGGCCGAGACGACCTGCGAGCGGGTGGCCGGTGAGGGCAGCGCCGTACACATCAACCGGCAGATCGCCTCGGCGCACCGAGCCATGGCCGGCGACCTGTATCCGAAGGTGCTCGCCGAGATCAAGATGCTCGCCGGCGGCGGACTCATCCAGCTTCCCGCGTCCGGCTACGACCTGAGGCATCCCGAACTCGGTCCGCTGGTGGCCAAGTACGTGCGCTCCCCCGGCACCCCGGCAGAACAGCGGATCAAGCTGCTGAAGCTCGCCTGGGACGCCCTGGGTTCGGAGTTCGCCGCACGGCACGAGCAGTACGAGCGCTTCTACCACGGCGCTCCGCACGTCTACCTGCCCGGCATCGTGCGGGACGGTGACCCGGATCTGCTGGCCGCCTTCACCCAGTCGTGCCTGGACGGCTACGAGCTGGACGAGTTCCCGGACCTCGGGGCGGGTACCGATGACGGTCGCTGACCGCCGGCGGGCCCTGGCGCTGCTGGCCAGTACTCAGTTCGTGCTGATCCTGGACACGTCCATCATCAATGTGGCCGCACCCTCCATCGGCAGCAGCCTGGACATCCCACCGGCAGCGCTGTCCTGGGTGGCCAACGCCTATCTCGTCTCCTTCGGGGGGCTGCTGCTGCTCAGCGGTCGCGCCGCCGATCTGCTCGGACAGCGCAGGGTGTTCACGGCCGGTCTCGTGGTTCTCGCGGCAGCCTCGCTGCTGGGCGCGGTCGCCGGGGACGCCAGCCTGCTGATCACCGCCCGGGCCGTGCAGGGGGTGGGCGCCGCCATGGCCGCCGCGGCGGCGTTCTCCCTGGTGCTCACGCTGTTTCCGGACGGTCCCGAACGGCACCGGGCGCTGGGGGTGTTCGCCGCGATGGCCGGTGCGGGAGGTGCGGCGGGCACGGTACTGGGCGGGGTGCTCACCAGCTGGCTGGGGTGGGAGTCGACCTTCGCCCTGAACGTGGTCGCCGGAGTCGCGCTGATCCTGCCCGTGCCGCGGCTGCTGCCGGCCGGTGCCTCCGGCGGGGGCGGGCGAGGTTTCGACGTGCCCGGCGCGGTGGCGGCGACCGCCGGCCTCGCCTTGCTGGCGTATGCGGTGGTCAACGCCGGCGAGGCCGGCTGGAGCTCCACGCCGACGCTGGTCACGGGGTGTTCGGCCGTGGTTCTGCTCGCTGTGTTCGTCCTGGTCGAACGCCGGGTGGCGCACCCACTGGTGCCGCTCGCCGTGCTCAGACGGCCGGCGCTGCGTCTGGCCAACATCCTCGCGGTGCTGTGGCAGATGTCGCTGTTCCCGATGTTCTTCCTGGTGAGTCTGTACTTGCAGGCGGTGCTCGGCTACGAACCCGTGCTGGGCGGCCTCGCGCTGCTGCCGCTGTGCCTGGTCGTGATCACGGTCGCTTCCCTGGCGCCCCGGTTCATCGGCCGCTTCGGCCTGCGCGCGGTGATGTGCGCCGGATTCGTGCTGGTGGCCGCCGGCATGGCATGGCAGTCCCTGCTGTCGGTGGACGGCTCCTTCGCGTGGGATGTGCTGCCACCGAGTCTGCTCCTGGGAGTCGCCCTGCCTCTGGTCGCCATCACCACCAACATCGCGGCCACCGCCGACGCCCGCGAGGAGGATGCCGGACTCGCCTCCGGTCTGGTCAACACCAGTCTCCAGTTCGGTTCCGTCCTCGGTCTCGCCGTCCTGTCGGGGATAGCCGCTGCCTGCACCGGCGCCTCGTCCGCGGCGCACGACACGGCACTCACCGAGGGCTTCAGCACGGCTCTGCTGGCCGGCGCGGTACCCGCACTGCTGGCCCTGCCGCTCGTCCTCCGGCTGCGGCTGCCCGCGCCGGGCGTCGGGACTCCGCCACCGGCGGACACCGCCGTCGAGCACCGTCGCACGGTGCCCTGATCACGACCGGCCGTCCCGCACCCGTGTCCGTACGGCCCCGGGCCGGCCCGCACCACTCGCCCGTGCCCGCACCACTCCGGATCGGGCCGCGCGAGCCCGCTGATCCGAACCACCCAAGAAAGGCATGACATGACACCACAGTCCGGCAAGCGCGTCCTCGTGACCGGTGCCAACGGTTTCCAGGGCGGAGCGGTGGCCCGGCTGCTGGCCGCCCAGGGGCACGACGTGCGTGGTCTCGTCCGGGACGAGGCGAAGGCCGCGTCCGCCCTGCCCGCCGGAGTCATCCCGGTACGCGGCGACCTGGGGCGCGTCGACGAGCTGCGCGCCGCCTTCCAGGGGGTCACGCACGCCGTGGTCGTGATGCCGCTGGAGTACGACCCCGACACGGTGGCGGGCTACGCCCGCAACATCGCGGAGGCGGCCCACGAGGCGGGCGTGCAGCGGCTGGTCTACAACACCAACACTCCGGTCCCGGACGAGACGACCCCGTACGCCGGGTTCGAGACCCGTCGCCGGGCGGAGGAGCTGCTGCGGGGCGGCCCGGTCCCCGTGGTCGTCATCAGGCCGCCGGTCTACCTGGAGAACCTCTTCAGCCCGTGGAACGGCCCCGCGATCGTCAACGACGGGGTGCTGGCCTACCCGCTGCCCGCCGAGCAGCGGGTGGCCTGGATGTGCCACGACGATCTCGCACGCGTCGCGGTCCGGGCCCTGGACGACGACGTGCCGGCCGGGCAGGTGCTCCACGTCGGCGGTGCCGACGTGCTCACCGGCCCGGAACTGGCCGCCGTGTTCGGCCAGGCCCTGGGACTCGATGTCGGCTACGTCCCGCTGGACGTCCCGCAGTTCGAGCAGGGACTCACCCAGGTGCTGGGCGCGAAGGCCGCGGCAGGCGTGGCGGGGATCTACCACTACGCCGGCTCGGGCCGTGCGGGCGACCTGCTCGCCCCGTCCCCGGACACCGTGGAGAGCGCACTCGGCGTACGGCTCACTCCGGTGATCGAGTGGGTCAAGGCACAGCCCTGGGAGCACTGGGCCCGGCCCACCGGGTGACCCACGGCCGGCTGCCCACGCACGCACGCCTGTGCGCACGCGTTCCGGCAGCCGGCCATCAGCCGAGCCACAAACGGGGGAAACAATGCACCACCACAGCGATCCGCTCGATCCCGGGCGGATACCCGCGGCTGTCGCCGTGATCGGCATGGGATGCCGCCTGCCGGGCGCCCACGGCCCGGGACAGTTATGGGACCTACTCGAGTCCGGCCGGGACGCGACCCGTTCAGCGCCCCTGGACCGGTTCCCGCCAGGCACGCTCCCGCCCCCGGGCGGCAGACGCGGCGGATTCGTGGACGGCGCCGACGCGTTCGACGCCGGGTTCTTCGGCATCCCGGACCACGAGGCCGCCGTGATGGATCCGCAGCAGCGTCTGCTGCTGCTCACGGCGTGGGAGGCCCTGGAGGACGCGGGCGGGGACCCGCGGCGGCTGGCGGGCAGCCGTACCGCGGTGTTCGTCGGGCAGTCCCACGCCGACCACTGGGAGCGGCTGCGCGCCGTCCGGGGCGGAGCCTTCGATCTGGACTGCCTGGTCGGCGGCCAGCAGCGGGCGATGCTCGCCGGGCGGCTCTCCTTCCATCTCGGGCTGCACGGAGCCAGCGTCACCGTGGACTGCGCACAGGCCTCCTCGCTGGCCGCGGTGCATCTGGCCTGCCTCAGCCTGCGCGCGGGCGAGTCCGAACTCGCTCTGGCAGGCGGTGCGAACCTGCTGTTCGACACCGCGGCCACCCGCGTCTTCGACGACGCCGGAGTGCTGTCCGGTGATGGGCACTGCCGCTTCGGTGACGCCGACGCGGACGGATTCGTCCGGTCCGACGGCGTCGGTGTCGTCGTGCTCAAGACCCTCGACAGGGCCGTCGCGGACGGCGACCGGATCCATGCGGTGATCCTGGGCAGCGCCATGAGCCATGACGGCGCCGCCGAGAAGCGCATCACCGACCCTTCCACCACCGGCCAGACACTGGCGATGCGCTGGGCCTACCAGGACGCCGGGACCGTGCCGGGCGACGTCGGATACGTCGAGGCGCACGGCACCGGAACACGTATCGACGCGGTCGAACTCAGCGCCCTCACCGAGGTGCTGGCCGAGGGACGACCGCCCGGACGACCGTGCCTGGTCGGCTCCGTCAAGAGCAACATCGGGCACTGCGAGGCCGCCGCCGGCGTGGCGGGGCTCATCAAGGCCGTGCTGTGTCTGGAGCACGGGCAGGTGCCGCCCAGCCTGCACCACGACAACCCCTCGCCGCTCGTCGACTGGGACCGGCTGCCCCTGGTGGTGCCGACGTCCCCGCAGCCGCTGCCCGCCGCCCCCGACCGGCCCGCGATCGCGGCCGTCAACGGGCAGGGCATGTCCGGGACGAACGTGCACATGGTCCTCGCCCAGTGGCCCCTCCGCGCCGCCCAGCCACGCCGGGACGGGCCGGAGAGCCCCCGGGGCGGACCGGTGACGCCCCCGCCCCACCGGTGGCAACTGCGCCCCTACCCCCCGGCGATGGCCGCACCGGACCGGCACCAGGTCTGACCGGGCTCAGCCGGCTCCGCCCCAGGGCGGGACCCGGTCCGGCCCACCGGTCCGTCCACCGGCCCCCCGGCACGTTCGCATCCGTCGTTCCGCCACGTCCCTTCACCCGCCGCAGCGCCGGTGCCACCGCCGTCACCGAGCGGGATCCGGCGCGCCCTGCCACAGCAGGGCGCGGCGGCCGACGTCCACGACTGACACCTGTCTGGAGACACACCTTGAACAGCACCAGCACGCTCGGCATCGATCTCGGAAGTTCCCTGCGCACGGCGGCGATCCGGGAGCTGGACCCGCTCGCCGCGGACCGGCTCTGCTTCGAGCTGCGCAGCCACAACGAGCGCGCCGACGTCCCCGCGCTCGTGTCCGCGCTGCGCGACCTCGTGCCCGGCCCCGACGCCGTCGCCGCGTACTCCGCGGAGGCCTGCGTGGCGGCGATGCGGGACCTCGGCATGTTCCTGGGATCGATCAAGCGCCACGGCCCCGAGCCGATCCCGCTGGTGCCGGAAGTGGTGCCCGTCCTGCTGGAACTGGGCCGTCGCACCGACATGGTCCCCCGGGACACCGTGCACCACTACACCACCTGGAACCCCACGGGCGGACGCCAGCGCATGTACACCGGGGACATCCAGGAGGCCTACCTCCAGGAGTCCGTGCGGATGGTCTTCCCGCATCTGCGCGAGGGCCTGGAACTGGCCGAACAGCTCAGCCACGCGGACGTCGACGACCCCAAGTTCGCCGTGCTCACCGATGAGCTGACCACCCATATGGAGACCATGGTCTCGTCCATCGACATGGTCGTGGCCAACGTCAGCCCCGAGTTCTTCGCCCGGGGTCTGCGGGCCTACTTCGAGGAGATCACCGTCGACGGGCGCGTGCTGCTCGGACCGGCGGCGGCACAGGTTCCGCTGTGGCTCATCGACCAGGCGATATGGGCCGCGGACAACAGCGCGCCCGAGTACGAGGAGTTCCTGCGCGACTCGGTGCCCTACAGCCTGCCGCGCTGGCGGGAGCTGTACGACGGCTGGACGGGCATCCCGTCCGTGGTGACGCGGCTGGTGGACACCTTCGGCGACGACCCGGACGGCGCCGAGCGCCGTATGCCGGGCCTGCGCCCGTCCGCCGAAGCACTCGCCCGTCTGCTGCGGGTGATCATCGTCTTCCGCGGCCGCCACCTGGGCATCGCACGCAAGGCCTACGACGCCGACCTGCGCCTGTACCCGGTGGGCAGCGGCGGCGCGAGCGTCGACCTGCTGCGCCAGATCATCGACCTCACCCGGGCCACGTCCCAGCTCACCCAGCGCCCGTCCGCGCCCGCCGCGGCGGGTCGCGCGGAGCGGAGGTCCGCATGAGCATCGTGATCGCAGGCGGCGGCATAGGCGGCCTGACCACGGCACTGAGCCTGCACGCCGCGGGTGTCGGCGGCGTACGCGTCCTGGAGGCGGTGCCGGAGATCAAGCCGCTCGGTGTGGGGCTGAACATCCTGCCCAACGCCGTCCGGGAACTGGCCGAGCTGGATCTCCTGGACGAGTTGCTGGAGGTCTCTCTCCCCACCGGGAGCCTCGGTTTCCACAACCGCCATGGACAGCTCATCTGGCGGGAGCCCCGGGGGGAGGCAGCCGGGTACCGCTGGCCGCAGCTGTCCATCCACCGCGGCAGGCTTCAGGCCGTGCTGGCCGACGCGGTGCGCCGCCGGCTGGGGCCGGACGTCATCGTCACCGACGCCCGGGTCGAGGGGTTCACCCCGCGCGAGGACGGCGGGGTCGATGTGCGGGTGCGCCACCCGGCCTCCGGGCGGCACAGCGAGGTGGCGGCGGACGCGCTCATCGGGGCGGACGGCATCCACTCGAAGGTCCGTGCGTGTCTGTATCCCGAGGAGGGGCCGCCGCCGTGGAACGGGCTGGTGGTGTGGCGCGGCACGGCCATGGCCCCGCCCTTCCTGGACGGCAGGTCGATGATCATCGCCGGGGACGACCGGAGGCGTGCCGTCGTGTACCCGATGTCCGCCGCTGAGGAGCCGGGTGGCCCGGTGCTGATGAACTGGGCCGTGGCTCGGACGGCCGAGGCGGACACGGTGTTCGAGGAGGCGGACTGGAACCGGGCCGTGGCACCCGAAACGTTCCTGCATCACTTCGCCGACCTCGCCTTCGACTGGCTCGACGTGCCCGCTCTGATCCGCACGGCCCGCGACGCGTACGTGTACCCCATGGTCGACCGCGACCCGCTGCCCCGCTGGACGCACGGACCGGTCACCCTGCTCGGGGACGCCGCCCATGCCATGTATCCGATGGGTTCCAACGGTGCCACCCAGTCGATCGTCGACGCCCGGGTGCTGGCCCGTGAGCTGGCCTGCCGGGAAAGCCCCGCGGCGGCTCTGGCCTCCTACGAGGCCGAGCGCCTTCCGGTGCTGACCGGTATCCAGGCCAGCGCCAGGCGCCGCGGCCCGGAAGTGGTCATCGACCTGGCCCATGAGCGCGCGCCGGGCGGCTTCGGGGACGTGGCGGAAATCTTCGGCGACGGTGAACTGGAGTCCATCTCGGCGGAGTTCGCCCGCCTGGGCGGTTTCGACCCGGAGACGGTCAACACCCGTCCGTCACTGGCCGCCACGACCGGCGCGGGAGGCGTGCGATGAGGATCGACATCTGGTCCGACGTGTCCTGCCCCTGGTGCTACATCACCAAGCGGACCTTCGACTTGGCGCTGTCGGCGTCCGGACGGGACGACACCCACGTGGTGCTGCACCCCTACCAGATCGACGGCGAACAGCCCGCCGAACCCGTCCCCATGCTCGAATGGCTGGCAGGAAAGTACGGCTCCGAACGCGCCGCACGGATGAACGACGAGGTCACCGCGGCGGGCCCGCGCCACGGCATCGCCTTCCGCAACGCCACGGGCTTCGCGGTCAACACCCTGGACGCGCACCGACTGCTGTGGTGGGCGGAGCGCGCACGGGGCCGGTCCGTGCAGAGCCGGCTCGAAGAGCTGCTGTTCGCGGCGTACTTCACCCAGAGCGCCGATCTGTCCGACCGCGGCGTACTGCTGACCTGCGCCGAAGGCGCCGGCCTCGACCGCGACCGGGCCGCCCGGCTGCTGGCCTCGGACGAGGCGGTGGCCGAGGTGCGCGCGGAGGTCCACCGCGCCCGTGAGCAGGGCATCACCGTCGTCCCCCGCTTCGTCTTCGCCGGCAGCCATGTGGTCGAGGGGCCACAGGAGGACCCCGAGGTCTTCCTGAAGGCCCTGACCACCGGCAGCGCCGCCTCCCAGAACCCTGGAGTACACCAGTGAGCAGCCTCACCCGCCGCGGATTCGTCGGGGCCACGGCCCTGGCCGGCGCGGCCGCCGTGACCCACCCCGCCGCCGCGGCAGCGGCCACCGCACCGGCACGCGCAGGGACGGCGGAGACCGCGACCGCCGTCCGCCCCGGCGGTCCCCAGTACGCCGACCTCGCCAGGGGCGTCAACCAGCGCTGGGTCGGCACCCCGGACCTGATCGCCCTGCCGCGCACCACGGAACAGGTCGTGGACGCTGTCCAGCGCGCCCTCGACTCGGGCAAGCGGATCGCCGTCAGGGGCGGCGGCCACTGCTTCGAGAACTTCGTCGGCAGCGAGGACATCCGTGTGGTGATCGACCTCTCGGCCATGAACGCCATCACCTACGACACCCGGCGCCGGGCCGTCTCGGTGGGAGCGGGAGCCCGCCTCGGCGATGTCAACGAGCAGTTGTTCAAGCGGTGGGGTGTGGCCCTGCCGGGAGGTTCCTGCCCCACGGTCGGAGTGGGCGGCCATGTCAGCGGAGGCGGCTACGGACCGCTGAACCGGACTCTTGGCCTCACCGTGGACCACCTGTACGCGGTGGAGGTGGTCGTCGTCGACACCTCCGGCACCGCGCACGCCGTGGTGGCGTCGCGGGACGACAAGGGGGCGCTGCGCGAGCTGTGGTGGGCTCACACCGGTGGTGGCGGCGGCACCTTCGGGGTGGTCACACGGTTCTTCTTCCGCAGCTCCGGCGCGGAGGGCGTCTCGCCGGAACGCGCCCTGCCCGCCCCGCCGTCCGAACTGCTCGTCGGCACGGTCGTATGGCCGTGGCAGGACCTGGACCAGGGCTCCTTCGTCCGCCTGCTGAAGAACTACAGCTCCTGGCACGTCGCCCACAACACACCGGGCGATCCGGAGGCCGATCTCTACAGTCACCTGGCGGTCTTCCACCGCTCCGGCGGGGCAGTGGCGCTCAACGTCCAGCTCTCCGCATGGGCCGGAGACCCGGAGCGACGGCTGGACGCCTTCCTCGCCGCCATGGGCCGCGGTGTCGGTGCCCAGGCGCGAACCACCGACCGCCAGCGGCTGCCCTGGCTGATGGCGACCCAGTGGTCCGGCTTCGCGGACCGCCCCACCGGCAAGCGGATCAAGGGCAAGTCCGCCTACCACCGCACCGCCTTCGACGACGCACAGGCCGCGGCCCTGCACCGGCACCTGACCCGGTCGGACTACGAACACTCCGGCAGCGGGCTGCTGATCGCCCCGTACGGCGGGCAGGTGAACGCCGTCGCCCCGGACGCGACGGCTCTGGCCCACCGGGACAGCGCCCTGATGCTGATGTACGTGAGCGAGTGGACCGCCGCGGCCGACGACAGCCGTCGCACCGGGTTCCTGCGTGAGCTCTACGAGGACGTCTACGCGGCCACCGGGGGCGCCCCGGCCCCCGGCCGCAGTACGGCGGGCGCCTACGTCAACTACGCCGACACCGACCTCAAGGACCCCCGTCGCAACCGCTCGGGGGTCTCCTGGCAGGAGCTGTACTTCGGCTCCAACTACGCCAGGCTGTCGGGGGTGAAGGGGCATTGGGACCCGCGCGACGTGTTCCGGCACGCCCTGTCGGTCGAACCGGCGAAGCCGCGGCGGAGCCCGCGATGACGGTGCTCGACGGAATCCTCGAGGGCGTACGCGAGGACCTCGCCAGGCGACGCGGCGCACTCCCGGTGGACGAGGTGCGGGCGCGGGCCCTGTCCGCGGGCCCCGCCCCGGACGCGGTGCCGATGCTGCGTTCCGCGTCCGGACTGCGGGTGATCGCCGAGGTCAAGCGGTCCAGCCCGGCACACGGCCCGCTCGCGGGGATCGAAGACCCGGGTGCGCTGGCCGCCTCCTACGCGGCGGGGGGCGCCGCGGCGATCAGTGTGCTGACGGAGGGCCGCCGGTTCGCCGGCTCGCTCAGCGACCTGGACGGCGTGCGTTCGGCGGTGCGACTGCCCGTGCTGCGCAAGGACTTCGTCGTCGACCCCTATCAGGTGTGGGAGGCCAGGGCGCACGGAGCGGACCTGGTGCTGCTGATCGTGGCCGCCCTCGACGATCCCCAGCTCGCCGACCTGCTGGCCGTGGTCCGGGAGGCGGGACTCACCGCGCTGGTCGAGGTGCACGACGAGCCGGAGACGGAGCGGGCCGTCGCCGCCGGGGCGCGCGTGATCGGCGTCAACGCCCGGGATCTGCGCACGCTGCGGGTCGATCCCGAGGTGTTCGGGCGGCTCGCCCACCGCATTCCCGACGGTGTGGTGCGGATCGCCGAATCGGGCGTGCGCGGCCCGCGGGATGCGGCCCGCTACGCCGCGCTCGGCGCCGACGCGATCCTGGTCGGCACCTCCCTGGTCACCGGCGGCGATCCGGGCGCGGCGGTCGCCGCGCTGGTCGACGCCGGCCGGCGC
>NZ_JBHWIW010000052.1:0-49885 GCF_042731955.1 Streptomyces sp. NPDC059828 | reverse complement strand
CGGTGTGGCGACCCCCGTCCACGCGCTGGCGCAGGGCGACCGAGGCTCAGCCCTGCTGGCCCTGTCCCTGCTGGCCCTGTCCGGGCTGTCCGCCGCCCGGGACGCCACAGCCTCCGCCGGGGCCGCCGGGGGGCATACCCGAGGGAGCACCGCTCGGCATGCCCGACGGCGGGGCGCCGGTCGGCATCCCGGAGGGCATGTCGGTGGGGGCGCCGCTGGGAACCGCGGTCGGCATCCCCGAAGGCATACCGGACGGCATCCCCGACGGCGGCTGACAGCTCTGGTTGCTCTGGTTGCCCGAGGCACCACTGCCCGGGGACGACGACGAGGTGCCGCTCTTCGTGGACGAGGAGTCGTCCGAGCCGCAGGCGGTCAGCACCAGCGGGGACAGCGCCAGCAGGGCGACGGCGGGTACGAGACGTGCACGCTTCATGAGACACAGCTCCACAAGTCGAAGAGGACCCTGACACGGGCACTCCACCAACCCCACTTAGGCCGTTCTTAGGCCTGCTCTGTGCGCGGCCTGTCAATGGGGTAAAGCACAGCCCAAGCGACCCCTCCGACCTGCGGTTTCCGCTGCCGCCCCCGACGGCGGCCTGGTACAGAGCCGTGACAGACGCGAGTGGCACACGTCGCCGCGTCGGTGCGGACGGATCACCACTGCTTGCGCTCCGCCGGATGCCGGTCGGCTTGTCCATGCTCCCCAACACGCGAACCACACCCGGCATGACACACCCAACACGTTCAAGGGCTGTCCCGTAGCCATGGCTGCGGCCAGCGTCAGCCTCGTCAGGTGCGCGGGTTCCTCCACAGATGCCGCTCGCCCAAGGTCCCGAACCGCAGCAGTTCGACACGCTGATCACCGCATGCGCGAGGGGGCCGACCGGGTCCCATGGGCAGGCCTGGCGGGCTCCTACTGGAGGACCGAGTCCCATTGGTCGCCGCCTGCTGGCGCACAAACCTGACCCTGCGGCATTTCACTCACTGCTCGACATCTCAAGGTGCGCGGCCGACCGCAATATCGACCATTTCAGGCGGATCTAGGCCTGGCCTGCACCAGCCACTGGAAGTCAATTGGCGCCGGCCGAGGCCTCGGACTCCTCTTCGTCATATTGCCCGCCGCCCGCTGGTACGAGATCCAGGCACTTCACCTCTGAGCTGCATCCTTTGCGGCCATACGTGATCGCGATCACTTGACGTATCGCGAGTGCCTGCTCATATTTGAGCGTTCGATGTAAAGCATTTGTAAGACCTGGGGTGGGTTTTTGTGAGGGGCGGGGGGTGGCGTCGTGTGCGCCACAGAACATGCGGGTTGATCGCCGTGGCGGTTGCCGCGGGACTGTTGCAGCCGTGACCGATCCGGCCGAGCAGATCGGGTACGCCTCGACGACTGAGCCACCCATCAACACCAAGGACTCTTTCACCGTCTCTGGCTGGGTACTTCTCAAGGACGGATCGAAGACCCGGGTGGTGGCCTCTGCGCCGGGCAGCGCTTCCTCGGCCGCGTTCAACCTGTTCTACTCGGCTTCGGCGAAGAAGTGGGTGTTCAACAAGGCTGTCGCTGACTCGACCGCCCCTGCCTACGTCAGCGCGCTCGCAGAGGCTTCCGCTCCGCCACTGAACGTGTGGACACACCTGACCGGTGTTTTCGACACCAAGAGCGACACTGACAAGAGCAACGACACCATCCAGCTCTTCGTCAACGGCCGACCGCAAGGCACACCGGTGACGCTGGCAGTGGCAAACCCCTCCTACACGCCGTGGACATCCTCGGCGGGCATGACCGTAGGCGCGTCCAAGGCGGGCGAGTACTTTCTCGGCGGTATCGATGAGCTCGCGGTGTGGCAGCGAGCACTGACCCGGGACGACATCCGCACCGAGCACCAGCTTCAGGACGACGCCGGAAACCCGGCAACCGAACTGGTCGCCTACTGGGACGCCGCAGCTGCCGCGGGAGGCAAGATCGCCGATCCCACCCCGTATGCGCCTGACATGACACTTTCGGGCAGCGGCACGGTGTCGGACACGCAGCTGGGAGAGCTGCGGTTCGACGGGGAGACCGGCTACGCGTCGGCCACCGGACCGGTCATCGACGAGACGGGCTCCTTCACGGTGACGGCCAGCGTCAGACTGGACGGCGCGAAGTTCTCGGCCTTGCCGATCGGTGCCAAGGCGCACGTCTTCGGGCAGGCCACACCGGATGGCAAGGAATCGTCGTGGGCCCTGTGGGCGGAGAAAGTCTCCGCGGACGGCTACCTCTGGCGCTTCGGCCGCACCGCAACGGACTCCACCGGCGCGGTGCTCGCCACCAGTTCGGTTCCCTCGAAAGAGCCAGCCAGCACCGACACGTGGGTGCAGGTCACCGGCGTCTTTGACGCCACCGCAGAAACGGATTCGGGCTTCGGCAGGACCAGTCTGTTCGTTGGCGCGGTCAAGCAACCTCCTGGGACCGATGCGGCCTTCACCACGGCGCAGCAAGGCAAGGGGGAGATCGCCGCTGGTCGTGGCCCGGCCGGTGGGCGTCAGGGCAACCACCTACCGGGCGCCGTTCAGGAGATGCGGGTGTGGGCCGGAGCGATGACCTGGGACCAGGTCAGCTCCAAGGTCAACGGCGAGCCCGGACCCGAATAGCACGTACGCCCGGCGGCCAGCGCCGCCGGGCGGCACTCCCTTTCACAAACGTCCGATCAAGGTGCCGGCGTCGGCGCCTCAGCGTATGGCGCCCCATGGGCGGCTCAGCGAAAGCGAAAGAGACAATGAACCGGTTCCGACCGGCGGCCGGCGCGCACCGCCGCCGCAGATGGCCCGCGGCCTCAATCAGCACGGTCGCTGCCCTGTCCATGATCCCCGGTCTACTGGCTCCTGTGGCGTTCGCCGCCACGGTCGATCCGCTCGGCAAGCCGGAGATCACCAAGCCGCAGTCCGCCGATGTGTCCCCTTTCACCGCCGAGGTGAACAAGAAGGCCAAGGCAGTCAGGGCCGAGACGGCAGCCGCCCGTCGTGCGGATACCGCACGTGCCGAGACCGACCAGAACCGCAAGGTCACCTGGCCCACCACGGGTACCGCGACCCTCACACTCCCCGCCGCCGGTACGACGCAGGCAGCCCCGGGAGCACTTCCGATCACCATCACCGGGCCCAAGCCCGACAAGGGCAAGAAGACGCCCCAGCGGGCCGATTCGGTCACGGTGAACGTCCTCGATCAGAAACGTGCGGCCGAGCTCGGGGTCAAGGGCGTCGTTCTGACCGTCACCGGCCCTCGTGCCGGCGGACAGGCGGACCTGGGAATCGACTACGGTGCCTTCGCCTCCGCCTACGGCGGCGACTGGGCAGGCCGCCTGCAGGTGCTGCGCCTGCCCGACTGCGCCCTGACCTCTGCCGCCTCAGCGAAATGCCGCACCCGCAGCCCTCTCGAGCACACCAACAACCGCAAGAAGCAGAGCCTCAACACCAAGCTGACATTCACCACCTCCGCAGGCGCCACGGCACGCTTCGCCGCGCCCCGGCCCAGCGGACAGACCATGGTCCTGGCACTCGCTGCCGGCACCAAGTCGGGCGGCGGTGACTACAAGGCAACCCCGCTCGCCTCGTCCTCCACCTGGGAGGCCGGCGGATCGTCCGGCACCTTCACCTGGTCCTACCCGCTGCGCGTACCCCCGTCCGCCGCAGGGCCGAAACCTGACCTGAAGATCGCCTACGACTCCGGGAGCGTGGACGGCCGCACCGCGTCCACGAACAACCAGACGACGGTGATCGGCGAAGGCTTCGACATCACCTCCTCCTACGTCGAGCGCAAGTACGGCTCGTGCGACGACGACGGCCAAGCCGACAAGCACGACCTGTGCTGGAAGTACGACAACGCCTCCCTCGTCCTCAACGGCAAAGCCTCCGAGCTCGTCAAGGACGACAGCACGGGCAAATGGCGTCTGGCGAACGACGACGCATCCACCGTGACCGTCGCGACCGGAGCCGACAACGGGGACGACAACGGCGAGCACTGGACCGTCACCACCGGCGACGGCACCAAGTACGTCTTCGGACTGAACAAGCTCGAAGGAGCCAGCGCATCACAACGCACCAACTCCGTGTGGACCACACCGGTCTACGGCGATGATGCCGGCGAGCCCGGTTACGCGGACGGCTCCACCCTCGCCGGCCGGAACAAGAAGCAGGCATGGCGCTGGAACCTCGACTACGTCGAGGACACCCACGCCAATGCCATGTCGTACTGGTACACCGCCGAGACCAACCACTACGACATGCTCGGCGACGACAACAACGGCACCGCCTACACCCGCGGCGGCTACCTCAACGAAATCCGCTACGGCCAGCGGGCCGGCGCTCTCTTCTCCGCCACCCCCGCCGCATCGAACAAGGTCGTCTTCGGTTACGCCGAACGATGCATCACCGGCGACTGTGGCTCCCTCACCGACACCACCCGCGACAACTGGCCCGACGTCCCCTTCGACGCCGAATGCAAGGCGGACCAGAAGTGCACCGGCAACGTCGGCCCCACCTTCTACACCCGCAAGCGCATGACCGGCATCTCCACCCAGGCCTGGAACGCCGCCGCGGCACCCCCCGGCTACGAGTCCGTCGACTCCTGGGCCCTCAAGCAGGTCTATCTCGACCCCGGCGACACCGGTGACTCCACCGACCAGTCCCTGTGGCTCTCCGAAATACTCCACACGGGCAAGCGCGGCACCGACCTCACCCTTGACCCCGTCAAGTTCAGCCACGAGTTCCGGCCCAACAGGGTCGACGGCGCCACCGACGACATCCTCTCCCTCGAGAGGCCACGCCTGCGCACCATCACATCGGAAACCGGCGCGGAGACCATCGTCACCTACATGGCAGCCGACTGTCTCGCCGGTCAGACCATGCCCAAGCCCGACACCAACACCCGTCGCTGCTACCCGGTGTACTGGTCCCCGAACGGTGAAAAGGACCCGAGCCTCGACTGGTTCCACAAGTACCCCGTCATGAAGGTGGCCACCCACGACCCTGAGGGTGGATCCGAGGCGGTCGAGCACACCTACACCTACGCGGGCCCGGCGTGGCACTACAACGACGATCCGCTGGTCAAGGAGAAGGAGCGCACCTGGTCCGGCTGGCGCGGCTTCGGCAAGGTCACCCACCTCACCGGATTCGCCGACAGGACGCAGTCCAAGACCGTCACCGTCTACATGCAGGGCATGAACGGCGACCGCGTCCTGGGCAGCGACGGCAAGACCCCGGACAAGGACGCGCGCAAGGCGGAAACGGTCACGGGTATCAAGGCTCCCGCGATCACGGACGCCGACCAGTACGCCGGCTTCACCCGCGAGACCGTGACCTACAACGGCTCCCAGGAAGTCGGGGGCACCGTCAACGACCCCTGGTCCAAGCGCACCGCCACCCAGCACAAGTCGTACGCCGACACCGAGTCCTACTACGTCCGCACCGGCGCCAGCCACACCCGCACCAACATCACCACCAGCGGCACCTCGGTCGACCGGGTCCGCTCCGCCGTCACCACCTACGACGAACGCGGCATGGCCGCCACCGTCGAGGACACGGGCGACAACGCCGTCACTGGCGACGAGACCTGTACCCGAATCTGGTACGCCCGCAACGACGCACTCGGCATCAACAACCTCGTCTCCCGCACCCGGGTGACCGCAAAGCCCTGTGCCGTCAGCGATGACGCGCTCGATCTGCCCGCCGACTCCACACGCCCGGGCGACATCGTCTCCGACACCGCGACCGCCTTCGATTCCACGGTCTGGTCCTCAACGCAGACCCCGACCAAGGGCGAGGCGCAGTGGACGGGTCGAGTGAAGAGTTACACCTCCGCGAACAACCCGGTCTGGCAAAAGCTCGCCACCACCACCTATGACATCCTCGGTCGCCCGCTGACCGTCAAGGACACCAACGACACCCTCACATCGAAGACGACCTACGTCCCCGAAGCGAGCGGTCCGCTCACCGGCACCACCGTCGAGAACGCCAAGCAGCACATCACCACCACATCACTGGACTTCGCCACCGGCGCAGTGACCAAGGTGAAGGATCCCAACAACAAGATCAGCCAGAGCGAATACGACAGCCTCGGCCGCGTCACCAAGGTCTGGCTGCCCAACCGCTCCAAGGATCTGCGACAAGACCCGAACTACGTCTACGCCTACAGCGTCACCGCTGCCGCGCCCTCCTGGGTCTCCACCAGCTCCATCAAGGGTGACGCCAGCGGCTACAACACCACCTACGAGATCTACGACTCTCTGCTGCGCCCGCGACAGGTCCAGACACCCTCGCCGATCGGCGGGCGGCTGATCGGCGAAACCCTCTACGACGAGCGCGGACTCGCCGTTTCCGCCCAGTCCGATGTCTGGGACCAGCAGAGCGGCCCGACCGGCGCCCTCGTCGCGACCAACGGCGCTCAAGCCCCGATGCAGGTCGACACCACCTACGACGGCGCCGCCCGCGCCATCAAGGCGGAAACCAAGATCAAGGGCGTCCTCCAGTGGACCGTTGACACCACCTACACCGGCGACACGGTGACCACCACCGCACCGGCCGGCGGCCAGGCCACGGCCCAGGTCACCAACGCGCGCGGTCAGGTGACCCAGCGCCGCGAGTACGGCAGCACCGAACCGACCGGCAGCTACACGGCCACCGACTACACATACACGCCGGCCGCCCAGCAGAAGTCCGTCGAAGGCCCGGACGAGGCCAAGTGGTCCTACACGTACGACCTGTTCGGTCGTGCGGTCAGCTCCGACGATCCCGACAAGGGCACGTCCACGACGACGTACAACGAGCTCGACCAGGTCATCAGCGGCACGGATGCCCGCGGCAAGACACTCCTCTCCGAGTACGACGTCCTCGGCCGCAAGACGGGTTTGTGGGACGGCACCAAGACCGATGCCACCAAGCTCGCAGGGTGGACCTTCGACGCCCTGGCCAAGGGGCAGCAGGACACCGCCGTCCGCTATGAGAACGGCGTCGGCCAGACAACCAGCAAGGCCTATACCCAGAAGGTCACGAGCTACGACGCGCTTTACCAGCCAACCGGAAGCCAGCTGATCCTGCCCGCGAGCGACACCCTCGTCGCCGCCGGGGTCCCGCAGACGCTCTCCTTCTCCACTGACTACAACCTCAACGGCACCATCGGTCAGACGAGCAACCCAGCCGTGGCCGGGCTGCCTGCCGAGACCGTCGGAAACACCTACAACGCGACCGGCCAGCAGCTCAAGTCGCAGGGCAAGGCCCTCTACCTCCAGGGGGCTGTCTACTCCGAGCTCGGTGATCTGCGCCAGCTCACTACCGGCCAGGGCTCCAACAACCAGGCGTTCCTCAGCTTCGACTACGAACAGGGAACCCGGCGGCTCACCCGCTCCTACGTCACCGACAGCCTCCACAGCTACACGCTGCAAGATCTCAAGATCAACCAGGACGATGCCGGCAACGTCACCTCGATCTTCGACACCGCCACCCTGGGCGACACCACGAAGCCCGACTACCAGTGCTTCCGGTACGACGGCCACCGCCGCCTGACCGAGGCTTGGACCCCCAAGCTCCGCAACTGCGGTGCGGACGGCCGCACCACGGCCAACCTCTCCGGGGCGGCGCCCTACTGGAGCAGCTACACGTACACGGACTCGGGGCAGCGCAAGACCGAGACGGTGCACGCGTCATCGGGCGACAAGACCACCACGTACACCTACGGCACCACCGACGGCCAGCCCCACCCGCTGGCCTCGACCTCGGGCGCGAGGGCGGCGGCCTACTCCTACGACAGTTCCGGCAACACCACCAAGCGCCCCGGCGCCCAGGCGACGCAGACACTGACCTGGAACAGCGAGGGCGACCTCACCTCCACTAAGGAACCCGCAGCGGGCAGCAAGCCGGCCACCGGCACCAGCTACCTCTACGACGCGAGTGGCGAGCTCCTCATCCGCCGCAACACGACGGGCGACGGCGACACGGTCCTCTACCTCCCCGGAGGCAACGAGGTCCGCCTCACCACGAAGGGCACGACCAAGACCCTCACCGGTACCCGCTACTACACGGCGGCGGGCCAGACCATAGCCCTGCGCACCGGCACCAAGGGCAACACCGACACCCAATTGACCCTCCTCGCCGGCGACCACCACGGCACCTCCAGCCTCGCTATCGATGCCACCACCTTCGCGGTGACCAAGCGCTACACCACCCCGTTCGGCTCCCCCCGGGGCACCACCCCGAAGTCCTGGCCGGACGACAAGGCCTTCCTCGGCAAACCGGCCGACGCGACCACGGGCCTCACCCACATCGGCGCCCGCGAATACGACCCGTCCATCGGCCAGTTCATCAGCGTCGACCCGGTCCTGGCCCTCGACCAGCACCAGTCCCTGAACGGCTACGCCTACGCAAACAACACCCCTGTCACGTCCAGCGACCCCACTGGTACGTGGTGCGACGACTGCAATCCCGGATTCAGGTACGTAGACGGCGGCCGCCCACCGCAGCCCAAGCCCGACGGCGGCGATAGCGCGAGAGGCACCCACAACGGCGACGATGAGCCGACCCCTTCACCCAGCCCCGGGGCGCCTCCCTCGCCGGGTCCCTTCAATACTCAAATAGACGATCCTGCCCTGAACTTCCTGCGCTTCCTGCGCGGTCTGCTGCCACCCAAGCCCGACGGTCCGCTCGTCTCCGCTCTGAGTGGGGATTGGGACGAGACGTGGGCCAAACTGCGAAATGGCTGTCATCCAAGCCCGTCGAGTTCGTGCACGTTGACAGGTGCGGTCAGTGTCGGACCTGGTGGCGCACTAGGGTGGGCTGGAAAGGGGAAGTTTGCTAAGACACCCCCCCTTGCGGGCGCTCAAGCGATCAGAGGGAAGGTGGCCTATGGCTCCACTGACCTGAGCATGTCGGTTCAACTCCAGAGATTGATCGACAAGAAGCGTGGGGGCAACTATGGAGCCGCGCTCCTCGACGATGGGGAGATCGTCATAGGAAGATCTAGCGCCGCAATGCACGCCGAGGAGGAGCTCATACAGAAGGCTGGTAATAGAAAAATTACCCGCCTGTATACCGAACGTGAACCTTGCGCCAATAAGTGCATGGGGCTCACCGAGGATATGAATGTCACATGGAGCTACAAGTGGAACGGAGCAGACCGTGCATCGACGGACGCCATCCGAGCCAAAAGCAACAAGGATCTGGCAGCAGCGATACGCGACCTATTCAACTCTCCCTGACCCCTTGACTCGTTCCTTTAACCTATATGGCGCACCAGCTCTCGGCAGGGCGTAAGATGTCTAATACTCTACCCCTGACATCACTATGGGACTACCGATGAACGATTCCACAACCGACAATCAACCTCATTTTCATCTCACGCACTTGAGCTTCGAAGATGACGCATCAGGGATATCGCTCGAAGTTCCAGTACAAACGGTTGGGGGGGGCTATCGCGCCAGCAACTACTTGCAGCGCGTCACGATCGCGGGGCACGGGGAATGCATTCGTTTTGGATCGGTAGGGGCGTTCGGTAGTATACTTCTTGACCCCGTCGATGGTCGCATTGTGGAATCCGGAAGCGGATTGAGCGAAGTGACGCTAGTGAACTCTTCCCTGGATTGCTTTACGACTTCAGTCAAGGCGCTTATCAACCGCTTCCCGTTCTACTCAGTGGATTCTGACCCCGACGACTGGGAACGGGCGGCCCGCGATATCGAAGATTCCCTGAGGCGTATCGATTCAGATGCATATACCGAGGGGAGCTTTTGGTATGAGCTGAGGTGGTCTATCTCAATTGGGGACTTTGCGACTGAGGACTTGACGCACTGAGCTCATCGCCCACAGATCGTCCCCGACAACGATTTCGACCTCAACGTCGGTTGGGGCCTGGGCACAGGCCAAGTGCGGGTACTCGCCATGCAGAAGCGGGTCGTGACTCAACACGCAAACAAATCAGGCGGTTGGCGTCGGCGGCGTACCTGTCAGAATTGACAGGAACCCAGACCTTGAGGAACGGGCATCTCGACGGCCCACCAGCACCTGCGTGCCCGAACAGCAAATACCCTTAGCGGGTTCACGAAGGTGGAATAGATTAATCGACCACCTCTAGACGGGTGGCCTGGCTCTGCCCAGGTTCGGTCGCACTGGGCATAGCCCGGAACGGTGTAATACTCAGCCACCAGGCGCACAGTCTGGCTGACTAATTCTTCCAGAGGCCCCACGAGCCTCCTCAAGGCTCGTGGGGCCTGCCCCGGCCCGTATGCCACGGGGCAAGTACGGTGCAGGAAATGCCGTGTGCCTCATGACGAGGTGTGGCACCACCAACGCCCGCTGTTACCCCCACTTTTCAACGTCAGCGGACGAGGGCGGCGCGGAGTGGCGGTTCGCCGCCGTTGGCCGTCTCAGTGATCGCCGGACCGTTCAGCGCGGTGCCGAGGGCGTCGATGGCGTCTCGCTGAAGGCGGTGACGGATGTGAGCGTAGACGGTGGCGGTGACGCCGACGTGGGCGTGGTCCAGGAGTTCCTTGATCACGACAAGGTCGACGCCCTGCTCCAGGAACAGGTCAGCCGTCGAATGGCGCAGGTCGTGAAGCCAGATGCGGCGGAGCGTGGCGCGGATGAGGAGGTCGCGGAAGCGACTGGTGAGATTGGTGGGGTCGACAAGCGGTCCCGCCAGTTGGCGTGCTGAAGACGAGGCCGTTGCCCATCCAGCCCACTCCGGCGACCTGCTGCCCCGGCGGCATCTCGATCGCGCCTCTACCTGTGGTTTTCGGGAGGTACCTTCACGGTGGTACGCGTGCGTCGGACGGGAGATGCCACGGCGGTAGCCACATACGAGCTCCGCATGCTGCACGAGCCGGTACGTGGCGGCAGAGGCACTTCCCAGGTGAAGACAGCTGCGGGTCGTGTGCGCGTTGGTGGCGGTCGTGGGGCGGTCATCAACTGCTCGGCAGTGTGGCGTTGTTCGGCCGGAAGCTACGGACGGGCTTCCCGGTGTGATCGGTCAAGACAGGATCTCGACGTACCCCTCGGTTCCGTGCACGCGGATCCGCTGCCCGTCCCGGATCAACCGGGTGGCCCGCTCCACGCCCACAACGGCAGGCAGGCCGTACTCCCGGGCGATCACTGCGCCATGGGTCATCAGGCCGCCCACCTCCGTGACCAGGCCCGCGATTCCGACGAACAGCGGCGACCAGCTGGGGTCCGTGAAGGGCGTGACCAGGATGTCGCCCGCTTCGAGGTCGGCATCCGCCATGTCCAGGATGACGCGGGCCCTTCCCTCGACGGTCCCGGCGGATACCGCCAGCCCGGTCAGGGCGCCGGCCGGTACGTCGTCGCGCCGGTACGCCCCGGTGACGGCCTCACCGTCCGAGGTGAGCACCCGGGGCGGTGTGAGCGCGTGGTACGACCGGAACGCGTCCTTGCGCTGCTGGATGAGCTGGCCATCCACCTGGGTCGAGCGCACGACGTCGTGGAGTTCCTGGAACGTGAGGTAGAAGGCGTCCTCCTTCTCAGAAAGCACGCCGGCCTGCACGAGGCGCTCGGCCTCCTCCAGCAGGGCCTGCTTGTAGACGAAGTAGCGGCTGACGATGCCGTACTTGGGGTACTCCCGGTACCCGATGAAGGTTCTGACCCGGTCGATCATCCGCTTGGCCTCGTCGGCCTTCTGGTCCCCGTCCGGCAGGGCCCGCAGGCGTGACAGCACGTCCTGTTCCTTCTTCTGCGCCTTCCGCCGGCCTTGCTCGAAACGCCGTCCGGCGGCGCCCGGCTCGAAGTTCCTGACGTTGTCGAGGATCACCGGAACAAGCGTGGTGGGACGCTCGCGCCAACGTGGCCTCGTGATGTCGATCTCGCCGACGCAGCGCATGCCGTACCGGTCGAGATAGGCCTCTATGGCATCGCGCGCTTCGGTCCCGCCCGCGAGCTTCGCCAGCTCGTCCAGGAAGCCGTCGTCCTCGACACCCTGGAGGAACGCCACCACCTCCGGCTGCGCGCGGATCACGTCCGCGACGTCGAGCAGCGCCAGCCCCATCTCCGAGGTGACGTTGTCGGGGGCGGACAGCGTCAGCGTGTCAGCCGCGTTCTTCTCGCCCAGCCACTCCTGGAGCTTGTCGTTGAGCCACCACGTGGCCTCCATCCCCGCCATGATCGCCTGAAGGCTCAGCGGATCGCCGAGGACGCGCTTGTGTTCCTCGAAGGCCTCCAGCAGGAAGTCGAAGAGCGCCGGTCCGGTCTTCGTCCGGATGTCGCGCTCCAGGGCGGCGATGGACACCTGGCTGCGCCCGATCAGCTCGGTGACGAGGGCCGGATCGGTCTCGATCGGGGCGGGCGCACCACCGGCCGACAGCCCGCCGGTACCTGCGTCCGGGAGCGACGGGACGAATTCGTCGCGGTCGAGGACGGTCTCCAGAGCGTCCCTGATCAGCGGATCGCCTCTCCCTATGGCGTCCAGGAGGCCGGCGCGGCTCGCGGGCGAGGCCAGGCGGCGGGTGACGTCGACGAACAGCCTCCCCCCGGCCTCGTGCATCGGCACCATGGCCGTCAGCTGCCACATGGAAAGCCCCAGGGGCTTCATGGGGTCGGTCATCATCTGCCCGTGGCCGACGGAGACGTAGACGTGATTCTCCTGGTCGCCGGTCTCGGGGACGGGGAACAGTGTTGTGATCGGCCGGCTCTGAACGATCTGGAAGCCATCGTCGACCAGGCACCATTCGATGTCCTGCGGGCGGCCGAAGTGCGTTTCGATCCGCCGCCCGAGCTGCACGAGCCGCACGGCCTGCCTATCCGTCAGCGCCGGCTGCTCCTGCTGCTGCGAGTCGAGCGCCACTTCCTGCGTACCGCCGGCCGGCAGGGCGTGAACGGCACGCTGTTTGGCGGCGACCGCCTTCGCGACGACTTCGCCGTGCCGCACCTTGAAGACGTCCGGGTTCACCAGGCCGGAGACCAGGGCCTCACCGAGGCCGAAGCCGGCGTCCACGGTGGCGACCTTCCGGTTGCCCGTGACGGGGTCGGCCGTGAACAGGATGCCGGCCGCATCCGGGAAGACCATCTGCTGCACGACCACGGCCATGTGGACCGTACGGTGGTCGATGCCGTTCCGCTGGCGGTAGGTCACGGCCCGCTCGGTGAACAGCGAGGCCCAGCACCGGCTGACGTGCCGGAGGATCGCCGTCGGCCCCACGACGTTCAGGTACGTGTCCTGCTGGCCGGCGAAGGAGGCCGTCGGCAGGTCCTCCGCCGTCGCGCTGGAGCGGACGGCGTAGGCGGCCTGCTCGCCGTGCCGGGCGAGCGCGCGCGTGATCGCCGCCGCCAGATCGCCCGGGACGGCAATCCCTTCGACGGTCCGGCGGATCTCCGCGCTGAGCGTGCGGATCGCCTCGCGGTCGTCCGGGTTCACACGCGACAACTGATCGAGCCGATCGTCGATCGACGGCGCTTGCGCCAGGATCCGCCGGAAGGCGTCCGTCGTCACGCAGAAGCCACCCGGCACGCGGATGCCTTCGATCCGCGACAGCCCGCCCAGGTGCGCGCCCTTGCCGCCGACGACCGCGACCTGCGTCTCGTCGGCTTCTTGAAGATCCCACACGTACTGCTCGCTCACTGCGACACCTCCGAGGCGGCCGTGTTCCCTCGCACTGCGGTGGCCGATCGGATCACCGGCGCCTCCCACTCTGTACAGCCTCCTGTCGCACACATCCTCATCGCTGGTCGCCGCCCTCTGACGAGTCGACCCGCCGCGCCGCCCGGTCGGTCGGCGCGCACCCCCCGCACCTCCGCGCCGAGCACCCGCAACGGCAACCCCCACCCCTGACACGACGTCACCGCGCCCCCGTACATCGACAACAACACCCTCACGCCGTGCCCCCATCTCCGCTGCTTGCGGCATCGGCCGACGATTCTGCGCCGTGACCCGGGCCTTGCGGCAAGCCCCCCAGCGCGCTATAAGTTGAGAGTGGCAAGGAGAGAGCTCTCCTTGCCTTTGCCTTTTGCCGCCCAATGGAACGGACATCCCGCGAAGCGGTGGCGCGCCGCATACGGGTAGGCGGCGTCGGCCAGGCGGATCTCCCACCGGCCTACGGATGCAACCGCGGCACCAGAAGTTCTTCTCTTGTCGGCCGCCCCGACCACGGCCACGATCAACGGTCACCGCCGCGGCCCCAAGCAGCAAGAACCGCTCTGCCACACCCACGCCTCCACGAGGCGGTGTGTCCAAAGCCCGCCCGCCAGGAGACGGCGCGGTCGGTGCCCCATCCGCGATGTACGCCGCCCCATGGCCGGCCCGGCGAGCCACCGCCCTGTAGGACACGGCCGGGTCCAAAGGTCCGCACCTGAGCCCTCGGCAGCCGACACACCCACTTTAGGCCTATTTTCCTATTTATCCCCTTCTTCGTGGTTCGATGCCCACACTTTCGCCCCCCCTGCCAGGGGGCGTGACGGCTTGTCACACAGAAGGAGAGCACCGTCGATGTCTGGACTCCAGGGCACGAGCACGGACTGCGGGTCCCGTGCGAAGACCGCGGCGCTGAGCCGTCACTGGAAGGTCGCCGTTCTCGCCGCGGCCGGTTTCGCCACGATGGTGGGCGGTGGTGGTACGGCCGTAGCCGCGTACACGGACTCCGCGGAGGCGAAACCGGCCGCCGCGGCCAAGGACGACGAGCAGTCGGATTCCCGGAGCACCGGGTCGCTCGGAGGCAAGGGGCGGGGCTCCGGGGCCAAGGGTGACGAGGACAAGGGCAGGGACTCCGACGGCCATGACCGGGCGAAGTGGGACGGCCACGACGACGACCACGGCCATGGTTCGCGCGAGGGGAATCACGAGAAGACCAGGTCCGTGGAGTGCGACCCGGACGATCTGATCCTGGCGATCACGGAGGCGGACGACGCCACGGGCCCCGGTCGTCTGGAGTTGGCGAAGAAGTGCACCTATACGCTCACCGCCCATCTGGACGGCAACGGCCTGCCCGCGATCACTCAGCCGATCACGATCATCGGCAACGGCGCGACCATCACGCGCGCCGCGAATGCCGACGATTTCCGGATCTTCGAGGTCGAAGCCGGCGGCGACCTTCGACTCCGCAACCTCACAGTCACTCGCGGCAAGGCCGACGAGGACGACGGTGGTGCAGTCAACGTAAGACCCGCGGGACGGCTCGACCTCGAGAACGTCACACTGGAGAACAACACCGTCAGCGATGTCAGCAGCTACGAGGGCGGCGGTGTCTACAACGAGGGCATCACCGCCATCCGCGACAGCACTCTCGACACGAACTTCGGCACCGAGGGTGCGGCCGTCTCCAGCTACTACGGCAAGGCTGACATCAGCAGAACCAAGATCACCGGCAACGTCTCCGACGGTTATGCGGCCATCGTCAACGAGTACGGCACGACGAGGATCAGTGAGAGCTACCTCTCCTACAACTACGGTTTCTACGGCGGCGCCTTGGACAACTACGGCGGTGTGACCGAGGTGGAGAAGAGCGCCCTCACCTACAACGTCGGCTACTACGGCGGCGGCATCTACAACCAGTACGGCTCGCTCTACCTGCGCCAGAGCACCGTCAAGGCCAACACCGCCACCGACGGGGGCGGTGGTGGCCTCAACCTCACAACATCGGCTGTGATCGAGGACAGCAAGATCGTCGACAACACGGCCACCAACAGCAACGGCGGCGGTCTCTCCATCGAATTGGACGACGACGAGCTGGGGGTGGCAATCCGCGACTCGAAGATCACCGGCAACCAGGCTCCCGGCAACGACGCCAACGGCGGCGGCATCTTCGTCGACGTCAACAGCCTCGTCACCCTCACCGACTCGAAGGTGACGGGCAACATCTCCGACGAACCCGCGGGCGGCGTCCACAACGACGGCACGGTCGTCGCGAACGGCAAGGTCAAGATCATCGACAACGTACCCACCAACTGCGACGGCAGCACCAACCCCGTCCCGAACTGCTTCGGCTGACCCAGGCAACCCCAGCGCCCGCCCCCGCCACCTGCTCGGGGGCGGGCGCCTATGCACACAGGGGACCCGAACTCCGCAGGCGGGCCCGACATCGACACCCCGCGCCTACATGTGGCGAAGACGTATCCCCACGGTGCCGACGAAGCATCCCGCCGAACTCCGGAGGCCCTCAGCGAAGTTACGGCCGTCTACCGCTCGGAGGTCCGTAGTTGGCGGTCAGGGCTGCGGCGTACGTGTCCGGAACAGGCCGCCCGCCGAAAGCCATCGGAAGATACGACTCCAACGCGCCTGGCACGTCCAGGAAGGGCCCAAACCGAGCACGCCATTCACTGCGCGCGGCCGCGTCGGGGAACCCCTGGAATACCGCCACCTCGGGAATGCTGTAATCAGCTTATGATCCCGAACGACAACTCTAATGTTGTACTGCGGGTCACCAGCCGCGGTCGTACCAATCGCAGACGGGAATCGGTCTCGCCATCAGGCAGACGCGTCCGACGAGGACCAGGTGATCGCGATGGTCGCGCGGATGGTGGAGGAGTTCGGCACCATCGACATCATGGTGGCCAACGCCGGCTTCAGCGGGAGGCGTCCGTGCCGGAGATGACGCTCACCCAATGGCAGAAGGTCATCGACGTCAACCTGACCGGCCAGTTCCTCTGCGCGCGAGGCCGCCAAGGAGTTCGTGCGGCGCGGTGTGGTGGCGCCCGGCAGCCGATACGCCTCCTGACGAGTGAGCAACGGAGCTCCGCTCCGGAAGTCGTCCAGATCAGGCGCCGACAGGACGTCCATACGGGTCTCGGCAGCCGTGCGACTGCTCGTCCGGGGTGTGCGGGTGCTGGTTGTCAGACGAGGACGTTGACGGCTCGCGCGATCACTAGTCCGAGGATGAGCAGGGAGACGAGGGACTGTATTGCCATGGCGATCTTCGCCCAGGGAGCCAGCGGCATGACGTCGGTGGGGCTGAAGGCGGTGGAGTTGGTGAGCCCGAGATAGAGGTAGTCGACATAGCGGGGGCGCCAGTGCGCGGCGTTCAGGTCACGGTTGAGCTGCTGGGGAAAGGCGAGTTCGGGGGTGCCGGGCATGCGGTGTGCCCGGGCGGCCGCTCCGCCGCCGTCGAGTTCGAAGTACAGCAGGGAGAAGGCGAGGACGGTGGAGGCCCAGACACTGCCGCCCGCCTGCAGTAGGCCGGCGGCGGAGTTGGTCTCGGTCCCACCGTGGATGAGGTCGTCGATCAACCGGACGGTCGACCACATGGCGCTGACGGCCAGCACCCCGACCAGGGCGATCGACACGGCGCGAAGGACGACCGAGCGGCGGTTGATCCGGCCCGGGTCGCCCGCGATCAGCGTCACCAGGAGTAGTCCTTCGACAAATGGAAGCAGCCAGCGCGGCCCCAGACGCAGGTCGTCGGGTAGCAGCAAGGTCAGCAGCATGGCGGCGACGACAGCTCCCGCCATCGGCCAGCGGGCCTCACCGAACGCCGCCTCCTGCGGCTCCGGCTCCTGCGGACCGCTCGGACCGTTGGTATCGATGGAGCGGTGTCCGGTCATGTCCGGCTGCTGTGCGGGATCGGGGCGCGGGTGCTCGCCTGTGGCTCGGGCCACAGGCCGTAAAGCGCCGTCGCTGCGGAGGCGGCGTACCGGTCCGCCGGGACCACACGCCCCGCGCCGGGCCCCGTGGCGGGAGCGACGAATGCCGCGACCGCCCACCCGGTGTCGCCGTCAGCTCTGCGGGTCAGGGCCTCGCGCGGCATGCCATCACCCCAGTCTCCTCAGGGGGCCGGGCGGCATCGCCGCCTTCTTCGTCACCGAACGTACCTCGAAGCCGCGCGAGGACACCTCCTGCAGGAAGCGCGTGTCCGTGTTCGGAGCTGCGCGAAGCCGGGGCCTCCGAATCCGATGGACCGGTTCGACGGACGCATTGCTGAACAGGCTGATCTGGGCCCCGGACGTCGTCGGATGCGTGCAGTTCCTGATCTCCGGTCACCTTGCACTCGTCAAGGTCTGCCATGGCCGGCCGCCACGCGTCCTCGCCGTCAACCTGCCTTACGCCTCCGGCATCCCCGACTACTGCGGGCCGAACGGCTTGTGGCGGCACGACCCGGAAGCCGAGAAACCGGTCACGCACGGCTACTGCACGGCCGACACGGAGATCCGCCGCCGGTCTTGGCGCATGAGGCGCGACATTGCAGCCTGGCGTGCCGAGCCCAATGCCACGCACCGAGCGGTCGCCGAGCTCGACCAACAGTCGGCGTCGCGGTCCGAGCCGTCGTGGTGGCGCAGCTCGGCGCTGCGCTCGGTCCGTGCTCGGGTCAGGGCGGGGTGGTGTCGTGGACGGCGTTGGCGTAGCGGGTGGCGAGGTCCGTTCCAGGTCACATGCCCGGCGATCACCGCCGGCCCCTGGGAGCCGGGCGTGGGGCCGGGTTCGTACCAGCCCACCACACCGGACTGGAGCCGGCCCCATTTGCCGCTGTCCGGAGTCAGAGGAATCCACCGGTCGCCCGGCAGCACCTTCCTTGGCGTGCCGTCCAAGCGCACCTGTGCCCTGTAGAAGGT
Organism: Streptomyces sp. NPDC059828; assembly: GCF_042731955.1. Classification (NCBI taxonomy): domain Bacteria; kingdom Bacillati; phylum Actinomycetota; class Actinomycetes; order Kitasatosporales; family Streptomycetaceae; genus Streptomyces; species Streptomyces sp. NPDC059828. The sequence continues at coordinate 31,381 of NZ_JBHWIW010000052.1, read as the reverse complement.
GATCGGAGGAAGTCCGTAGTTGCCGCGAACGGTGTTGACCTGACCCGTGGTTGTACACGTCGCGGTCGCAGCCACCCCGAGACGCAGCAGCAGCGCCGAAAACCCCGCAGCCCTCGCGCCCTGCCCGGCGCCTACTGCCCGGCGCCGAAGAAGCCGGATCCCAGGTCCTGAGCGACGGCGTCGAGTGGATACCCGCTCACGATGAACGCTCCGCGCCAGGGGGCACTGAGTGCGAAGAGCAACGCAAGACTCAGTCCGACCACACTGGCAACGCCCACGACCAGCAGAGACGCTCGCAGGCTGCTGCGGAAGATCAGCGCGCCGGCATTCACGATCAGAGCCAGTCCGCTGGCCACGAGCGTGACGACGTAGAGCCCGGGAACGGCGCGCGATGCCGCCGCGATGCGGAAGCGGCGACTGCTGGTGACACTGTCCAGGGAAACCAGCAGCTCCGTGCCCGCCGGTGACCCCAGCTCGGGCCTGGTCGCCTCGGCTCGCACGGTCCTCTCCAGCCGTGCGATCGCGCGAGCGGTGGCCGGGTCGCCACCGGACGCCGCTGCCGCGCCCTTCCATTCCTTGACACGCGTGGTCCGCAGATAGTCCAGCAGTGCCGCATGGATCGGCTCGGACTGGACCCGCGGACTCGTCGCCGCCCATGCCAGCCGGGAGGTCGCGGCCGCCTCGTCGCTCACCAGCCCTTCCGCTGCGCGCAGATAGCCAGCCTCGCTGGCCAGGGTGAGTGCCGCGAAGATCGCGAAGGCAGCGCCAAGCGTGGGCATCAGGGGCATGGCGATCTGCGGCACCCGATCCCGTTCCCCGACCGGTACGAGCGCCCGGACGCCGACCCGCGCCAAGGCCGCGACCAGGAGGGCAACGAAGAGCCAGCCCACCACCAGCACCACCGCCGGCAGTGAGGTCAACCAGTTCACCGAATCACCTACCGCACGTTCCCGTGAGCGCCGTGCGGCGGGGGCGAGCCAACGGCCCCGCGACATGGAGCTCCTCGTCGATCACCTTCAACGAACGCTCCATGATCACAGGCCCGACGGGGTTCCGGTGCCCGCGACGCCCGGCACGACATCTGCTGCGCGACGTCGAGTACCTGCTGCGCCGACGACTGGCTACGGCGGTGGCAGAGGATCGGACCATCCACGTCACCGCGACCGACGAGCCACTCACCGCCTCTGGCCGCACTCCCCCATGGTCGGAGCCTCCGGGTTTGGACGGCTGGACGCTGCCGACCGGGCTGTTCGCCCGCAGCGCCCTGGCAGTTCCGCCGGGCTTGGAACGGGCGCCGGAAGGCGGCATGAGAGCCCCTCCGTCCACCAGATCGTCCGCGCGTCCACTACGCGTCCACTGGGGCTTGGTCTGAACGAATGAACGGGGGTCACCACCTGGAGTGGCGACCCCCGTTCACGCGCTCCCGCAGGTAGAAACGATCCTGCGGCACCACTCTGCGGTGGGGCGGGTGGGACTCGAACCCACGGCCGACGGATTATGAGTCCGCTGCTCTAACCGGCTGAGCTACCGCCCCTTACGGCGCGTCGCGCACATATGTGCGCGCCGTCTGCCGCAGCATAGCCGCTCATACGATCTCCTGCTTCGGATGATCGGATTCGCTGTGACCATGAAGACCGCGCCGCCGCCTGCGCGGTTCCCGGGGCCGGGGAGTGCCCGGGAGCACGGGAGGGCGCGCATGGCGGCGGGCACAGAAAAAGGACCCCGAGGGGTCCTCTTTCGGTACCGCTCCCCCGACTGGACTCGAACCAGTAACCCTCCGGTTAACAGCCGAATGCTCTGCCAATTGAGCTACAGGGGATCGCGCTCCCCCGACTGGACTCGAACCAGTAACCTGCCGGTTAACAGCCGGCTGCTCTGCCAATTGAGCTACAGGGGATTGCTGCGTGTGCACCGAACGTACCTACCCAGGGCTCTCCGGGCGGCGCTCGCTCGCTGCGACACATACATTAGCGCAAGCAGGGGGGTGCTCCGCCAATCGGTTCCCCCCGTGACCTCGTGACCTCAGATCCCGGCGTCGGGGACGGCGTCGGCGAAGGGTGGCAGCGATGCGATACCGGCTTACGTTCGTCGCCGGACTGGCCCTCGGTTACGTGCTCGGCACCCGTGCCGGGCGCGAGCGTTACGAGCAGCTGAAGAAGTCCGCGCGGGAGTTCGCGCAGAACCCCGCGGTGCGCAATGCCGCCGAGTCCGCCGCGCACACGGGGCGTGAGGCGGCGGGCAAGGCGTACCACGCCGTGAGCGACAAGGTGCAGGACCGGGTGCCCGAGTCGGTGGCCGCGCGGGTGCGGTCGCTGCGGGAGCGGAGTCAGAGCAATGGGGAGGACGACTGGGGAACGAGCAACACCTAGAGAAGGGGACTGACCGCTCGGCCGGGGCCGCAGCAGACCCCGGAGTGCGGCAGAATCTGACGGCATGGGGATAGTCGCCGGGCTGGACAGTTCGTCCGCCTTCACTCGCATCGTCGTCTGCGACACGGACACGGGTGCCGTGCTGCGCCAGGGGTACGCTCCGCACCCGATCGAGGCGAAAGCGAGCGATGTCGATCCGCAGGCGTGGCTGCTGTCGCTGGGCGAGGCGGCGGCGGGCGGACTGCTCGAAGGTGTGCAGGCCATCGGCGTGTCGGCGCAGCAGCACGGGCTGATCCCGATCGACGCCTCGGGCGGCCCGGTGCGGCCCGCGCTGGTCGGGAACGACAAGCGGGCGCAGGTCGCCGCTGCGGATCTGGTGGAGGCGTTCGGCGGCCGTCAGGCCTGGGCCGAGGCCGTCGGATGCGTACCGCAGTCGGGGATGCCGGTGGCCAAGCTGCGGTGGCTGGCGGCGGCGGAGCCCGACGCGGCCAAGCGCACCGCCCTGGTGATGCAGCCGCACGACTGGCTGGTGTGGCAGCTGCTGGGCCGGCCGGCGCGCCGTACGACGGACCGGGGCGCTGCCTCGTCGACCGGGTACTGGTCGGCGGGCACCGGGACCTACCGGCCCGATCTGGTGGAGCTGGCGCTCGGGCACCGGGCCGCGTTGCCCGAGGTGCTGGGCCCGTCCGACGCCGCCGGGACGACCCCGGAAGGGCTGCTGATCTCCGCGGGCACCGGCGAGACGATGGCGGCGGCCTTCGGCCTCGGCCTCGCGCCCGGTGACGCGGTGGTGTCGCTGGGGGCGTCCGGTTCGGTGATGGCCGTGCACCATGAGGCCCTCGCGGACCCCAGCGGGATGATCACCTCCTTCGCGGACGCCACCGGGATGCATCTGCCGGTGGTGCACACACTCAACGCGGTCCGCGCGCTGCGCGGCACCGCCGAGATGCTGGGCATCGAGGACCTCTCCGAGCTGTCCGCGCTCGCGATGAAGTCGACGCCGGGCGCCTCCGGTCTGGTGCTGCTCCCCTATCTGGAAGGCGAGCGCACCCCGCACCTCCCGCACACCGCCGGCACGATCACGGGGCTGCGGCGCGAGTCGATGAAGCGTGAGCATCTGGCGCGTGCGGCCTTCGAGGGCATGCTGTGCGGGCTCGCCGACGCGCTGGACGTGCTGCGCGGCCGGGGCGTGGAGGTGCGGCGGGTGTTCCTGCTGGGCCAGGCCGCCGATCTGCCCGCGGTGCAGGCTGCGGCGCCGTCGATCTTCGGCGCGCAGGTCGTCGTGCCCCAGCCGGCCGACTACGCGGCCATCGGCGCCGCCCGTCAGGCGGCCTGGGCGCTGGGCGTCGCCCAGGGGGCGCTGGCCCCGCACACCCCGCCGGCCTGGCAGGGTGCGTCTGCACAGGTGTTCGAGCCGGGCGAGGAGCTGGCCGTGGGACAGGCGGTGCGTCAGCAGTACGTGGCGACCAGGAACCAGGTGCATCCGGGGGCGTTCGGCCCGGGATCGTGAGCCGTGCCGTGCCACGAGCACGGGTGACTCGTTCTTGACCCGTGCTTGGGGAAATCCCTTGGTGCTCGGGCAGCCGGGTGACGGAGTATGGGGGCGACCTCCGCCCCCATGACCCGACACCCGAGAGACCCCGCGTGCTCATAAGACTGCTTCGGACGTTCCTGCGTCCCTACACCAAGCCCCTCGCCCTGCTGGTGGCTCTCCAGCTGCTCCAGACCAGCGCCACCCTCTATCTGCCGACCCTGAACGCGGACATCATTGACAACGGTGTCATCAAGGGTGATACGGGATACATCCTGACATTCGGCGCACTCATGGTCGGCGTCAGCGTCGTCCAGGTGCTGGGCAACATCGGGGCCGTCTACTTCGGCGCCAGGACCGCGTCCGCGCTCGGCCGGGACGTACGGGCGGCCGTCTTCGCGCGTGTGCAGGCGTTCTCGGCCCGCGAGGTGGGCCATTTCGGGGCTCCGTCGCTCATCACCCGGACGACCAACGACGTCCAGCAGGTGCAGATGCTGGTGCTGATGTCGTTCACGCTGATGGTGTCCGCGCCGATCATGTGCGTCGGCGGTATCGCGCTGGCCCTCGCCCTCGATGTGCCGCTGTCAGCGGTGCTGCTGGCGGTCGTGCCGGTGCTCGGTATCTCCGTCATGCTGATCGTGAAGCGGATGCGCCCGCTGTTCCGCACCATGCAGGAGCGCCTGGACACGGTGAACCGGGTGCTGCGGGAGCAGATCACGGGCAACAGGGTGATCCGGGCGTTCGTGCGGGACCCCTACGAACAGGAGCGGTTCCGCGGCGCCAATACCGAGCTGACCGATGTCGCCCTGTCGACCGGCCGGCTGATGGCACTGATGTTCCCGACCGTGATGACGGTCGTGAACGTGTCCAGCATCGCTGTGGTCTGGTTCGGTGCGCAGCGGATCGACAGCGGCGGGATGGAGATCGGCGCGCTCACCGCGTTTCTCGCCTATCTGATGCAGATAGTGATGGCCGTGATGATGGCCACCTTCATGTTCATGATGGTGCCGCGGGCCGAGGTGTGTGCCGAGCGGATCCAGGAGGTCCTGGACACGGAGTCGAGCGTGGTCCCCCCGGCGGATCCGGTACAGGAGCTGGAGGGTCGCGGGCATCTGGAGGTGCGGGGCGCGCAGTTCCGCTATCCGGGTGCGGAGGAGCCGGTACTGGTGGATGTGGGGCTGGTGGCCCGGCCGGGAGAGACGACCGCGATCATCGGTTCGACGGGCAGCGGCAAGTCGACGCTGCTCGGGCTCGTCCCCCGGCTGTTCGACGTCACCGGCGGCGAGGTGCTGGTCGACGGGGTCGACGTACGGCAGCTGGATCCGGCGCTGATGGCGCGGACCGTGGGGCTCGTCCCCCAGAAGCCGTACCTCTTCTCCGGCACGGTGGCCACGAACCTGCGGTACGGGAATCCCGGGGCGACCGACGAGGAGCTGTGGCAGGCGCTGGAGGTGGCCCAGGCGGCCGAGTTCGTACGTGCGCTCGACGGCGGGCTGAACGCGCCGATCGCCCAGGGCGGCACCAATGTGTCGGGCGGTCAGCGGCAGCGGCTGGCGATCGCGCGGACCCTGGTGCAGCGTCCGGAGATCTATCTGTTCGACGACTCGTTCTCGGCGCTGGACTACGCGACCGACGCGGCGCTGCGCGGGGCGCTGGCCCTGGAGACGGCCGACGCGACCGTGGTGATCGTCGCCCAGCGGGTGTCGACCATCCGTGGGGCGGACCGGATCGTGGTCCTGGACGAAGGCAGGGTTGTCGGTGCCGGACGCCATCATGAGCTGATGGAGAGCAACGAGACATACCGGGAGATCGTGCTCTCCCAGCTGACCGAGGCGGAGGCAGCCTGATGGCCGGTCCTGGCGGACGCATGATGATGCCCGGTTCGGGCGAACGGTCCATGGACTTCAAGGGTTCGGGCAAGCGGCTGCTGGCGCAGCTCGCCCCGGAGCGGGGCACCCTGTGGACGATGCTCGCGGCCGGAGTGCTGAGCGTCGCGGCGGCGGTGGTCGGGCCGAAGATCCTCGGGCAGGCCACGGACCTGGTGTTCGCCGGTGTCGTCGGGCGGGAGATACCCGGTGGCACGAGCAAGGAGCAGGCGCTCGACGCCCTGCGTGCCCGGGGTGACGGCGGCCTCGCCGACATGCTCTCCGGGGTGGACTTCACCCCGGGCGAGGGCATCGACTTCTCCGCGGTCGGGCACGTGCTGCTGGTCGCGCTCACGGTCTATGTGGGCGCGGGGCTGCTGATGCTGGTGTCGACCAGGCTGTCGATCCGGGTGATCAACCGCACCGTGTTCCGGATGCGCGAGGACGTGCAGACGAAGCTGTCGCGGCTGCCGCTGTCGTATTTCGACAAGGCCAGGCGCGGTGAGGTGCTGAGCCGGGCGACCAACGACCTGGACAACATCGCCCAGACCATGCAGCAGTCGATGGGGCAGCTGATCAACTCACTGCTGACCATCGTGGGCGTGCTGGCGATGATGTTCTGGATCTCGCCGCTGCTGGCCCTGGTGGCGCTGGTGACCGTGCCGCTGTCGGTGTTCGTCGCGGCGAAGGTGGGCAAGCGCTCGCAGCCGCAGTTCGTGCAGCAGTGGAAGTCCACGGGCAAGCTCAACGCACATGTCGAGGAGATGTACTCCGGCCATGCCCTGGTGAAGGTGTTCGGGCGCCAGGAGGAGTCGGCGAAGGACTTCGCCGAGCAGAACGAGGCGCTGTACGAGGCCGGGTTCCGGGCACAGTTCAACAGCGGCGTCATGCAGCCCCTGATGTTCTTCATCTCGAACATCAACTACGTGCTGGTGGCCGTGGTCGGCGGACTGCGGGTCGCCTCGGGCACGCTGTCGATCGGCGACGTGCAGGCCTTCATACAGTATTCGCGGCAGTTCTCGATGCCACTGACGCAGGTCGCGTCGATGGCGAACCTGGTGCAGTCCGGGGTGGCTTCGGCCGAGCGGGTCTTCGAGCTGCTGGACGCGGAGGAGCAGCAGCCGGACCCGGTGCGCGGCGCCCGCCCCGAGGAGCTGCGCGGGGAGGTCTCGCTGGAGCGGGTGTCCTTCCGCTACGACCCGGAGAAGCCGCTCATCGAGGATTTGTCGCTGTCCGTGGAGCCGGGCCAGACGGTTGCGATCGTCGGACCGACGGGCGCGGGCAAGACCACGCTGGTCAATCTGCTGATGCGGTTCTACGAGGTGACGGGGGGCCGGATCGCGCTCGACGGTGTCGACATCGCCACGATGTCCCGGGACGACCTGCGGGCCGCAATCGGCATGGTGCTCCAGGACACCTGGCTGTTCGGGGGCACGATCGCCGAGAACATCGCCTATGGCGCGTCCCGCGAGGTCACCCGGGAGGAGATCGAGGAGGCCGCGCGGGCCGCGCACGCCGACCGCTTCATCCGCACGCTGCCGGACGGCTACGACACGGTCATCGACGACGAGGGCTCGGGCGTCAGCGCCGGTGAGAAGCAGCTCATCACCATCGCGCGGGCGTTCCTGTCCGATCCGGTGATCCTGGTGCTGGACGAGGCGACCAGCTCGGTCGACACCCGTACCGAGGTGCTGATCCAGAAGGCGATGGCGGGCCTGGCCCACGGGCGCACCTCGTTCGTGATCGCCCACCGGCTCTCCACCATCCGGGACGCGGATGTGATCCTGGTGATGGAGGACGGCTCCATCGTCGAGCAGGGCACACATGAGGAGCTGCTGCTGGCGCGTGGGGCGTACGCCCGGCTCTACGCGGCGCAGTTCGCCCAGGCGGTGGCCGAAGTCGACTGAGGTGCACGGCACGTGGCCGACCGGGCCACCAACGGGGGAAGGAACGGAACATGGAGAAGAAGGCGAACGGCGGAGGTCGCGCGCCCGCGGGCTCGGCGACGGCACTGGGGCTGTCGCTCGGCCTGTCGCTCGGGGCCGTCATCGCGCTGGCGCTCGACAGTCTGCCGCTGGGCCTCGGCCTGGGCATGGCCCTCGGCACCGCCGTCGGCGCTCTGATCGACGCACGGCGGACGCGGCGGGGCGGCACGACGCCTGAGGGCGACGGCGCTCAGTCCAGGTAGCCGCGCAGCTGGTCCGCGAAGGTGTGGTCCCGCAGCTTGTTGAGGGTCTTGGACTCGATCTGGCGGATGCGTTCCCGTGTCACGCCGAAGATCCGGCCGATCTCCTCCAGGGTGCGGGGCCGCCCGTCGTCCAGCCCGTAGCGGAGCTGGACCACCTTCCGTTCGCGTTCGCCGAGCGTGGACAGCACGGCCTCCAGGTGCTGGCGCAGCAGCAGGAAGGCCGCGGATTCGACGGGTGAGGTCGCGTCGCCGTCCTCGATGAGGTCACCGAGGGCCACGTCGTCCTCCTCGCCCACGGGCGCGTGCAGCGACACCGGTTCCTGGGCGAGCCGCAGCACCTCGCCGACCCGCTCGGGCGCGAGGTCGAGCTGGGCGGCGACCTCCTCTGCGGTGGGCTCGTAGCCGCGCTCCTGGAGCAGCCGGCGCTGGACCCGGATGACCCGGTTGATCAGTTCGACGACATGGACGGGGACACGGATGGTCCGGGCCTGGTCGGCGAGGGCCCGGGACATGGCCTGGCGGATCCACCAGGTGGCGTAGGTGGAGAACTTGTAGCCGCGCGCGTAGTCGAACTTCTCCACGGCACGGATCAGGCCCAGGTTCCCCTCCTGGACGAGATCGAGCATCGTCAGCCCGCGCCCGACATACCGCTTGGCCACGGACACGACGAGGCGGAGGTTGGCCTCGATGAGGCGGCGCTTGGCCATACGGCCCATCACGACGAGTCTGTCGAGGTCATGGGCGAGCCGCGTATCGAGGTCCGGGGTGCTGGCGAGCTTCTCCTCGGCGAAGAGGCCCGCCTCCACCCGGCGGGCGAGCTCGACCTCCTCGGCGGCGGTGAGCAGCGGGATCCGGCCGATCTCCCTGAGGTACTGCCGGAAGAGGTCGGACGTGGGGGCGCTGCCCGGTGACTCGGTACGGACCGGGGGCGGCTCGGGCGGTTCCTCTCTCACGCCCTGTACGTCCTCGTCCCCGGCCTGCGGCGGGTCGTTCTCGGGGACGTTTTCAGGGTGGTGCGCGGAATGGCTCTGTGCGGGCACGACCGCGGCCGGATCGGCGGCCGTCAGGGTGGTCAGGGACTGTGTCTGCGGCTGGGTCTGGGTCTGCACGGGGGCGACCTCCAGGTACACGAGCGGATCCGCGGGGGGTGAGAGGCCCACCCTGTGTGGACCGGCCGCGCTCCGAGGACTCAGGCACCGCGTCCAGTGTGGGGTACGACACATCTCTGCCACGAGGGGCGTGCGGTGACTTTTTGCGTCCCTTCCGTGACCGCGCGGTTACCGCACCACGGGATCAGAGAGCGTCGGCGCCCCGGTTGCGCAGCGACTGGGCGTACTGCTGGAGCACCCACAGTTCGTTCTGCACCGCGGCGAGCTGCTCGGGGTCCGCGTGGGCGCCGAGACGGGCGAGAGTGCCCTGGACCTCGGCGATACGGCGGTCGACGGCACGCAGCCGGACCTGGACGAGCTGGAAGCCCGCGTAGCTCTCGTCCACCGTCCGGGAGTGGATGGCCTCCACGGCGAGTTCGGTGATCATCGAGCGCACGGTGTCGTTGGGCGCGGCGTCCCGGACCCGGGCCAGATAGCCGGGCGGGTCCGGGATGCCGAGCTCCGCGCCACCCGCGTCGACGACGGCCTGGCGCGCGGCGGCGTAGGGCGGGGCGGTGAACTCGTCGGCCCCGTAGGCGTCGAAGGCCGGGGAGACCAGCTCGGGGCGCTGGAGGGCGAGCTTGAGCAGCTCGCGCTCGGTGCGGTGGGCGGGGCTGCGGAGGTTGAGGGCGGGGCCGCTGGGTCGTGGCGTGGTGGGCTGCCCGGTGTCGTGCGCCTGGCCGGGACGCGACGAGCCCTGCCCTTGGCCGCGCCCGTCACGGCTGTCGCCGCCCCCTTGCCTGGCCCAGCGCGCCAGCTGGGCGACCCGTCTGACCACGAACTGGGTGTCGAGGATGCCGAGCAGACCCGCGAGCTGGACGGCCACCTCGTGCTGGGAGGCGCTGTTCTTGATCCGGGCGACGATCGGCGCGGCCTCGTCGAGCGCGGCGGCCCGGCCGACCGGGGTCTCCAGGTCGTAGTTGCGCACGATGTGCCGGATGGCGAACTCGAAGAGCTGGTTGCGCGGTTCGGCCAGCTCCCGTACGGCCTCGTCGCCCTTGGCGAGCCGCAGCTCGCAGGGGTCCATGTTGTCGGGGGCGATCGCGATGAAGGTCTCGGCGGCGAACTTCTGGTCGTCCTCGAAGGCCCGGAGCGCGGCCTTCTGGCCGGCCGCGTCACCGTCGAAGGTGAAGATCACCTTGGCGCTGCCGTTGTCCATCAGCAGCCGCCGGAGGATCTTGATGTGCTCGCCGCCGAAGGCCGTACCGCAGGTCGCGATGGCCGTCGTCACCCCGGCGAGATGGCACGCCATCACGTCCGTGTAGCCCTCGACCACCACGGCCCGGCTGGACTTGGCGATCTCCTTCTTCGCCAGGTCGATCCCGTAGAGCACCTGGGACTTCTTGTAGATCGCCGTGTCCGGGGTGTTCAGGTATTTCGGACCGTTGTCGTCGTCGCGGAGCTTGCGCGCACCGAAACCGACGACATCACCGGAAATGTCGCGAATGGGCCACATCAGTCGGCCGCGGAAGCGGTCTATGGGACCGCGGCGACCCTCCTGGGAGAGCCCCGACAGCAGCAGCTCCTTGTCCGAGAAGCCCTTCCCGCGCAGGAAGCGGGTGAGGTGGTCCCAGCCCGCCGGGCTGTAGCCGACGCCGAAGTGCTGGGCGGCGCTCTGGTCGAAACCCCGATCGGCGAGGAACTTCCGGCCGATCTCGGCCTCCGCGCCGTCGAGCTGCTCCGCGTAGAACCGGGCCGCGACCTGGTGGGCCTCGACCAGGCGGATGCGCTCGCCGCGCTGATGGGCGGGGTTGTACCCGCCCTCCTCGTACCGCAGCGTGATCCCGGCCTTGGCCGCGAGCCGCTCCACCGCCTCCGAGAAGGACAGATGGTCGACCTTCATCACGAAGGTGAGGGTGTCCCCGCCCTCCTGGCAGCCGAAGCAGTGGAACAGGCCCTTGCTCGGGCTGACCTGGAAGGAGGGGGACTTCTCGTCGTGGAACGGACACAGGCCCTTGAGGTTGCCACCGCCCGCGTTGCGCAGCTGGAGGTACTCGGACACGACGGAGTCGATCGGGACCGCGTCCCGTACCGCCTTCACGTCGTCATCGTTGATCCTGCCTGCCACACGTGAATCTTAAGGTGCCGGGATGACACCGGTGAGCGGCGTCGCCGGGTTCGCCAGCGCCTCGGTGTCCACCTCGGCGCCCGAGCGGATCAGGTCCTGGATGTCCCCCGTGACATCCCACACGTTCACGTTCATCCCGGCCAGGACCTTGCGCTCCTTGAGCCAGAAGGCGATGAACTGCCGCTTTCCCGCATCCCCGCGCAGCACGACCTGGTCGTACGAGCCGGGCGGCGCCCAGCCGGAGTACTCCATGCCGAGGTCGTACTGGTCCGAGAAGAAATACGGGACCCTGTCGTACGAGACCTCCTGGCCGAGCATCGCCCGGGCCGCCGCCGGTCCGCCGTTGAGCGCGTTCGCCCAGTGCTCCACGCGCAGCCGGATGTCCAGCAGTGGATGGTGCACGGCGGCGACATCACCGGCCGCGTAGATCTCCGGGTCCGAAGTGCGCAGCGAGGCGTCGACCGCCACACCGCCCCCGTGGGCCCGGTCGACCAGGGCGAGCCCGGCCGCCTCCGCGAGTCCGGTGCGGGGGGCGGCGCCGATCGCGGCGAGAACGCTGTGGGCCGGGTGCTCCTCGCCGTCGTCCGTGCGGGCGGCGAGGACCATGCCGTCCTGGCCGACGATCTCGGTGAGGCGGACCCCGAAACGGAAGCGGACGCCGTGCTCCTGGTGGAGGTCGGCGAACAGCTGGCCGAGCTCGGGTCCGATGACCCCGTGCAGCGGGGTGGGCTCCGGCTCGACCACGGTGACCTCCGCGCCGTAGCCACGGGCCGCGGCCGCCACCTCCAGGCCGATCCAGCCGGCCCCGGCGATCACCAGATGGCCGTTGTCGCGGCCGAGGCCCGCGAGCACCTGCCGCAGCCGGTCCGCGTGCGCCAGGCGGCGCAGATGGTGGACGCCGGCCAGGTCGGTGCCCGGGATGTCCAGGCGCCGCGGTTCGGCGCCGGTGGCCAGGAGCAGCTTGTCGTAGTGGACGCTGGTCCCGTCGCCGAGCCGTACGGACTGCGCTTCGCGGTCGACGGCGGTGACCGGCTGGCCCAGGTGCAGTTCGATGTCGTGCTGGGCGTACCAGGCCGGTTCGTGGACGAACACGCTGTCGCGTTCGTCCTTGCCTGACAGATAGCCCTTGGACAGCGGCGGGCGCTCGTACGGGTGGTCGCGTTCGTCGCCGATCAGGATCACCCTGCCGGTGAATCCCTCGGCGCGCAGGGTCTCCGCGGCCTTGGCCCCGGCCAGTCCCCCGCCCACGATGACGAACGTCCGATGCGCGTCGACCACTTCGCTCCTCCTAGTTCACTGCCGGTTGTTCACGGCCGGGGCTCCGGGGGTTGGCCCCCCGGACAGCACAGCACGCTACGCCGCCTACTGTGAGCGTCCCGCACGGAGCGTGATGGGGGAAGAGGGGGTGTCGGGGTGTGCGGGCCGGTCCAGCGGCGGTTCGGGTCGGTGCGAGGCTGGTTCCGGCCATGTCGGCGTCCCTTACGCCCCTCGCGAAGTCAGCCGGTCGTGCAGGGCTCGCGCCGATGCGTCGGTGAGCGAGGCGATCTGGTCAATGATCACCCGCTTGCGTGACCGGTCGTCGGGCGCGGCGTCGAACAGCGCCCGGAACTGCGGGTCCAGTCCTTCGGGCGCCCTGGCCATCAGGGCTTCGGCGAGTTCGGCCACCACGATGCGCTGCTCGGCGCGCAGCGCCTCCTGCTCCGCCCGCTGCATGACATAGCGGTCGGCGACCGCCTTGAGCACCGCGCACTCCAGGCGGGTCTCGTCCGGGACGACGAGCTCCGCGGCGTAGCGGGTGAGCCTGCCGGTGCCGTACGCCTGACGTGTCGCGGACTCGGCGGCCAGGCAGAACCGGCCGATGAGCTGGCTGGTCGCGTCCTTGAGCCGAGCCTGCGCGACGGCCGATCCGTCGTAGCCGTGGGGCCACCACTCCTGGTCCACCAGCCGGTCGAGGGCCGCGGCGAGGGCCTGCGGATCGGTGCCGTCGGGTACGTAGCGGCCGATCGCCACCGCCCAGATCTCCCGGCCCTCGTGCTCGGACAGCAGGGCGTTCGGGTCGACATGCCCGGCGTGCAGCCCGTCCTCGAAGTCGTGCACCGAGTAGGCCACGTCGTCGGCCCAGTCCATGACCTGGGCCTCGAAGCACTTGCGGTGGCCCGGAGCGCCCTCGCGCGCCCAGGTGAAGACCGGCAGGTCGTCCTCGTACACGCCGAACTTCGGCGACCCGGGGTCGGTGGGATGGCCGCCGCGGGCCCAGGGGTACTTGGTGGCGGCGTCGAGTGCCGCCCGCGTGAGATTGAGCCCGACGCTCACGGGCTGGTCCGAGTGGGACGAGTGGACGAAGCGCTTGGGCTCGATACGGGTGAGCAGCCGCAGCGACTGGGCGTTGCCCTCGAAGCCGCCGCAGTCCTTGGCCACGTCGTTGAGCGCCTGCTCGCCGTTGTGCCCGAAGGGCGGATGGCCCATGTCGTGCGCGAGGCACGCGGCCTCCACCAGATCGGGGTCGCAGCCCAGTGCCTCGCCGAGCTCACGGCCGACCTGGGCGCACTCCAGGGAGTGGGTCAGCCGGGTGCGGGGGCTCGGGTCCCAGGCGGCGCTGCGTGAGCCCGGGGTCACCACCTGCGTCTTCCCGGCCAGGCGGCGCAGCGCGGCGGAGTGCAGCACCCGTGCGCGGTCGCGCTGGAAGGCGGTGCGACCGGGGCGTTTGTCGGGCTCGGGGGCCCAGCGCGCGGTGGCTGCGTCGTCGTAGTCGTGCTCGCCTGGCGTGCCCGTGGTGCCTTCCATGCCCCGACGGTAACCGCTCAGGGCCCGCGGTGCGGTACGGGCCCTGAGCGGCGGCGCGTGGTCGTCGGGCTCAGGCCGTCACCAGCTCGCGCCGGCCGGGCAGCGGCGAGGCGTCCAGCGCCGCGTCATAGCGCTGGAGCACCAGCCGGGCGAGTGCGGCGTGGGCGCCGACGGGTTCCGCCGCGATCCACGGGGCGGCGGCGGCCGCCGCCGACGCGAACCGGCCGGGGGCGGTGAAGTACGAGGCCACAGCGACACGGTGGCGGCCACGGGCAGCCAGGGCGCGTACCGCGTCCGGCACGCTCGGCGAGACCGCGGAGGCGTAGGCGGGCACGACCGGCACCCCGCCGATGCGCTCGCTGAGCAGGGCGGCGGTACGGCGGGCGTCGGCGGCCGAATCGGGGTCGCGCGACCCGGCCGCGGCCAGCACCACTCCGGCGCTGCGGCTGCCGTGGTCCTCGGCGCGCCAGCCGGCCTCGGTCAGCCGCGCGTACAGCGCCTCGACGAGCAGCGGATGCGGCCCGAGGGGCGGCGCGAACCTGGCTCGCAGCCCCGGGAACCCGGCGACGGCATCGGGGATGTCCCGCTTGACGTGGTAGCCCCGGCCCAGCAGCAGCGGCACGAGCACGGCGTCGCGGCGGCCCTCCGCGACAAGGCCGGCGAGGGTGTCCGGCAGCAGGGGCGCGTCGAGCTCGATGTGCCCGAGGCGGATGTCCAGCCCCGGACGCAGTTCCCGGGCCCGGTCGAGCAGACGGCGGACGGTGCGGACGGCACGGGGGTCGCGGCTGCCGTGGGCGACGGCGAGGAGGGAGGGGGCGTGGAGGTGGGAAGGGGCGGCGGGGGATGCGGGAGAACTCATGGGTCTGCGCACTCCGTTGAGCTGGACGTGACTGAGCTGAGTCCCCAACTGCGCGGTGATCCGCGTGAGCAGCTGCGCGGTGCTGTCGAAAGTGGTGTCGAGAGTGCCGTCGAAGCTGCTGTCAGGGGGCAGCATGCCGGGGGCCGTGAACGCGCGAGGGTGTACCGACTCCGTCATGAGCCGATCGTGACGGGCGCAGGTTGCGTCCCCGTTGCGGCGCCGTGAAAGGTGTTTTCCGGGACCTCACGGCCCCGCACCGGGCTCAGGTCAGGTGATGCCGCAGTACGTCTTGATCCCGCCCATCATGAGCTGGACCTCGATCGTCGTGACGAGCAGTCCGCCGAACCGGGTCATGATGGCCGTGCCGCCGGCCGACAGACCGCGGTTCCCCGGCCGCTCCCTCCCGGCAGGCCCGGACGGGGTGTCAGCTCGCCAGCCAGACGCGCAGCTCCTGGCCCGGCAAGCACCCTTGTCCCATCGCCGCGTCCAGCGACTCCCCCGCCTCCCAGCCGACGACCGGCATGCCCGGCCACAGCCGGGCGACCGCGGCGAGGCAGCCCGCCCAGGCGCGGTCGAGGTCGCCGTCGACGGCGAAGAGGTTGGAGACACCGAGGACGGACGCGCTGCGGCTGACCACCGCCCCCGCGACGGTCCGACGTCCGCCCTCCGCGGCCTCCGTGGTGCCCGCGAGCACGGTCGTGGCGCGGTCGGTGAGGAGCTCGGGGCGGAAGATGCCCGCCATGTCCCCGTCCCCGCCGGCCCACGCAGCCGCCCACTGGGCCAGACCGCTGGTCGTGCGGACCGGCCGCCAGACCACGCCGGCGGGGGCGACCGGGGTGGCCAGGGTGGCCGGGCGGTGGATCCAGCGGGCTTCGATGATCACCTCGAAGCCGTCCGACGAGAGGTCGAGCCGACCGAAACTGTCCTTGACCGAACAGCCGGGCGCCGCACGGTCGATGCCGTCGAGTACGTCCTGGGCCGCGGCCCCCGGTGAGAGCGTCACCGCGTCCGGATACAGCGGCGGGGTACGGAACTCGCTGGTCCAGGCCCGCTCGCCGAACACTCCGGAGATCCCGTGCGCACGGCACATGGCGTCGCACCATTCGGCGTTGTTGCGGGCAGCGTCAGCGATCATCCCGTCATCATGCCGGACCGGCGGCGCTCGACTCGCCGGGTTTTCGCCTGTCGGACACTGAACCGCCGCGCCCGGGATGACGTCGGAAGAGATGAGTCGTACGACAGAACGACCGGCGGCGAATCCAGGGGGTCTCCACCGTATGCGCAAGTTCTCGATCCGGGGGCTCTCGCTCCGCCTGCCCAGAACCCGTCGCGGGCAGCGGCGCGCCGTGCAGGGCGTCATGCTGGGCTGCGTCCTCGCGCTGGCCCCGGCGACCTGGATGCACACCGTCGCCGGCAGCCGGGTCCGTACGGTGGCCGACGTCCCCGCCCGCGACGTCGCCGTGGTGTTCGGGGCGGGGCTGTGGAAGGGGCGCCCGACGCCGTATCTCGCGCACCGGCTCGACACCGCCGCCGAGCTGTACCGGACGGGCAAGGTCAAGGTCGTGCTCGTCACCGGGGACAACAGCCGGACCGAGTACGACGAACCGGACGCGATGCGCGCGTACCTCACCGACCGCGGGGTGCCCGACGGCCGGATCGTCAGCGACTACGCGGGCTTCGACACCTGGGACTCGTGCGTCAGGGCCAAGCAGATCTTCGGGGTGGACCGGGCGGTGCTGGTGACCCAGGGCTTCCATATAGAACGGGCCGTCGCGCTGTGCGGTGCGGCGGGGGTGGAGTCGTACGGTGTCGGGGTCGCGGAGCCGCTCGACACGACCTGGTACTACGGGGAGACGCGGGAGCTGTTCGCGGCGGGCAAGGCGGCGCTGGACGCAGCGTTCAAGCCGGAACCGACCTTCCTCGGGCGCAAGGAGTCGGGTGTCGCGGAAGCGCTGGCATCGGACACCTCACCTTTGCCCGGGCAACGGGCTGAGTACCCCGCACCGGCTTCGTAACACGAGGAGCCCGTCGGCGTAACACCGGCGACGCACGCTGAGGGACATGTCCCTCGCTCCCGCCGCCCCCGCACTGGTCCCCACCCACTGCCCGTACTGCTCCTTGCAGTGCGGGATGAACCTGCGCGATGCCGGCGTGGACGCGGACGCGGGCGCGGTCGAGGTCGTGGAGCGCCCCGACTTCCCCGTGAACCGAGGTGCGCTGTGCGGCAAGGGACGCACCGCGCCCGCCGTGCTCTCCTCTCGGGTGCGGCTGACCACGCCCCTGGTGCGAAGCCCCGCCACGGGCGCGCTGGAACCAGCCACCTGGGACGAGGCCCTGCGCGTCACCGCCGAAGGGCTCCGGCGCACCCGCGAGGCACACGGCGCCGACGCGGTGGGGGTGTTCGGCGGCGGCGGGCTCACCAACGAGAAGGCGTACACGCTCGGCAAGTTCGCCCGGGTGGTGCTCGGCACCTCCCAGATCGACTACAACGGCCGTTTCTGCATGTCGTCCGCGGCGGCCGCGCACCAGAGGGCGTTCGGCCTGGACCGCGGGCTGCCCTTTCCGCTGGAGGACATTCCGCGCTCCGGATGCGTGGTCCTCGTCGGCTCCAATCTCGCGGAGACGATGCCGCCCGCGCTGCGCTACCTCACAGAGCTGAAGGAGAACGGCGGTTCGCTGATCGTCGTCGATCCGCGCCGTACGAGGACCGCCGAGCAGGCCGATCTGCATCTGGCCCCGCGTCCCGGCACGGACCTGGCCCTGGCGCTGGGGCTGCTGCACCTGGTGGTGGCGCAGGGGCGGACGGACGAGGACTTCATCCGGGAGCGGACCAGCGGCTGGGCGGAGACCAGGGCGGCGGCGATGGCGCACTGGCCCGAGCTGGTCGAGCGCATCACCGGTGTCGGGGTGCCGCAACTGCGCACGGCCGTTGACCTGTTCTGCGACGCGCCCACCGCCATGGTGCTCACGGCACGCGGCCCCGAGCAGCAGTCGAAGGGGACCGACACGGTCGGCGCCTGGATCAATCTGGCTCTGGCCACGGGGAACGCGGGCCGGCCGCTCACCGGATACGGCTGCCTCACCGGACAGGGCAACGGGCAGGGCGGCCGGGAGCACGGCCAGAAGGCGGACCAGCTGCCCGGCTACCGCAAGCTGGACGACCCCGCGGCACGGGCGCATGTCGCCGGGGTGTGGGGGATCGACCCCGGCTCCCTGCCCGGCCCCGGCCGCAGCGCGTACGAGCTGCTGGAGGCGCTCGGCGGGGAGGTGAAGGCCCTGCTGCTCATGGGGTCCAACCCGGTGGTGTCCGCCCCGCGTGCCGCGCATGTCGAGGAGCGGATCCGGGCGCTGGACTTCCTCGCGGTCGCCGATGTGGTGCTGTCGGAGACGGCCGCGCTGGCGGATGTGGTGTTCCCGGTGACCCAGTGGGCGGAGGAGACGGGGACCACGACCAACCTGGAGGGCAGGGTGCTGCTGCGGCGGCGTGCCATCACGGCGCCGGACGGGGTACGCAGCGACCTGGAGGTGCTGCACGGTCTTGCCGGGCTGCTGGGCCACGAGAAGGGCTTCCCGACGGACCCCGAGGAGGTCTTCGGGGAGCTGCGGCGGGCATCGGCGGGTGGGGCGGCGGACTATTCGGGCATCGACTACCGGCGGCTGGAGGAGGAGAACGGCGTGTTCTGGCCGTGCCCTGAGGCGCCGGAGAAGATCGCGGGCGGCCCTGAGGAGGTCCACCCCGGGACGCCGCGGCTGTTCCTGGACCGGTTCGCCACGGCGGACGGACGGGCCAGGTTCGTACCGGTCGTCCACCGGGAGGCCGCCGAGGACACCGACGCGGAGTATCCGGTACTGCTGACGACCGGCCGGGTGCTCGCCCAGTACCAGTCAGGGGCACAGACCCGCCGGGTCGCCGAGCTGAACGCCGCGGCCCCGGGGCCGTTCGTGGAGCTTCACCCGCGGCTCGCCGCGCGGATCGGGGTGGCGGAAGGAGAGCCGGTCGCGGTGCTGTCCCGGCGGGGACGGGCGGTGGCACCGGCCCGGCTGACCGAGTCGATCCGGCCGGACACGGTCTTCATGCCGTTCCACTGGGCGGGCGAAGGGCGGGCCAACACACTGACCAACCCGGCACTCGACCCGGTCTCGCGGATGCCGGAGTTCAAGGTGTGCGCGGTGCGGCTGGAGCCTGCGGACGGGTAGGTGCCTTCCGGGCCGTCCAGTCGCCGCCCGGGATCACGGTGCCGCGCGCCCGCAGCTCCCGTGCCATCACATCAGCGGCGACATACACCCAGGCCGTGACGCTCCCCCGGGCCGTCTCGACGTCCCTGGCGACCCTTACGTACACATTGCGCGGGTCGTCGGGGCCGAAGTACTCCTCCAGCTCGTCCAGCACCGCTGACAGCGCGTGATACCCGTCCGGGAACGCGGTGACCAGCTCGCCGAGCACCGTGCCGTCGCCGTCGTTCTCGATGACGTACGGGTAGCCGGGCCCGTCGTACAGCACCGCTCCCGGGAGGCGGGCCGGTTCCTCGGCGGAGGTGCGACCGCGCAGGAAGCGGTCGTGGTTGTGCTCGCCGGGGCGCAGGGTGCCGTAGACGAAGAACGGCAGCGGGCCGTTCACGGCGCGGGCTCCTGAGCGGAACCCGCCGGGGGGACGTCCGGCGTGGCCGTCTCGGCGGCGACCCACTCCAGGTAATCCGCACTGCCACGCACCACAGGCGTGGCGATGATCTCCGGGGTCGCGTAGTCGTGCCGCTCCTTCAGATGCGTCTCAAGGGCGTCGTAGCGGTCCTCCGTGGTCTTCAAGAGGATCTGCCACTCCTGGCTCGTCTCGACGGCGCCCTGCCAGTGGTAGACGGAGGTGACGGGTCCGGAGGTCTGCGCACACGCGGCCAGTCGCGCCTCCACCGCACCCCGCGCCAGCGCCTCGGCCTGCGCGGCGCTGCCGGTGGTGGTGAGCACGGTCAGCACCTTCACGGCGGCCAGGGGCCTGTTCGTCGCGGTCATCCGCACGTTCCTCTCCTCGCCCGGTCCTCGCCTCGGCTCCTGTGCCCAACCTCGCACACGCCAGCCGACGCGCCGTACAGCGTCCTCGAATCACCCATTCGGCGCGACCGACCCCACGGTGCACCCAATGGCCCATTCCACCACTGTGACCTGCGAAAACGAAGCCCCGGTACGGCGATGAGCCCCGCACACCCCCATATCTGATCGCCCATCAGCAGGCGTGCCCGGCGCACTGGCTCTTACCTCAGAGATGAGAAGGGCGTCGGCGGCAGCGTCGGGGCCCGGACACCACCCAGATCGCGGCGAGCACGGCCGTTCCGGCCGTGCCCGCCGTCGGCGGGGCGTGGCCCTTGCTGCGCTGGGCGAGCGGCGCGCAGGGCAACCAACGGGCTCGGCCTCCACCGTCCTCGTAACCGCCCCGTCCTCGCCCCCGTCATGCGTCCGGCTGACGGGGGCGGGGAGCCACGTTCGGCACGCAGACCTCGATGACGGTGACGTTCCCCGTCGGCCGCACAGCGCCGTGAGGTCCTCGCTCGTCCTCCGGGGCCGGATGCCGGGTCATCGCTCGGCCTCCCGGCCCGGATGCCGGGTCCCACCCTCGCAGCCGACCGCGGGCGAAGGAGCCTCGCAGCCGGCCCCGGGGGAAGGGGAGCCTCGCAGTCGGCCCCGGATGAAGAGGCCCTCGCGGCGGGCCCTACGCGAAGGGGCCCTCGCTGACGAAGCGCTGAAGGTTCCGCGCGAAGGCCGCCGCCTCACCGGCCGGCCAGGTGGCGAGGCCGGCCTCGATGTGGGCGGACAGACGGTGGCGCAGGGTCCCCACGGTCCGTTCGCCCGCAGCCGTGAGGGCGAGCAGGGTCGCCCGTCTGTCCTCGGGGTCGGGTTCGCGCCGGACGAGCCCCGCCTCCTCCAGCCTGGAGGCACGGCGGGTGACGCCGGAGCGGTCGAGGCCCACGTCCCCGGCCAGCGCGGCGGCGCTGCGCGGACCGCTGCGCGCCAGTGCGCTGAGGATGGGATAGGTCAGCTCGTCCACGGCTTCGCCCAGGCCGTCCGTCAGCCTCCGGTACAGCTCCAGGCGGTTGCTGCGCTTGAGCAGTACGCCCAGGGCATCAGCGATCTCGTGTCCCACACCGCTCTCCATGCACCCAGATTAGCGTGCGCGGCGCACGCATGTGCGCTACAGTTCAGGAGAAGCGTGCGCGACGCACGCATCATCCAGCAGTGACCGGCCTGGAAGGACCACACCATGACCACGAACCGGACCAGCATCGCCGCCGCGCTGAACGACCTGATCCTCACCCCCGTACCCGACCTCCAGGAAGCCGCCGACCGGCACTTCGCCCCCGACTACCGCCAGCGCACGGACGGCGAGTGGGCCGACCGCGAAGGCTTCCTGGAGCACATCGCCCATCTCCGCACCGTCGTCACCGACGGGTCCATCGAGGTCCACGACGAGCTGTACGACGACACACGCTACGCCGACCGCCACACGGTCCACGTCACGAAGAAGGACGGATCCACGGTGCGCACGGAGGTGTACCTGTTCGGGGAGTTCGCCCCCGACGGCCGCTTCCGCCGTATCGAGGAGGTCACCCTCATGCTCGAAGGCGCCGAAGCCGACCGGAATCTGGGCAGCGCCCGCTGAGGCGGCCACGCCCGAGGGCCCCGCGCGCCCTCACACCGCTCCCGCACCCGCGCTGAGATCAGCGTTCCCCACGGGAAACAACGGAGATGCGGGCAGGTAACAGCGGCGCTCCATGCTGCCTGCATGGATACGAGGACCGTGGTGATCGGCGCCGGGATGGCGGGGGCGCGCCTGGCGCGCCTGCTCTCGCCGGTGTGCGATGTCACCCTGCTCGGCGACGAGCCGCACACCCCCTACAACCGGGTGCTGCTCGCCGAGGTCCTCGCCGGGCGGTACGCACCGGAGGTGATCGCCCTGCCGCCCGTGCCGGGCGGGCCGGCGACGGTGCGGCACGGGGTGCGGGCGGTGCGCATCGACCGCGAGGCGCGGACCGTGCACTGCGCGGACGGCTCGGCGGTGGAGTACGACCGGCTCGTGCTGGCGACCGGCTCCAACCCGGTGCTGCCGCCGCTGCGCGGCACCTCGGGCGGGCTGCCCGAAGGCGTGCATCCCTTCCGCACCCTGGACGACTGCCTGGCCCTGGCCGCCCTGGCCCGTACGGGCACGCGCGCCGTGGTCATCGGGGGCGGGCTGCTCGGGGTCTCGGCGGCGCGTGCGCTTGCGGAGCGCGGGGCGGACGTGGTGCTGGCCCATCACGGGCCCACCCTGATGGACCGCCATCTCGACCCGGCGGCCGGGGACCTGGTCCGGGCCCATCTGGAGGATCTCGGCGTCGAGGTCCACACGGAGTGCCATGTCCGCGGCCTGCGCAGCGGCCCCGAACAGGCGGTCTCCGGCGTCGAACTCGCCGACGGCTTCGTCCTCGACGCGGAGTGCGTGGTCCTCGCCTGCGGGGTCCGGCCGCGTACGGCGCTTGCCGCCGATGCGGGCCTCGCGGTCCGCCAGGGCATCGTCGTGGACGACGAGCTGCGTACGTCGGATCCGCGCATCCACGCCATCGGCGACTGCGCCGAGCACGCGGACACCGTCTACGGCCTCGCGACGGCGGCGGTGGAACAGGCCGACGCCCTCGCCGCCCTGCTGACCGGCACCGGCCCGGCAGCCGCCTACACCGGCACCCGCGCCCTCACCCGGCTCACCCTCGGTGGCGCCGGAAGTCTCGATGTCGCCGCCTTCGGGGACCCCGCCCCGCGCCCCGGGGACGACGTCGTGCAGCTCGCCGACGCCACCCGCGGGGCCTACCGGAAGGTCGTCGTCCGCGGGGACCGCCTCGTCGGGGGCGTCCTGCTCGGGGATCTCGCCACCGTCGGCGCGCTGGCCCGCGCCTGGGAGGGCGACGACCCCCTGCCCGACGCCCCGCTGCTCCACCTGCTCACCACCGACGGAGGTTTCTGAAATGACCGCCACCACGCCCACCACCCCCACGATCGTGCTGGTCGGCCACGGCATGGTCGGCCAGCGTTTCCTGGAGGCCCTCGCCGAGCGCGGCGCCACGGAGCGGACGCGGGTCGTCGTGCTGTGCGAGGAGCCCCGCCCCGCGTACGACCGGGTGCAGCTCACCTCCTACTTCGCGGGCCGCACCCCCGACGACCTGTCCCTCGTCGAGGACGGCTTCATGGACCGGCACGGCATCGAGCTGCACCTCGACGATCCCGCCGTCAGCGTCGACCGTGCCGCCCGCACGGTGACCGCGCGCTCCGGGCGGACGTTCACCTACGACTCCCTCGTGCTGGCGACCGGCTCGTACCCCTTCGTGCCGCCGGTGCCGGGCAAGGACGCCGAAGGCTGCTTCGTCTACCGCACGATCGAGGATCTGCTCGCGATCGAGGAGTACGCGAAGACCTCCCGCACCGGTGTGGTCGTCGGCGGCGGGCTGCTCGGCCTCGAGGCGGCGGGCGCGCTCAAGGGCCTCGGCCTGGACACACACATCGTGGAGTTCGCGCCCCGGCTGATGCCGGTGCAGGTGGACGAGGGCGGTGGCGCGGCGCTGCTGCGGACCATCGAGGGCATGGGGCTGAGCGTGCACACGGGGGTCGGCACCCAGGCGATCACCGCCGACGGCGGCACGGTCACCGGGATGAGCCTCTCCGACGGCTCCGCGCTCGCCACCGACCTCGTGGTCTTCTCGGCCGGTGTGCGGCCGCGCGACCAACTGGCCCGTGACATGGGCCTGGAGGTGGGCGAGCGCGGCGGAATCGTGGTGGACGAGCAGTGCCGTACGTCGGACCCGGGCGTCTTCGCGATCGGCGAGTGCGCCCTGGCCTCCGACGGCCGGGTGTACGGACTGGTCGCCCCCGGCTACGAGATGGCGAAGACCGTCGCCGATGTGCTGGTGGGCGAGGAGGGCGCCTTCACGGGCGCCGATCTGTCCACGAAGCTGAAGCTGCTCGGGGTGGACGTGGCGTCGTTCGGCGACGCGCACGGCACGGCCGACGGCTGTCTGGACGTCGTGTACGCGGACTCGCGCTCCGGGGTCTACAAGAAGCTGGTCATCGGCCGGGGCGGCGAGCTGCTCGGCGGTGTCCTCGTCGGCGACGCCGATTCGTACGGGATGCTGCGCCCCCTCACCGGCAGCGTGCCGCCCGTGCCGCCCGAGCAGCTGGTGCTGCCGGCCGGTGCGGGGGCGCCGGTCGTGCTCGGTCCGTCGGCGCTCCCGGACGACGCCGTCATCTGCTCCTGCCACAACGTCACCAAGGGCGAGATCTGCGCCCACACCTCCCTGCCGGAGGTGAAGAAGTGCACCAAGGCTGGCACGGGCTGCGGCAGTTGCGTGAAGGTCATCGGCCAGTTGCTGCCGCAGGCGGCCGACCAGGGCCTGTGCGGCTGCTTCTCGTACACCCGCAGCGAGCTGTACGAGATCGTCCGCACACTGCGACTGAGCTCGTACGCGCAGCTCCTCGACTCGCACGGACGCGAGGAGGCGCGCGGCGGCGAGGGCTGCGAGGTCTGCAAGCCCACGGTGGGCTCGATCCTCGCCAGCCTCGGCAACGGCTACATCCTCGACGGCGAACAGGGCGCGTTGCAGGACACCAACGACCACTTCCTCGCCAACCTCCAGCGCAACGGCTCGTATTCGGTCGTACCCCGCATCCCCGGCGGTGAGATCACCCCGGACAAGCTGATCGTCATCGGCGAGGTCGCCCGCGACTTCGGCCTCTACACGAAGATCACGGGTGGCCAGCGGATCGACCTGTTCGGCGCCCGGGTCGACCAGCTCCCCGCGATCTGGACCCGGCTGGTCGACGCGGGATTCGAGTCGGGGCACGCGTACGGGAAGGCGCTGCGCACGGTCAAGTCCTGCGTGGGGCAGACCTGGTGTCGCTACGGCGTACAGGACAGCGTGAAGATGGCGATCGACCTGGAGCTGCGCTACCGGGGGCTACGCGCCCCGCACAAGCTCAAGTCGGCCGTGTCGGGCTGCGCCCGTGAGTGCGCGGAGGCGCAGTCGAAGGACTTCGGCGTGATCGCCACCGCCAACGGCTGGAACTTGTACGTCGGCGGAAACGGCGGCGCCACACCGCGCCACGCCGATCTGCTCGCCCAGGACCTGTCCGACGCCGAACTCATACGACTCATCGACCGGTTCCTGATGTTCTACGTCCGCACGGCGGACCGGCTGGAGCGCACCTCCACCTGGCTGGAGCGGCTGGAGGGCGGACTCGACCACCTCCGGGACGTGGTCGTGCACGATTCGCTGGGCCTGTGCGACGAGTTGGAGGCCCTGATGGCGGAGCATGTCGCCGGCTACCACGACGAGTGGGCCGCGACGCTGGACGACCCGGACCGGCTGCGCCGCTTCGTGTCGTTCGTGAACGCGCCGGAAGCACCGGACCCGTCCGTGAGGTTCATCCCGGAACGGGACCAGATCAAGCCGGACCTGACCATTCTGACCCTGGGGCCGACCATGGGCCCGACGCTGGAAGGGACCCTGACCCGATGATGACACCGACGCTCCAACTCCATCTGGACGACACCTGGTTCCAGGTCTGCGAGCTGTCCCGGCTCACCCCGGGGCGCGGCGTGGCGGCACTGCTCCCCGACGGACGCCAGGCGGCCGTGTTCGTGGACCGCTCGGGACGGGCGTACGCGATCGACAACCGCGACCCGTTCACGGGCGCGCAGGTGCTCTCGCGCGGCCTGCTGGGCACCGCGGGGGGCCGGCCCTTCGTGGCCTCACCACTGCTGAAGCAGCGCTTCGACCTGGAGACCGGGCGCTGCCTGGACGACGAGGCGGTGACGGTGCGCGCGTATCCGGTGCGCACCGGGGCGTGAACGGGACCTGAGCGGGACGGGAACGGGACCGGAGCGGGGGCTAATTCGCGTGCGGCGCGGGACGGGACGGGGGTACGGTCCGCGCCATGACGATGCCTCCCCGCATACGCCCGCCCTTCGACGCCGACGAACGCACCCAGCTCGTGGGATGGCTCGATACACAGCGCGCGATCGTCCACTACAAGTGCGAGGGCCTGTCCGATGAGGACGCCCACCGGAAGGTGCTGCCCACCTCGCCGCTGATGACCATGGCGGCCCTCGTCTCCCATCTGCGCTGGGTCGAACACGCCTGGTTCGAGGTCCTCTTCCTCGGCGGTGCGGCGGCCGCCAACCCGTCGTTCCTCGACGAGCCCGAGGATGCCGACATGCGGGTCGAGGGAGTCCCGCTGGCCAGGCTGCTGGAGGAGTACGAGCAGCAGTGCGCGAGGTCCAACGAGATCATCGCCGCGCATCCGCTGGACGAGACGGGCAGGCACCCGGACTTCCGTTCCGCGGCGGCCTCCCTGCGGTGGATGCTGATCCACATGGTGGAGGAGACCGCCCGGCACGCGGGTCACATGGACACGATCCGGGAGCTGCTCGACGGCGCGAAGGGCTACTACTGACGGGCTACTGCTGACCCTCCGCCACGACCTTCGGGTCCATCCAGACGACCTCCCAGATGTGGTGGTCCGGGTCCTGGAAGGAACGGCCGTACATGAAGCCGTGGTCCTGGGCCGGCATGGCCTCCGAGCCACCGGCGGCGAGCGCAGCGTCCGCCAGCTCGTCCACCCGGTCCCGGCTCTCGGCGCTGAGGGCGAGGAGCACCTCGGTGGTGGTGGCGGCGTCGGCGATCTCCTTCTTCGTGAACTCCTTGAACCGGGGCTCGGTCATGAGCATCGCGAAGATCGTGTCGCCGAGCACCAGGCAGGCGGTGTTCTCGTCGGAGAACTGGGGGTTGAAGGAGTAGCCGCATGCCTTCCAGAAGGCCTTGGTCCTCTCCAGGTCCTTCACCGGCAGGTTCACGAAGATCATCTGGGTCATGGCCGTTCGTTCCTCTGTTTCGGGTTCGTGTGCGGTTTCCCGTGCGGTGTGCTGATTCACGAGGGGTAGACCGGCGGACCCGGCAGAACTCATCGCCCGCCGGAGCCGGCCCAGGCACCCAGTGTGAACCCGCTGCCGTCCCGGCCGACCTCCACCGCGCCGGTGCCCCCGAAGTGGGCGGGGACGACGAGCTCCCGTTCGTCGGCGGCCCGCTCGAGGATGCGCCGGCGGCTGGCCGCCGCGCCCGCCGGGTCAAGGCAGAAGCAGCTGTTGCAGGCGGGCCGGAGGATCTGCACGGGGCTGTGCAGCACATCGCCGACGAAGACCGCACGGTCGGAGCCCGACGCGACGCGCAGCACGGACGAGCCGGGGGTGTGGCCGGGCGCGGGTTCCAGGGTGAGGTTCTCGTCGATGCGGTGGGCACCGTCCCACAGCACCGCCTGCCCGGCCCGGTGGATCGGGGCGATGCTGTCCTCGTAGATCAGCCGGTCGTCCTGACGACGGCCGTTCCCGTACCCACCCGCCGGGCCGAAGTAGGCGTCGTCGGCGGCCGGGATGAGGTACTGGGCGCGGGGGAAGGCGGGCACCCACGCGCCGTCGGCGCGGGTGGTGTTCCAGCCGACATGATCGCCGTGGATATGGGTGTTGACGACCACGTCGACATCCTCCGGGCGGATCCCGGCCCGGGCCAGGCGGGCGAGGAAGTCGCCCTCCCGCTGGTGGAACTGCGGAGTGCCGGGCCGCTCCCGTCCGCTGCCCACACCCGTGTCGACCAGCACCGTACGGCCGCCGCTGCGCAGCACCCAGGTCTGGAGGGCGACCACGGCGTTGTCGCTGTCCGGGTCCCAGTGGTCGGGCGCCAGCCAGGCCTCGTTCTCCTTCCACACCTCGGCCTCCACGCCGGGCACGATGCCCCGGGCCGGCGTGAACGGGCCCCGCCACTCGATGACACGGGTGACGTCGACATCGCCCAGGACGATGCTCTGTGCGTGCTGGTGCTCTTCGTTGTCCATGCCCTCGAATCTATGGCAGGCAGGTGAGCACTCCAATGCATCATCGGCTCTCCGCGATACGCATGCGTCTCACGCGCGGAGTACGCTGCCGTGATGGATGTGCTGAGCGATGCCATCGCGGCCGTACGCCTCGGGCAGCCGTCGTCGAACCGGGTCAGGGTGGAGGGCAGTTGGTGCGCCCGCCTGGCCCCGTACGAGGGCGCGGGCTTCCACGTCGTGCTGGAGGGAAGCTGCTGGCTGCTGGCCGACGGCGGCACCGCCGTCACGCTCGGCGCGGGTGACGCCGTGCTGCTGCCCCATGGCACCGGCCACGTGATCGCCGACTCCCCCGCCGACCCGCGGACCGTGCGCCGGGCCGTGCCGTTCGAGAGCTGGCGCGGGGCGGCGGAGACGGGGGCGGAGACGGCGGCGGGGCCCGGAAGCGTGCGGATGCTGTGCGGCAAGTACCGGTTCGGCCGCAGCCACCGGCACCCGCTCCTGGCGGAGCTCCCTGAGGTGGTCCATCTGCCGGGCCGGGCCGGCGGCCACCACGAGCTGCGGGCGGCCATCGAGCTGCTCGGCCGTGAGCTGGACAACCGCGGCCCCGGTTTCTGCACGGCCGTACCCGGTCTCCTCGACCTGCTGCTCGTGTACATGATCCGGTCCTGGATGGCCGAAGGGACGACCGGGGCCTGGCCCGCCGTGCTGAGCGACCCGGTGACCGCCACCGCCCTCCGGGTGCTGCACTCGGACCCGGCCGCGCCGTGGACCAACGACCGGCTGGCCGCCGAGGCGGGTGTGTCCCGCCCCACCCTGGCCCGGCGTTTCAGCACGCTGGTCGGCAGGTCCCCGATGGCATACCTCACCTGGTGGCGGCTGACCGTCGCCGCCGGGCTGCTCCGTGACACTCAGGACTCGCTGACCGCCATCGCGCACCGCGTCGGATACGGCACTCCGTACGCTCTCTCCCACGCCTTCAAGCGGGAGTTCGGCACGACACCGGGGCGCTATCGCGCGGACTCCGCCGATTCCGCGGGAGCACCGCTCCCCGCGGGGTGATCGCCGCTTCGCCCCCTGCCCCGCCGCCCGACGCCTCCCCTTCACCGGTCGTTGAAGCCGTGTCAACTCCGCGCTTCTATGGTCCCTAGGCGCGCGACCCCGCACGCCGACCGGCGTCGCGGGGCAGTCACGGAAACCCATCATGGAGTGAGTGACAGTGGAACGACGCAGCTTCCTGCGCGGGGCCGTCATCGGCACGTCCGCCGCCGCCTTCGGCGGCACACTGTGGCAGGGCGCCGCCGCCGCGGCACCCGCGCAGCCCGGTTCCGGGCCCTACGGTGCGCTCGGCGCCGCCGACGCGAACGGTGTCCAACTGCCCACCGGGTTCACCAGCAGGGTGATCGCACGGTCCGGGCAGCAGGTCGGCACCACCTCGTACACCTGGCACAGCGCACCGGACGGGGGTGCCTGCTTCGCCGACGGCTCCGGGTGGATCTACGTGTCCAACTCGGAGATCAACCCCTCGGGCGGGGCGAGCGCGGTGCGGTTCTCCTCGACCGGCGCGATCACCGGGGCGTACCGCATCCTCTCCGGCACCCGGCAGAACTGCGCGGGCGGCAGGACCCCGTGGAACACCTGGCTGTCCTGCGAGGAGGTCAGCCTCGGCTACGTCTACGAGACCGACCCGTGGGGTGTGACCCCTGCCGTGCGCCGGTCCGCCATGGGCCGGTTCAAGCACGAGGCCGCCGCCGCCGACCCGGTCCGCAAGGTCGTGTATCTGACCGAGGACGAGACCAACGGCTGCCTCTACCGCTTCGTCCCCACCACCTGGGGCGATCTCTCCTCCGGCACCCTCCAGGTGCTCGTGGCCGGCAGCGGCACCTCCCGCTCGTACAGCTGGGCCAACGTCCCGGACCCGGACGGCTCGCCGACCGCGACCCGCAGCCAGGTGTCCGGGGCGAAGAAGTTCAACGGTGGCGAGGGCTGCCACTACGCCAACGACACGGTCTGGTTCACGACCAAGGGCGACAACCGCCTCTGGCAGCTCAACCTCACCAGCGGCACCTACGAACTGGCCTACGACGACTCGCTGGTCGTCGGCGGCTCCGCACCGCTGACCGGAGTCGACAATGTCACCGGGTCGTCCTCGGGCGATCTGTTCATCGCCGAGGACGGCGGGAACATGGAGATCTGCCTGATCACCCCGGACGATGTCGTCGCGCCGTTCCTGCGGATCAACGGCCAGTCCGGTTCCGAGATCACCGGACCGGCCTTCTCGCCGGACGGGAGACGGCTGTACTTCTCCAGCCAGCGCGGTTCGAGCGGGAGTTCGTCGGGCGGTATCACCTACGAGGTGACCGGGCCCTTCCGCGCATAGCCGCCGCGGCCGACGGCCCACTCGCCGCGGCCGGCTGTGCGCCCGGCGCACCGGGTGCGCCGGGTGCCACCGCGGCGGGAGCCACCGGATCCCGCTGGGCCCCGCCCCTCAGGAGCGCGGTGCCCAGCGGGGTCATCGAGTGCAGCACCGCATTGCCGTTGCGCAAGGTGACCACCAGGCCCGCCTCTCTGAGGACGCAGGCGTGCTGACTGGCCGACGCCAGCGACACCCCTGCCCTGCGGGCCAGTTCGCTGGTCGTACAGCCGTTGCCTATGGAGTGCAGCACGGCCGAGCGGGTGTGGCCCACGAGGCGGCCGAGCGTGACCAGGTCCCGCTCGGAATCGGCGGCGGTCGGCGGAGCCGTGTGCGTGACGGGGTAGACCAGCACGGGCGGCAGGTTCCCGTCGCGTCGTACCACCGGGGCCCCGCGGCAGAAGTACGAGGGCTGGAGCAGCAGGCCCCGCCCCTCCAGATGGATCTCCCGGTCGACGGGGTAGTCAGCCTCGAGCACCGGAGCGCTCCAGCGCAGCATCGGCGGCAGCGAGGCGAGCATTTCATCCGCGCCGCCGTCGAGCAGCGCCCGGCCGCGCGCGGCCCGGTCGGCCTCCACGGCGGCCTGTATCTGGGACCAGTAGGGCTCGACCGCCGCCCGGTGGTAGCTGCGCAGCGCCCCGATGAGCCGGGCCATGGGCTCCCCCTCGCCGTCTGCGAGCCCGGCCAGCCGGGCCGGGAGCCCCGGCTGGGGGCGGTCGGCGGCCAGCAGCGCGAGCTCGGCGCGCAGCCGCGGCGCCGGAGTCGCCCGTACCGCTTCGAGGCCCTCGTCGAGCCCTTCGAGCGCCTCGGGCGGGGTCAGGAAGTCCGGGAAATATCCACGCGGCGGCACCAGTGCGGCCAGCAGTCGTGTTTCACCATTCAACCGGGCACGGGTTTCCGCGCGCCATTCCCCGTACACCGCCGTGCCCCGGCGGTCCCGCAGCCGGTGAAAGCTCAGAATCGTCTCCCACAAAACGTCCGGCCTGGCCGCCATCCTCACCCTAGCTAGGTCTTCACCCGTGAAATGGATACGCAGCACGGAACCCCCACTGTTGCATCCGCAATCGTCCCAGCCACTGAGTATGCATGCAATCACAGGCCGTCACCACGGAGTTTCAGCCACAGTTGAAACGCAGTGCGCAGAACCGCACAACCCGAAAAGCTGTACGACGTCGGACGCGAAACCTTCGAGTACCGAGGGGCGAGGGAAAGACCGTGGGGGGCTTTCCCCGCCCGGCGGCGGTCGGCGGAGGTTGCGGCTCCGTGTCCGACATTGGTAATGGGGC